>JADMIJ010000124.1 GCA_015478655.1 Acidimicrobiales bacterium | reverse complement strand
TCAACGCACCCATCATGGGCATGGCATCCACCCCCGATGGTCGCGGCTACTGGCTCGCGGCCTCCGACGGCGGCGTCTTCACCTTCGGGAACGCCGGCTTCTACGGCTCGGTTCCTGGCCAGGGAATTGTCCGCCCAGTCCCCGTGGGCGGGATCATCGCCACCAAGAGCGGACGCGGGTACTGGATTGCGGGCCGAGACGGAGCCTTGTACTCCTACGGTGACGCCAGCTTCTTGGGATCACTCGCCGGCATCAGGCTAGAGGCCTCGGTCACCGGTGAAGCCGCCAGTAGTTAGAGAACCATTCTTGATCATCGCTTCTTCGCCGGCTGAGGTGTGACTTGTCGGGTGCAAGAGGACGCCATCATCCTCTCCTAACAGGTGCATCATGAATCGCCCATGCCTACGGGCGATAACTAATGAAGAGCCGGAACCACCGGTCACATTCAGGAGGAAGCAACAATGAACATCATCCCCGCGGCGAAGAAGGCCATCGTCGGTGTGGTGGCTGTCGGAGCACTGTCTCTCGGCGCGGCCGGCGTCGCCGGAGCGGCTACGGCCGGGACGGCCACCCCGACCCCGGCCACCCGACTGGCCAAAGTCAACTGTGCCAACGCCACCAAGGTGCTGGACCGGATCCAAAAGGTCGAGGGCGACATCGCCGCCGGACTGCCCAAGCTGACTGCGGCCCAGGCCAAGGCGGCGGCGGCCGGACACACCAGGCTGGCAGACCGCCTCGAGAGGCGCATCACCCGGCTGAAGAGCGCGACGTTCACGAACCGCCTGGATAAGGCGGCCTCGGCCATCGAGGCCAAGTGCAACGTGCCTGCCCCGAGCGGCACGGCCAGCTGAACCGGTTACTCCTGGTACCTGGGGACGGTGGGTCGACGGTGTCGGCCCACCGTCCTGGCGCGTCTAGGGGGGAAGGAGCGACGGGAGTCCGGCGCCGACCTCCCCGTGACACCCCGGACGCCGGTTCGTCGTCGCAGTGGCCTGCTATCCACTCCCGGGGGGCCTCAGCTCGATGAGGTGAGCTCGAGTGTC
This sequence comes from Acidimicrobiales bacterium, assembly GCA_015478655.1. Taxonomy (GTDB): domain Bacteria; phylum Actinomycetota; class Acidimicrobiia; order Acidimicrobiales; family RAAP-2; genus Bog-756. The sequence goes on along the minus strand of JADMIJ010000124.1, from coordinate 5,389 downwards.
CTCAGCTCAACTGGCTGAGGACGATGGGCCGATTTCCCCGTTGGAAGCTCAGTCTGTTTGAGTCCATCGAGGGGCTCGCTCATCTCAGTGGTCTGAGGCCAGAACGCACCTTGCTCAAGTCCCCGCCCGGCTGTGGAGTCTCTCCGTAGGCCTCTGTCCGGGTGTTCACTATCCGGCGACACCCTGGGACAGGGAGTCTCTTCCTTGACTACCTCAATTGTGTCCCTCGTCCTCCGCTCACGGGGTCGCGCCCCGAGGTGGCCTTGTCCTGTGCTGCTGCCAGGAAGCCACAGTGATCCGTCCGTTCGCTGTGAGGCGTACAGAGCGGGACCCGTCCAGTATGAGGTTGGGCGGATCCGCTTCAGTAACGCGGCCCGCACGATTGGAGGAGAATGTCCCCATGGACGGCCAGCTGCACCACGTCTCGATCCACGGCCACGACATGGCGTACCTGATGGAAGGAAATGGACCCACTCTCCTACTCCTTCACGGCATCGCTGGTAGCTCCCGGACCTGGCGTGACGTGATCCCACGATTGACAGATCGCTTCACTGTCATTGCGCCGGACCTCATGGGTCACGGTCAGTCCGAGAAGCCCCTCGGGGACTACTCACTCGGCGCATTCGCCAGCGGGATCCGTGATCTGCTCGAGGTCCTCGGCATCGACCGGGCCTCCGTCGTCGGCCAATCCTTTGGTGGAGGGGTCGCCATGCAGCTCACCTACCAGCACCCTGAGCGATGCGAACGTCTGGTCCTCGTCGACAGTGGTGGCTTAGGACGAGAGGTGAACTGGATGCTCCGGTTCATGACGTTGCCGGGGAGCGAGTACGTGATGCCGGCAATTTTCCCGGGGTTCGTCCGCGACTGGGGAGACAGCCTGTTTCGGACGATCAACGATCGCGGCATCCGCCTGGGTCGCATCGCCGAGATGTGGAGCGCGTACGCGTCACTGGCCGAGGCGGAGAACCGCCAGGCGTTCGTCCGCACCATCAAGTCCGTCATCGATCCTGGCGGTCAGACGGTGAGCGCTATGGATCGACTCTACCTGGCGTCCCCGATGCCGACCCTGATCGTCTGGGGGGACCGAGATGACATCATCCCGGTGAGCCACGCCTACGCCGCGCACGAGGCGGTGCCCGGGAGCCGGCTGGTGATCATCGAGGGGGTAGGCCACTTTCCCCAGATCGAGGCTCCGGAGCAGTTCGTCAAGGCGCTCGTCGAGTTCATCGACTCCACCGAGCCTGCCCATCTCGGCGCCGCTGAACGGCAGAGGATGCTTCGAGAGCGATCCGGACCACTCGAGACGTAGATTGAGTTCACAGATTGCTAGACGGGCGGGACCTCAAGGAGTCATCGGTGAGTCCCTCTTCGCCGGCTCCGGGGACTCTCAACAGATCGTAAGTCAAGCATGAGGTCGAGCGTCACCGAGCCGCTCGGGTTGGCCAGTAAGTTGCCGTCACCTGTCCGACTTCAAGCTTCCAGAGCAGCGGCGCTTGTAGCCAGGGAAGTTGGTGGTTCGGTGCAGACCGATGAGTATTGCGCCCGAAGGACGTCCAAACACCCAGTTGCGTGGCTCTCCCTAAGTCAGGGTTCCGTGGTCTTCAGACCACAAGAAGGGCAGTGCAGCGGAAAGGCAAACCATGTCGATTGATCAAGTACTGGCCGTTGTCCCTGTATCAGACATGGAGGCGGCACGACCCTGGTACGAACGACTGGTCGGGCGCTCAGAGGACAACCATCCAATGGAGACGTTGGTCGAGTGGAGAGTTACGGACACAGGCTGGATTCAGGTATTTCGGGATCCAGAGCGGGCTGGGTCTACACTGCTCAACTTCGCTGTGGACAACTTGGACAGGCACGTCGCCGAACTCACAGCACGGGGACTAGCGCCCAACAGCATTCAATCTGCAAACAAGGGTGTGCGGCTTTCTACCATTGTCGACCCGGACGGCAACCGGATCACATTCATTGAAGGTTTCCGCAACATCTACTGAGCGTTGCTTGCCGGATCCAATATCTGTCGTGCCGACCGCCAGGTCGGAGGCGTACTTGCAAGCGTTGGGGACTTGCCACCGGCTGTCGGACTGTGGCCGATTCCACCTCCGTGGGCACGTAATGCGTATCCGGTCCGGTGGTGACCTGACAACCACCCGGCGTTCTACGCTTCGCCCATGAGCCCGAAACTGTTCCTTTCTGAGCGTTCGCGAATGGCGCGAGCGGGAGTGCGCGTCGCAGTCGCCGCGTCTCTGGGTGTGATTGCGGGTGGGCTCTCGTCACTGCTCACCTTTTGGCAGGCCGCGATGCTCATTGGTTGGGATGCAGGTGTTGTGTTTCTCATTTCATGGATCTGGCTCTCGGTGGCCAGATTGAACGCTGATGAGACCAAGGCCCATGCGAGCAGAGAGGATACGAGCATCAGACTGTCCGAACTCATCGTCCTATCTTCGGGCGTCGCACTACTGGCGGCCGTGGGATTGGTTCTGATCAGGGCCGGACATGCAGCTGGGGGAGCCAAGGCCTACCTGATTGCCCTGGGGATACTGAGCGTGACCCTGACGTGGGGGCTGGTGCACACCGTGTTCACATTGCGCTACGCCCGTACCTACTATTCCAAGCCGATAGGGGGCATCGACTTCAATGAGGAAGACCCTCCTACCTATCTGGACTTCGCCTACTTGGCTTTGACCATTGGAATGACGTTTCAGGTTTCCGACACGAATCTGACGACCAAGTCAATTCGAAGGATCGCTCTGGCCCATGCGATGCTTTCCTACTTGTATGGAGCGGTGATTGTCGCTCTGGTCATCAATGTTGTCTCCAGTCTCCTTCACTAAATGTCTGTGCGAGGTCGGGCGGGCTAAAGTCGCGCCACTAGCGCTGAGAGGGAAGCTGTCCTCGGCCAGTCTGGGCGGTGAATGTCATCTCTGTCCCGACCATCGATCGATATAACAGAGCCGTCCGCCGGCACCCCGGGATCGCCCGCTCGAAACCGGGCTACTCGGGCAGCGTGTAGGAGTGCTCGAACTCGTCCTGGAGCACGGTGGCGACGGTCTGTGTGGTGTCGATCACCAGCTCCTCGTCCAGGACCCGTGAGCGGTAGGACCAGCCCGGCGGCAGGGCCAGGCGCCCACCCAGCATCTCCAGGCTCTCCTCGGTGGTGGTGGGGTCGACTCCTACGCAGTAGGCCTGCATCACGTAAGCCAGGCCCTCGGGGTTGACCAATTCGTAGACGGCGGCGCCGGCGTCGAAGAAGAACACCGCGCCGCGGTTGACGTGGACCTCGGTGTACGGGGTGGTCGACGGGGTTGCGCCCAGATCGACGACGGCGATCCGTCGCATGGTCAGACCGTTGAAGTCTCGAACTACGGGGTCCAAGACGGCGACCTTCTGGCCGAGGCCGTCGATCATCCAGTGGCGGGGGCCGTTTAGCTTGACCGCAACAGCGCCCAGCTCTGCGGCGATGGAGTCGGCATCCAGGGCGCCCCAGAGCTCCTGGGGGCAGTCGTTCAGCATCTGAGTGCCGTAGACCTCGGCTTCGAACCCGGAGTCCCGCGGGAAGACGGCGATCACCTCGCCGTAGCGGACTCCGCGCATATCCGAGAGAAGGCGTTGAGCGGGTGCGGTGTCCACGGCGGATGTCCTTTCGGAGTTGACGTCCGAAGGTTCTAGCATAGTGACTGACAGAAGTTGCCGGCGTGCCAGATCGTAGTGGCGAGCCGGCCGGTCGGCGGGCTGGGCGACATCAAATCCGAGATCTCGGGACAGGGTCCTCAACCCGTGGAGCTGAGGACTCGAGTTCGAGAACGGCACGCTTCCGCAAGTTGGAGCGCAATCGAGAACTCCAAGTCGCCAAGCAATATCAGATGGCAATAGCAGATGGGAACCCACTTCCTGTCCTGCTCGGGTTTGTACCCCTTCCTCCGATAGCTACCTCCCGCGCTACTCGACGGTGGCGGGGTCCACCCCCACACCCCCAGCCTCGCTACTCGCGTAGGCAGCGAGGGCGAAGCGCAGCACCGAGACGGCCTCCTCCCCGCTCCACTGCAACGGGCCCTCACCGGTATGGAGCCAGCGCAACCAGTGACGACCAGAATCCCGGAAGCTACTAGCCCAGTCGTCATCGAGCGCGTGGAACGCCCGCATTTCTCCGTCGGTGTACACCTCAAGGCTCGGCTGCTGCACACCCCGGCCGGTGCACCGGTTGACTCGAGCGAATCCCTTTCGGCCGGTCACCTCCCACCTTTCGTCATTCGTGTAGTAGTCGGAACGGAGGTACATGTCGGGTGCCAGGCTGATGTCCCACACCCCTCGCACTCCATTGTCGTGTTCCCAGACCAACGTCGTTGGGGCGTCGATCTCTACGCCGGCGTACACCTCGGTGGCGCCAACCCAGGCCCGAACCTCCCGGATGGGACCGAATAGCCAGAGCGCGGTGGCTAGCTTGTGCCAGCCGTCGTCGAACACGAGAATGCCGCGCCCGTTGCGCATCTGCATGAACTGCCATCGGTAGCTGCTCGCCGGCACCTCCCACCCTCCCAGCCCACTTCCCACCATCTTCATGTGATATCCGCTCACCTCGCCGATATCGCCGGACTCGACGATTTGCTTCAGCCTGACCAACGGCTCGTAGAAGATGTAGTTCTCCATTACCCTGAGTTGCCGGTCATTGGATACGGCCGCCTCAACCATTCGCGAGGCACCGGCCAGGTCGTTGCACATCGGCTTCTGCAGGTTGACGTGCCACCCGTGGTCCAGCAGTTCGACGACTCCGTCGACGTGGAGTGGAATGGGCAGCAGCGCCTCTACGGCATCGACCTCGAGGCCGCTGGCTCCCATTTCCCCCACCGAGGCAAACGTGCGAGCTTCCGGCCAGTCGACCTGACGCTGGGCCCGGCGCTTCTCGTCGGGATCGACCAGGGCCACGACCTCGACATCTGGATTGTCGAGATAGGCACGCACGTTGAGGTCGTAGATCCGTCCGAGGCCCACAAAGGCGGCCCGCACCGGCCGGTCATAGGGAACGAAGCTCATCGTCGGCATTCCTCTCCGTTCGATCGACGGTCGTCGCCGGCTCGGGCGCTCGAGGCCCGCAACGACTGGACACTAGGCGACCAAAGTCACTGATCACAGAGCGTGGACGAAGCCGAGTCGGCCGGACAGTCGCGCCGTTCTTGGCGTCCGTCGGGCTTCCCTGCCACCTCCGGTCCGACCCAGCTGATCGCCGTCGGCAAGAGTCGCCGCCGAGACAATGGCGTGGGGGGAGTCCGCAATATGTGGTCTCAGCCGCTGAGCTGGGGTTGCGAAGGGTTCTGTCGTCGAGATCACCGCCTGCGATCAGGTGGAAACCCGGCTCCCGTTGTCACTGGACGCCATACACACTGCGCCACAC
>JADMIJ010000281.1 GCA_015478655.1 Acidimicrobiales bacterium | reverse complement strand
GATGGTAAGCCAGGGCGACGAGGGGGACAGGTCGAGCGGTGGTGACGGCGGCTCCGTCGGGGGTATTCTCGCACCCGTCGACCCTGGTGCGGCCGAGGCTGTCACCCCCCCGTGGTCGCGGCAGTCTCGCGGACATAGGAAACGGGAGGGGACGGCTCCGGAGGACGAAAGCCCCTTGCCGAGGTTCATCCTGGTACTGGTAGCTGCCATCACAGTTGGCGGCCTGTTACTGCGGCTGCCGTCGTTCAACGACTCCCTCGCCGGCGATGAGATCTCGACCTATTACATCGTTGTCGGACACAGCTTGGGCCGTGTCCTCTCACTCGTGCACAGCCGTCAGGAGACCACCCCTCCGTTGTTCTTCATCCTGGCCTGGGCGACCAAAGGGCTGCTGGGCAGCCCGGCCCAGTCCATCCGGCTTGTTTCGCTCGTCACGGGCACGGCTGCCATTCCGCTGACGTTCCTACTCGGGTTGTGGACCATCGGGCGTCGTGCCGCACTAGTCGGCGCCACCTCTGTGGCTCTCTCCCCTTACATGATCTTCTTCTCCACCGAAGCCCGGACCTACATGCTGGTGCTGTTCTTGGGCCTGCTGTCCACGCTCTCGCTCCTGCGAGCACTGGACACCGGCCGAGTCAGGTGGTGGGTCGCCTACGCCGCCTGCACCTGCGCAGCCGCCTACAGCCACTACACGGTGGTGTTCCTGCTCGTCGCCCAGCTGGCCTGGGCACTGTGGACCCAACCCCAGGCCCGACGAGCCCTGGTCGTGGCGAATGTCGCCGCCGGGATTGCCTTTCTCCCCTGGCTCGGCGGGCTCAAAGAGGACCTCCACGCACCCAACTTCATTAAGGCGTTTCAACCATTCGGATGGAAGGCCATCAAGGAGGATGTGACTGCCTGGTCGGTGGGTCATCCCAACATCGAGAACTCTCTGGTCCCCGGCCATTTCGCGGTGGCCCTGGCGGTAGCCGGGCTGGCCCTCGGACTGTTGGGCCTCATTCTGAAGCTACGCGGGCGAAGCCCGTCGCACTGGCACCCATCACCTAGGGCCGTTCTGATCGTCGTGCTGGCGGTAGTTCCTGCAATCTTGGTTGTCTTCTACAGCTGGCTACGGGTCGACATCTTGGGTGGTGGGAACCTGATTGCCTCGTGGCCTGGTCTGGCGCTCGCCATCGGTGCCCTGGTGACCTATCCACCGCGGCCGGTGCGTCTTGCCGCGGTCACCCTCACCCTAGGGGCGTTCGCCCTCGGTGGATTGAAAATGATCAGCGCCAACGCGCAGCG
>JADMIJ010000280.1 GCA_015478655.1 Acidimicrobiales bacterium | reverse complement strand
TGCGGCCACGAGAGATGCCTCTATTATATCACACACTTCTGACTCAGGACACTAGGTTCGCTTCGCTTCCGAGGCCTCGTCTGCTCCGAGGCGCCTGAAATGAACGACATGCCACCTCCTCGCCGACTCCGAAACGACCCCACATTTCGGAACGGCAGTCACGGCTCGTCCGGAGAGCACGCGACGGTCGCTCTGCGAGGGCTCCCTTTCCGGAACGCCTTCAGAGCTGGCCGCACACGACGCGGACATTGTGTGGCCCTTGTGAGTCGCAAGTCCATTCGTCCGGCGGTCTTCTTTGTTCTAGTCACGCGGACGGCGGCGGGGCTGCTCCCACCTGATCCCTGCGCCTCCAGGGTCAGGCTGCCCCCAGCTTCACCGGACTGCTGCGACAGCCCGGCGGTGGGCCTTTCCATCCCACTCGGACGTATGGCTGGGTGCCTCGTGGCGCACAATGGCTTCAAGAAGGGAGTCGACAATGGGCGAGAAAGGGACCGAAACCAGCCAAGAGGCAGCACGATCCGTAATGCCCGGCGGCGGGCCGGGCGAGCCCGCTGACATCGCCGTGGGTGACGCGGGCAACCCTGCGGATAAGTCGGCGAAGCGGGAGGGTGCCCCCGGCGGCGGGCCGGGCGAGCCCGCTGGCCTGGCCATCGGCGACCAGGGCAGCAACACCGATGAGGGTCATCAGTCGAAGCCTCGTTAGATGTAGAGGTGCCCCTATGGCTGGCTGAGCCCGCCATGAGCACGGCTGCCGCCCGTTGTCTCAGCGCCGACTTCGTGGCGGCCATGGGTTACGCCGCGCCTGAGGCCGCGCCCACAGCCCTCCTGGGCTTGGAGCACGAATATCGCCTCTTCGCTGATGGCCAGCGCATCGACTTTCGTGAAATCATCCACGGCCTCGGCGTCCCTGGTCGGCGGCTGGATCCCGGCGACAGCAACGCCTACCGCTGCGCCTCCGGCCTCGCCCTCACCTGCGAGATGCCGAGGCGGAGATCGCCTCGCCCCCGATGCGGCTGCGCCCCGGCTTCACGCGCCTGCTGGCGGGCTGGGCTGCCAGTGGCCGCGCCACTTTTTCGGTCAGCGTCGTCTGCGCCTCAGTCTGTGCGTCCTCCAGCACCGCCGCCGGCAACTCGCTCACCGTGACGGCCACGCGGTCCTTCACCTTCCTGTTCCCAATGGCCCCGAGCATGACGCTCACGGCGTCGTCGACGGCGGTCATCCAATGATCTCCGTGCGGATTTCGCTCCAATCCGATCACCCGTTTCGCTCCAATCCGATCAGTCGTT
>JADMIJ010000279.1 GCA_015478655.1 Acidimicrobiales bacterium | reverse complement strand
TGCACCACGGGGCGGGGGCAACTGGTCGGGTAGCACCTCGGTCGGTGAGGCGTCTGCGCGGATATAGGCCACTGGCCTTTCGGTGTCGAGGGACGCCCCTGGGTCAGGACAGGTTTCCCCGGACTAAGGGGTTGCCCCAAGTGGCTTCCCCACTCCGGTCGGGGTGGGGATCACGCCGTGCAGTGCCAAAGCTCTGACGAGGAGGTGCCCGAGCCCGGCCCCCGCTCTGGTGGTCTGCGGGTCCTCACGCTGCGCGCAGATGGTGCTGGCACCCGCGTGTGTCCTGGCTGCGAGGAGGTGAGAGATGGATAGCGGCGACAGTCACAGTCCCGGTGGTCCCAGTTCTGGTGATCACGGTCCGGTTGCTCATATCCACCTCGCGCCTACCGACCACAACTCGCGTCCGGCCTGATCACAGGGCCGCACCCGTCGAGGTTCGTGGAGTCGGGCACCCGTTCGATGGGATGGCAGTGATGAGCCACGTCCATGTTGGTCCGCATCTCGGTGCTGTTCGCTTTCTCCCCACCCGGGGGCTGTCGCTGACTCGGCGCCTGGTGGGCCGTTGGTTTGACCGAAGCACCTGGAGGGCAGCGGCAGCACAGCGCGATGGGCTGTTGCGCGATGGTGATGACGGCGGCCTTCGGTGGCCGCACCTATCAACGCCCGAGCTCGGGCGAGCCCGGGCCGAGGGGCTGGTGAAAGGGATGATCCCGATGACCTCAAACACTCCGGCCCCACGCGGTGAGACCCGAGGCGACCCACCGGCCGCGCCGGCCACCCCGGCCACCTCGGCGCCGGCACCCGACGCCGCGGCGGCGTCGGTGGCCGATCCCACCCCGCCATCGCCGCCCCGCGGGCCCGCCCCTGCGGGTAGCGCGGTGCTCGATGAGGCGCATCTGGGCGATATCCAGGGTGCGATGGGCACGATCCGTCTCGATGACGAGGAGGGACGGACCAGCCTGTCGCGGCGGGCGAAGACGTTGTTGGCGATCGTGGGTCCTGGGTTGATCGTGATGGTCGGGGACAACGACGCGGGCGCGTTCAGCACCTACACCCAGGCCGGGCAGAACTACGGCACCCGACTGTTGTGGACGTTGTTACTGCTGGTCCCGGTGCTCTATGTGAATCAGGAGATGGTGGTGCGCCTGGGGGCGGTCACCGGGGTCGGGCACGCCCGGCTGATTCTGGAACGGTTCGGGAAGTTCTGGGGCGCGTTCAGTGTGATCGATCTGTTCTTGCTTAATGCGTTGACGATCGTGACCGAGTTCATCGGGATCAGCCTCGGGC
>JADMIJ010000278.1 GCA_015478655.1 Acidimicrobiales bacterium | reverse complement strand
TGAGCTGCCCCGCGTTTTTCGGACCGCTTGAATTCGGTTAGCCTACGCCGCTTCCTGGTCGCTTGTCCAGTCATCGAGGGCTTCTTGGGGAGTTTTGTAGCCCAGCCCGGAGTGAAGTCTTTGCCGGTTGTACCAGAACTCGATGTAACGCGCGATGTCCGCACGAGCATGGTCACGCGTGGGGTAGATGGTGCGATTAACCCGCTCGTTCTTCAACGCGCCGAAGAACGACTCGGCCATTGCGTTATCGTAGCAGATGCCGGTACGGCCTACCGACTGGCGGAGCCCGAGTTCGTCGACGGTGGTGCCGAACTCGTACGACGTGTAGTTGCTCCCTCGATCTGAGTGGAAGATCGCGTCGACCTCGAGCGCGTTGTTGCGAGAGGCTCGGCGCAGGGCGTCCTGAATGAGCGGAGTCTTGTAGTTGTCGTCCATGGCATAGCCGATGACCATTCGTGTGTGACAGTCGATCACGGTCGCCAAATACAGCCAACCCTCCCACGTCGGAATGTAGGTAATATCTCCGATGAGCTTCTGACCGGGCGTCGAAGCGGTGAAGTCCTGGCCGACGAGATCAGGGATGTGATGCTCGAGTCCGCTCTGCTCGGTCAGGCCGGCCCGCCACGGTCGGGGCTGGCAGGGCCGCAGGTCCAGCTCACGCATGATGCCCCGCACGAGCTCGGGCCCACAGGGCTCGCCCCACCGCGCGAGCTGGGCGTGGATACGCCGGTAGCCGTAGGTCTCATCGGACATCGTGAATGCATCAGCGATGAGCAGCTTCAGTCGTTCACGTCGTTCGGCGGTCAATGACGGCGACCGCTTCTTCCAGTCGAAGAACCCTGATGAGGAAACAGACAGCCACGTACACATCTTCTTCACCGGGTAGGCGTACTTCGCGTCGCTGGTTCGGCACGAGTCGATGAACTCGAACTTCTCAGCTACCGGGGATCCCGGGCGAAGTACGCTGCGGCTTTTTTTAGGAACTCGTTCTCCATGCGGAGTTCCCGTAGTTCTCGTTGCGCTTCGGCGAGCTGTATACGCTCGGCCGGCGTCAGGGGAGGCTCTTCGTCGGCGTGCTCATTGCGGTACAGGTTAACCCAGTTCCCGAGGGTGCCTTCGTTCACGCCGAGTTCCCGTGCGACCTGAGCGATCGGACGTGAGTTGTCGATCACCAGTCGCACGGCTTCGTCACGAAACTCGGGGCTGAACTTGCGATACTTCCGAGCCAATTTCTGTGCCACCCTTCGGATTCGACCCTATCCGGGTCGTGGTCCGAGAACAACGGGGCACCTCA
>JADMIJ010000010.1 GCA_015478655.1 Acidimicrobiales bacterium | reverse complement strand
AGCCGGCGTCGCCGAAGCTGAAGATGCCGCCGTCGGAGGCCACCAGCCAGTAGCCGCCATCGTCGGCGGTCGGGGCCATGCCGACCACCGGCCTGTTCAGGGCGATGGCCCCGGTCGAGCCCAGGAACCCGGCGAACCCGAAGGTGAAGATGCCACCGTCGGAGGCCACCTCCCAGTAGCCGGGCAGTACGTAGGCGTAGCGGTCCTGCGGCACGGTGCGGCTCGTCCCGCCCACATCGGAGACGGTGACATCCACCACCGCCCCGCCCGAGGGGCCTGGTGGCACCACGGCCACCAGCGTGCTCGGCGACAGGACGAAGAAGATGGCCGCAACGCCACCGAATCTGACTGACGTCGCTCCGGAGAAATTGGACCCGCTGATCGTGACCGTGTTGACGCCGCCCACCGCCCCCTTGGTCGGCAGGACCCGCGTCACCGAAGGGCAACTCGGCGGCGAGGACAAATAGGCCGCCAGGGTGGTGGCGATCGGCGATCCCCATCCGCTGGCCACGTCGTAGTTGGCCGTGGCCGGGTAGAGCCCATCGCTGGCGCCGAGCACGGCGTTGTTGCCCACGGTCACGTCGTTGAACGGCGAGACCGCGCAGGCGCCCGCCCCGTACAGCGTGGGGTTCATCATCCCGGCCGAACCGAAGAGGCCCTGGTCGATGACGGCGATCATCGCCCCCCACAGGGGCGAGGCGGCGCTGGTCCCGCCGGCCACCGTCCAGTTGCCGTTGAACCGGATGGCGTAGCCGTGGAGGGGATCGGAGGACGCCGACACATCGGGCACCTCCCGGCAGCTCGACTTGGCCAGCGCGGTGCACCGGGCCACGGCCGCGGAGGCGCCCACCCCCGGGCCGAACTGCCACGACGGCATGCCGAAGGCGGACGAGACACCGCCCCCTCCGGATCCGAAGATGTTCTTCCACACGGTCTCGGCCGGCGGCGGCCCCGGAGACAGCAGCGTCGTCCCCCCGACCCCGGTCACATTGGGTTGATCGGCCGGGTCGTCCACGCTCACCGTGGCCGTGAGATCGACCCCGGGCACGTAGCAGTCGGTCGACCCGGAGTCCCCGGAGGCGGCCACCACGGTCTGGCCCTGGGCCGCCGCCTGGGCGAAGAGCGTCGACTCGATGGCCTGCACCCCGGGCTGGGCCGCCATCTCCGGCTCGCACAGACCCCAGCTGGTCGAGATCACCTTGAGCGACGGGTCGTTGACCATGGCGGCGTAGGTGTCGAGGGGTCCGGCGCCTCCCTGCGGGCCGGTGTACACCCTGATCGACGCCCCCGGTGCCAAACCGGCCGCGTCCTCGATGTCGAGGGCGGCCTCGCCATGACCCGGACCGCTCCCGGCACCTCCGTCGACCAGGGCGTTACTAATCGGGTTGGCGAGCAGGTAGCAGGCCTGGTAGGCGGCAATGTCGCTGGCGGCGAACGGCTCGAGCTCGTAGATGCCGATGGTCTGACCGATGCCCGTCTTGCCCCCGCCGTAGAGGCCGCTCAACCCGTAGGCGGAGGCGAGCTGGTCGGCGGTGTACCCGCCCGTGCTGGTGGCCTGGGCACACGGCACCGGTCCCACGTGAGGCACCGGCGACCGCGGGCTGGGGGCGGTATTGGTGCCAGGAGTCAGCACGATCTGGGGTTGGGGCTGCGCCACCGTGCTCAGGCCCACCACACCCTCCAGGGACGATGCCAGCGTCGAGGGCACGGCCGGGGCATTCTCCGAGAACCGCGCCACGCGCCCACCGGGGAGCCGGGTGTCGACCAGCGTGACACCGAAGGCGCCGGCCATCTGGCGGGCGGTGCCGGTCACCGGGATCAGCAGACCGTCCGGCGAGGTCGCCCCGGGATGAAGGCCGGCAGAGGACAGCCAGCTCCGCACGCCGTCGATCACGGCCGCGGTCGGCCCGAACGTGGAGCCGAACTGGCCGGCGCCCAGGTAGTGGTGGTACTGCGCCGAGCCGGGCGTCGACACCGCGGCCACGAACGCATCCAGTGCCGCCGGATCCCGCGGCTTCAGCGACACGTCGGCCGTGATGCCGACGGCGCCGTCGGTGGCGCCGATGACCGAAGCGCCCCGGGGCAATACGGGGGCACGACCCACCGTTCTCGTCGCAGGGGAACCGGCCGCCCCGGCCACGTCGACGGTGGCGACAGAGCCGACCAAGGTGACCAGCACGAGCGAGGTGACCAGGGCCACCAGGGACTGGCCCGGTCTCTGCCTGGTCATGGCCGACAGTCTGGCCTAATTCGAGTGGCCGCGTTCATCACCCGGGTCGATATCCTCCGGCCCCTCGTTCCGCCAAGCGCGCAGGCGTTCGGCCACGATCGCTTCGTGGCCCCGGTCGCTCGGCTCGTAGTAGCGGCTCCCGGCCACGTCGGCCGGGCGGTATTGCTGATCGACCCAGGCCTCGGGGCGGTCGTGGGGATAGACATAGCCCTCGCCGTGACCGATGGCCCCCGCGCTCCGGTAGTGGGCGTCGCGAAGGTGGGGAGGCACGTCCCCGCGGGGTCCCTCTCGGACGTCCCGCTGGGCCCGGCCCAGGGCCACGGTCACCCGGTTCGACTTCGGGGCGCAGGCTAGGTGCACCACGGCCTGGGCCAGGTTGAGCTGAGCCTCCGGCAGCCCCACGAACTCCACGGCCCGGGCGGCGGCATCGGCCACCACCAAGGCCAGGGGGTCGGCCTCGCCGATGTCCTCGCTGGCCAGGATCACCAGGCGACGGGCGATGAAGCGGGCGTCCTCGCCGGACTCGAGCATCCGGGCCAACCAGTACAGGCCGGCGTCGGGATCCGAGCCTCGGACCGACTTGATGAAGGCGCTGATCTGGTCGTAGTGGGCGTCCTCGCCGTAGTGCTGCAGCCGGGAGTGGCGGGCCCGCTCCACATCCCCCAGCGAGATCGGCTCCGGTCCGGACAGCGCCACCGCCACCTCGAGGGTCGTGAGCACCGCCCGGGCGTCTCCGTCGGCCAGGCCGACCAGCGCGGACACGGCCTCGGGCTCGGCGGTGGCGCCTTCGGCACTGAGGCCCCGGGCCACCACCTCCTCCAGCTCCTCGATGGAGAGCGGCTCGAGCCGCCACAGGGTCGAACGCGACAGGAGCGGCGCGTTGACCTGAAAGAACGGGTTCTCCGTGGTGGCCCCGATGAGCACCAGGAGCCCTTCCTCCACCGAGGGCAGCAGGGCGTCCTGCTGGGCCCGATTGAACCGGTGGACCTCGTCGAGGAAGAGGATGGTCCCCCGGCCCTGTTCGCCCAACAGCTGGCGGGCGCCGTCGACGACCTCGCGCACGTCCTTCACCCCGGCGCTCACGGCGGACAGCGGCACGAAGCGCTTGGCGGTGGCAGCGGCCACCACCGATGCCAGCGTGGTCTTGCCGGTGCCGGGGGGTCCCCAGAGGATCGCCGAGGTCAGCCGATCGGATTCGATCAGGGCCCGGAGAGGGGCCCCCGGTCCCACCAGGTGCTGCTGGCCGATGATCTCGTCGAGGGTTCGGGGCCGGAGCCGGGCGGCCAGTGGTGCCCGGGTGGCCAGCCGCTCCTCGGCCGCCCCCGAGAACAGATCGCCGCCGGCCACGATGCGTCGCTCAGCCCTTGGACGGGATCAACTGCAAGCCGAGGCCGGCCAGCACGCCCGGCGCCAACGGCTTTGGTGCACCGGTCATCGGGTCCGCCCCCGACTGGGTCTTCGGGAAGGCGATCACCTCGCGGATGTTGTCCTCGCCGGCGAAGATGGCCACCAGCCGATCGAGCCCCACGGCGAATCCGGCATGGGGGGGCGCTCCGAACCGGAAGGCACCGAGGAGGAACCCGAACCTCGCCTGTGCCTCCTCCTCCCCGATGCCGAGCACCGAGAACACCCGGCTCTGGATGTCGGCGCGGTGGATACGCACGCTGCCCGAACCGAGCTCCCATCCGTTGAGCACCAGGTCGTAGGCCTGGGAGCGCACCGAGGCCGGGTCCGACTCCAATCGATCGAGGTCCTCGGGGTGGGGCATGGTGAAGGGATGGTGGGCGGGGACCGGGTTGCCGGCCTCGTCGAATCCGTCGAACATCGGGAAGTCCACCACCCACACGTACCGGTAGGGGCCCTCGCCCACCGGGCGGCCCCCCAGCTCGACGCGCAACTGACCCAGCACCGTGCACGCCAGCCGATACTCGTCCGCCACCACCAGGACCAGGTCACCGGCCGAGGCGCCGGTGGCCGACAGCAGCCCGGCCCGCTCCTGGTCGGAGAGGAACCGATCGAGGGGCGAGTCGAGGGCCAGGGCCGGGTCGTCTCCCCCTGTGCCCGGGTCGGCGGTGACCCGGAACCAGGCCAGGCCCTTCGCCCCCAGCTGCTTGGCCCGGTCGGTGATCCCGTCCAGTCGGGAGCGGCTCAACCCGGCGCCGTCCTGGAGCACGATGGCCTTCACACTGGCGGCTCCGAAGGCCTTGACCCCGGTGCCCTCGAAGACGGCGGTGAGGTCGATGAGCTCCATCCCGAAACGCAGGTCGGGCTTGTCGGTGCCGTAACGGTCGAGGGCCTCGGCCCAGGTCATCCTCGGGATGTCGGTGGGCCGCACACCGGTGACGGCCTCGGCCGCATCGAGGACGGCCTCGGACACGAATTCGAGCACATCCTCCTGACCGGCGAACGAAGCTTCCAGGTCGAGTTGGGAGAACTCGAACTGCCGATCGGCACGGAGGTCCTCGTCGCGCAAGCAGCGGGCGATCTGGAAGTAGCGGTCCACGCCGGCCACCATGAGCAACTGCTTGGCCAGCTGGGGGCTCTGGGGCAGGACGTAGCAAGCGCCGGGGCTGAGCCGACTGGGGACGGTGAACTCCCGTGCCCCTTCCGGGGTGGGCGCCCACAGCAGGGGCGTCTCGACCTCGACGAAGCCCTGGCGGTCCATGGCCGCCCGCAGGGCCCGGTTGACGGTGGCCCGGAGGCGCAGGTTGGCCTGCATACTCGGTCGCCGGAGATCGACGAAGCGATGCTTCAGGCGGACCACCTCGTCCACCTCCACCCGGTCGGCCACCGCGAAGGGGGGCGGCTCGGCCGGGTTGAGCACGGTCACCACGCACTCCCCGACCTCGACCTCGCCGGTCGGGAGCTCGGCGTTGGCAGTCCCGTCAGGCCGGGGCCTGACCACGCCCTCCACCGCGATCACGTACTCACTGCGCACGTCGACCGTGCCCGGTACCACGCACTGCACGATGCCGGTGTGGTCGCGCAAGTCGACGAAGGCCAGATGCTCGCCGTGGTCCCGGCGCTTGGCCACCCAGCCGCACAGGGTGACGGCGGCACCGACGTCCTCGACACGCAGGGAACCGCACAGCCGGGTGCGCATCGACGTGGCTTCGGTCGATGATGGGGAGGCGGTCACGAGCGGTCCTTTCGGGTGCGGGCCCGACGGCGGGACCCGCTACACAGTAGAGGCGGGACCGGCTGCGTCGTGACGGGACCGATCGTCACCGATCGGGTCGTGACCGGCCGCATCACGTACCGCGGCCACCACCCCGTCCAGCGGGACGGTCCGTTGCCCGCCGGACCCGCGCAGGGGGCGCAGGGTCACCACGCCCCCGGCGACCTCGTCCGGTCCGATGATGACGGCCACCCGGGCCCCGGAGCGATCGGCCGACTTGAGCTGCGACTTCATCGAGCGATCGTCGAAGGCCCGGTCGGCCCGCAGCCCGGCCCGCCGCAACGTGTCGGTGAGGTCCCGGGCCGCAGTGCCGCCGGCCACGTCCACGACATAGGCGTCGAGCGGTACCGGGGCGACGGGGAACACACTCTCGGCATCGCAGGCCAGCAGGAGTCGCTCGACGCCGATGCCGAAGCCGATGCCCGGGGTCGGCGGGCCGCCCAGCATCTCGACCAACCCGTCGTAGCGGCCCCCTCCCCCGATGCCGTTCTGCGCCGCTTCCAGCGCCTCCGAGGAGAACTCGAAGGTGGTACGGGTGTAGTAGTCGAATCCGCGCACCAGGCGGTGATCCAGGACGAATGGGATTCCGAGCGCTCCCAGGCCGGCACGGACGCGCTCGAAGTGCCGGCGACACGGGTCGCACAGGTGGTCGGCCAGGGAAGGAGCCCCGGCGGTGACGGCTCGGCACTCCGGCCGCTTGCAGTCGAGGGCCCGGAGGGGATTGGCGTCGAGCCGCTGGCGGTGCTCGGGACACAGCTCATCCCGGTGCTCGGAGAGATAGGCGCGCAGCAGTTCGAGGTAGGCGGGTCGGCAGGCCTGGTCCCCCATCGAGTTGAGCCGCAGCTCGAATTCGGCCAGGCCCAGGGACCGGAAGAACCCTTCGGCCAAGGAGACCACCTCGACGTCGAGGTCCGGGTCCGCCGGCCCGAGGGCCTCGACCCCGAGCTGATGGTGCTGGCGGTACCGGCCGGCCTGGGGCCGCTCGTAGCGGAAGGCCGGCGTGGCGTACCAGGCCTTCCAGGGCAGCGGAGGGCGATGCTGGACGAAGGCCCGCACGACGGGGGCGGTCCCCTCCGGCCGGAGGGCCAGGGCACGTCCGCCGCGGTCCTCGAATTCGTACATCTCCTTGCCCACCACGTCGCTGGCCTCGCCGATGCCCCGACGGAAGACCCGCACATCCTCGAAGATCGGGGTGTGGGCCAAGCCGTAACCGGCCCCCTCCACCCGTGAGGCGAACGCCGCCAGCAGGGACTCCCACCGGGTGGATTCGGGCCACAGCACGTCGTGGGTGCCACTCGGGGCGCGCGCCACCGTCGAGTCGTCGGGCACGGGCGCTCAGTCCCGCTTGCCGGGGAGGATGCGGTACACGTCGTAGACCGCATCGAGATGCCGGATCAGATTGAGCACCGAGTCGAGATGGCCCGGATCGGCCAGCTCCACATCGAAGCGCATCCGGCTGATCCGGTCGGGATCGGTCTGCGTGTTGGCCGAGACGATGTTGAGATGGTGCTCCGAGACCACTTTGGTCACGTCGGTGAGCAGTCGGGACCGGTCGATGGCCACCACCTCGATGGTGGCCACGAACACGCCGGAGGACCGATGGTCCCACTCGACCTCGATGAGGCGCTCACGCGAGCGACTGGCCAGCGAGGCGGCGTTGGCGCAGTCAGCTCGGTGCACCGACACCCCGCGGCCCCTGGTCACGAAGCCGACGATCTCGTCGCCGGGGACCGGCGTGCAGCACCTCGAAAGGCGCACCATCAGGTCATCGAGGCCCTCGACATACACCCCGACGGCTGAGCCCCGTCCAGGTCGATGTGCGGTCGGCTGTTGCCGGGCCGTGACCGGCAGCTGCTCCTCGTAGACGCCGCCGCGCAGGTCGCGGAGCATCCGTTGGGCCACCGCCCGGGCCGACACCCGGTTGTCGCCGATGGCGGCGTGCAGGGCGTCGAGATCGGCGTAGTTCATGGTGGTGGCCAGGTCGGCCAGGGCGTGCTCGGAGGCCAGCTTCTGCACCGGGAGACCCTCGCGGCGCAGCTCCTTGATCAGCTCCTCACGACCGAGGTCGATGGCATCCTCCCGGCGCTCGCGGGAGAACCACTGGCGGATCTTGGTCCGGGCCCGAGAGGAGGCGACCATGCCCAGCCAGTCGCGCGACGGGCCCGCCGTGGGCGCCTTGGAGGTGAAGATCTCCACGGTGTCGGCCGAGTTGAGCTTGGTGTCGAGCGGAACCAGGCGACCGTTGACCTTGGCCCCGATACAGCGGTGCCCGACCTCGGTGTGGATGGTGTAGGCGAAGTCGACCGGCGTGGCGTTGGCCGTGAGGGCGATGACCTTGCCCTTGGGGGTGAAGACATAGACCTCGTCCTCCTCGAGGTCGAGCTTCAAGGCCTCGAGGAACTCGATGGGGTCGGTGGTCTCGTTCTGGAAGTCGACGATGCGCTGCATCCACTCGACTTCCGCAGTGGTCGACGACGTCTCCTTGGCCAGGGCCAGCCGCTCGGCACGCCGATCGCGCTCGGCCATCTCCGCCCGCTGGGCCGGGGTCATCGAAGACCCCTTCTTCTTCGTGTCGGCCGAACGCTTGGACGAAGCCTCCTTGGCTGCGCCCTTGCCACCCCGTACCCGGGTGGTGACGGCGGCGATGGCGCTCTTGCCCCCCTTGGTCGTCGTGGTCGGGCCCGCATCGGGACGACCGGTGCTGTCCTTGTAGCCCCAGTGGGCGGCGATCCCGTACTCGGCGCGGCGGTGCATCTCGTGGGTGCGGACCTGGACCTCGATGGGCTTGCCGTCCAGGCCGATCACCGTGGTGTGCAGTGATTGGTAGAGGTTGAACTTGGGGGAGTTGATGTAGTCCTTGAACCGGCCCTGCACCGGAGGCCAGATGGCGTGGATCGACCCCAGTGCGGCCCAGCAGTCCTTTTCGGAGTCCACGATGACTCGGATCCCCACCAGGTCGTAGAGGTCGTCGAACTCCTTGCCCCGCACCACCATCTTCTCGTAGATGCTCCACAGGTGCTTCGGCCGGCCGGTGACCTCGGCGTCCACGCCGGAGGCGGCCAGACGCTCCCGCACCGCCACGAGCACCCGGGCCAGGAACTCGTCCCGCAGCGGGGCCCGGCTGGCCACCATCTGCTCGATCTCCGCGTAGGGCTTGGCATGGAGGGTGGCGAAGGCGAGGTCCTCCAACTGCCACTTGACCTCCTGGATGCCCAGCCGGTGGGCCAGGGGGGCGTAGATGTCCAGCGTCTCCTGGGCCGTGCGCCGCTGCTTCCATTCGGGCATCACGGCCAGCGTCCGCATGTTGTGCAGCCGGTCGGCCAGCTTGATGATCAGCACCCGCCAGTCGCTGGCCATGGCGACCAGCATCTTGCGGACGGTGGCGGCCTGCTGGGCCTCCTTGGAGTCGAACTGGAGCCGATCGAGCTTGGTGACCCCCTCGACGATGTTGGCGACGGTGGGGCCGAAGTCCCGGTCGATGACCTCGGTGGTCACCCCGGTGTCCTCGACGGCGTCGTGGAGCAGGGCGGCGGCGACCGTCTGGGAATCCAGGCCCAGGTCGGCCACGATCCCGGCCACGGCGATCGGATGGGTGATGTAGGGCTCGCCCGAGCGGCGGAGCTGGCCGGCGTGGGCCACGGTGGCCGTCTCCGCGGCCCGCACGATCAGCGAGGTGTTATCCCCCGGGTGACGGCGGAGGAAGGCCTCGATGACCGGCACCAGCAGAGCAGCCTCGGCCACCGGCAGCGACGAGCCGGCCACATGCTCCGAACCGGAGGTCGCGGTCCCCTCAGCAGGGACTGGTGTGGCCAGAGCCATCCCTACACGGTACCCGTCGAAGGGGGCGCATCGGTACCTTCCGGCCTGGTCCGGACGGCGTCCGGCCCCGCCGGGTCAGCGTCGTTTGCCCTTCCCACCCTTGCCGCCCTTCCCCTTCCGCGGGCGGGGTGGCGGGCGGTTTCCCCCCGGTCGGGTCGATCCCGACGCCGCCCGGGCTCCGGTCGACGCCCTGGCGTTGCCCGACGATGCCGCGGCACCCGTCGCCGGGGCGGTTTCCGACCCGCCCTTGACCGCACCTCCCTTGGAGCGACCCGACGAGGCCGCACCGGGGCGGATGACCCCGGCGGTCTGGGCGCGGGCCCGGCCCTGTGGCCGACCACCTCCACTCGCCCCCGCCATGGCCGCGGCGGCGGCCGGCGTCAACACCCCGCCGCGCTCGCCCCTGGTCTCGAGGCGCTGGCGAATGGTGGTGTAGCGGGGCTCCCGCTCCTTCATGAAGGCCAGCAGCGGCGAGGCGATGAAGATCGAGGAGTAGGCGCCACTGGTCAACCCGATCACCAGGGCCAGGCCGAAGTCCTGGAGTGAGGTCGCCCCCAGGATGAAGGAGCCCACGATGAGCACCGAGAGCACCGGGACGATGGCCACCAAGGAGGTGTTGATGGACCGGGCCAGCGTCTGGTTCATCGAGAGATTGACCATGTCGGAGTAGGTGATGCGGCCGGACGCGCCCAGACCCTTGGCGTTCTCCCGTATTCGGTCGAAGACCACCACGGTGTCGTAGAGCGAATAGCCCAGCACGGTCAGCACCGCGATCACCGTGTCCGGCGTCACCTGGAACCCCGTCAGCGAGTACACGCCGACGGTCACCAGGATGTCGTGGATCACGGCGGCGATGGCAGCGACGGCCATCTTGAACTCGAAACGGGCAGAGATGTACAAGGTGACGGCGATGAAGAAGACGATGAGGGCCTCGATGGCCTTGGTGGTGACCTGCCCACCCCAGGTCGGCCCCACGTCGTTGAAGTTGACATTGTTGGGACTGGTGTGGGCCGCCGCAGCCAGGGCGTCCTGGACCTTGTTCTCAATGGCGGTGCGCTCGGCCACTGACTTGGAGTTGAGATCGACCTGCACCTGGATCTGCTTCTGGTGGTTCAGTTGATTGGTCAGCTGGACCACCGTCGGTTGGGTGACCCCGGCCGACTCCACCGCCGTGGTGGCCTCGGCCACGGTGAGGGTCTGGGAGCTCACCAGCCACGACTGGCCGCCCTTGAAGTCGATGCCCAGGTTGAGCCCCCTGGTGGCCAACGAGACCACCCCCAACAGGATGACCAGGGCCGAGGCCGCGAACCAGATCTTCCGGTTGCCGATGAAGTCGAACGAGGTCTCACCCCGGTACAGGCGGACCAGGACGTTGTGGGGCTTCTCGCCCCGCTCCTCCCGGTCCAGCTCTTCGGCCGCCGACTCGAGCTCCTGGTCGAAGGCCTCCTCGAGCTCGAGGGCCGCCTCGTCCTCGTCGGACAGGCCGAGGTCGTCGCCCTCCTTGCCGTTGGCTCCCCGGCCGTTGGCGTCCCGGCCGTTTGCGTCCCGGCCGTTGGCGTTGCTCGGGCTCATTGCGCCACCGCGGTGGACACGCCCAGCCCGCTGGCCATGCTCATGGTGCTGACCTCGCCGCCACCGCGCCGCTGTCCCAACAGGATCACGAACGGACGGGTGAAGGTGTAGGTGAGGATCACGTCAAGGATGGTGGAGATGCCCAGGAAGAGGGCGAATCCCTTGACCGGTCCCACGGAGATGAAATACAGGATGGCTGCACCCAGCAGGGAGACGGCATCGGCCGCCAGCACGGTGCGGAACGCGCTGGCGAACCCCTTGTTCACGCTGCTGCGGATGGTTCGGCCGCTACGCGCCTCGTCCTTCAACCGCTCGAAGTAGACGATGTACGAGTCGACGGTGATCCCCACCGACACGATGATGCCGATGATGCCGGCCAGGTCGATGGTGGTGCCGAGCGCCTGGCCCATCACGGCGATGATCGTCCACAGCAGGGCGGCGGTCACGGCCAGGCCGGCCACCACCACGACTCCGAGGAGCCGGTAGTAGAAGATCATGTACAGCATGACCAGGGCCAGGCCGGCCAGGCCGGAGAGGAGTCCGGCCTGCAGGGAGGACTTGCCCAGCGTGGGTGAGACCGTCTGCACCGTGAGCCGGTCGAGCTTCACCGGCAGGGCGCCGAAGTTGAGATCGGTGGCCAGGGTCTTGGCCTGGTCCTCGGTGAAGCTGCCCGAGATCTGCACCTGGCCCTGGAACGAGGAGGGACTCGTGGCTGTCGGTTGGGTGATCGGCGCGGAGATGACATGGCCGTCGAGGTCGATGGCGATGATGGCATGGAACTGTTGCTGCGCCAGCGCGTCCCATTGCGTGGAGCCGGTGCCGGTGAGGTTGAGGTTCACCACCCACTGCTGGTTGCTGTTCAGCTGCGCATTGGCCGACTTGACCGCCGAACCGGTGAGGCCGGCCGGGCCCAGCACATAGCGCGGCGGCCCCTGATTGCCCTGCGAAGCAGGTAGCAGCACGGTGGCGTTCTTGTTGTCGTTGGTCGACGGGGTCGAGGCGTGGGCGGCGAACTGGGGGTCCTCGGGAATTTGGGTGTTGAAGGTGTAGCCGTTCACGTTGCTCGAGTTGGGGGTGACCTGGAGGTTGCCCGCCGTCAGCTGAGTCGACGCCGAACACGTCGGCAACGGGCCCGTGACCGGCACTTGTCCCTTGGCCACCGTGAGTGCCGGGGCGTAACAGATTGCCGGCCGGAAGAACAGCTGGGCGGTGTTGCCCAGCGTGGCCAGGATCTGCTGGGTGTTCTTGGCACCGGGGATGGACACCGAGATCTGGTTCTTCCCTTGACTGTCCACCGTGGCCCCACTGGTGCCGGCGTTGACCCGGTTGTTGATGATGGTCACGATGGTGTTGAGTTGGGCCTGGTTGACCGGGGTGTGGGTCTGGTACACGACGGCCAGACCCCCGTCGAGGTCGAGTCCGAGCTTCGGGCTCCATCCAGCCGCCAAAACGGCGCTCAGGGCGATGACGGCGATGGCGACCACCGACAGCAGGCTGATCCACAACGAGCGCTTGTTCTTCATCGAACCTCAGATGATCGGCGAACCGTCGGTGTCGGTCTGATCATCACCGTCGTTCTTCCTGCCCCTCCGGGATCGACCCCTGCTGCGACCGGGACCCTGGCCGGCCACCGGAGGTTCCTCGACCTGGTCCCCGGCGACATGGTCGCCCGGGGCAGCGTCATCCTCAGTTGAGCTCTCCGTCGTGGCCGCATGGCCCTCGTCGACCTCTTCGTGGTCGTCGTCCTCGAATTCTTGTTCCTCGTCCTCCTCCTCGGGCACCGGCTCCTCGAGGCGTCGGAGGACGTACTGGCGAAGCACGACGAAGGAGGCCCCGACGCTGGTCTCCAGGGTGACCCGGTCGCCGTCGATGTCGATGACGTGTCCCACGATTCCCCCCGCGGTCAGGACTTCGTCGCCGACATCGAAGGTGTTGACCTGGGCGCGGGCTGCCTTGGCCTTGCGCTGCCTGGGCCGGTAGAACAGGAAGTAGAAGGCGGCCGCGATGGCCGCGTAGATGAAGAGGATCGATGCGTTGCCGCTCGACTTTTTCGCAGCCGCGCCCATCAGGGGCGCGACCAACGCCAGGGCAGCCGTCATCCTGGGTCCGGAGAGGGGTTAGAGGTCCGCACAGCGGTCTGACTGTAGCCCAGCCCCGCTGAACAACGATGCCGTCACCCTCAGGATTTCCAGAGGTCGACCGTGCGAGACCTCAGGGCATCGAGCCTGCCTTCGGCGATGGCGACCCGGGCCTCGGCCATCAACCCCAGCACAAAGGACAGGTTGTGGATGCTGAGCAGCCTCCAGGCCGTGGGCTCACCCACCCCCAGTAAGTGGCGCAGGTACCCCCGGGACCAGTGGCGACAGGTGAGGCAGGTACAAGACGGGTCGAGAGGCCGGTCGTCGCCGGCGTGCGCCGCATTCCGCAGGTTGAGCCGCCCGGTGCTGGTGAGGATGGAGCCGTGCCGACCCATCCGGGTGGGCGCCACGCAGTCGAACTGGTCGACGCCGAGGGCGATGGCCTCGATGAGCCCGATCGGATCACCCACGCCCATGAGGTAGCGGGGACGGTCGGCAGGCAGATGGGGCAGCGTGGCGGCCAGCGCCTCGAGCATGGCCGCGCGGGTCTCGCCCACCGACAGCCCGCCGATGCCATAGCCGTCGAAGTCGAGCTCGACCGTGCGCTCGGCACTCTCCTTCCGCAGCATCGGATCGGTGCCGCCCTGCACGATGCCGAACAGTGCCTGCCCCTCCGGTCTGGCGTCGAGCCTTTCGAAGTGACGACGGGCCCGACCGGCCCAGTCGGCCGTGCGGTCCACTGCGGTGCGGAGCACCTCGGGCGAGGCGGGAAGCGAGGCGCAGACGTCGAGGACCATCTGGATGTCCGCGGCGATGAGCCCCTGCGCCTCCACGGCCAACTCCGGGGTGAGCCGCACCTGTGCGCCGTCGTAGACCGAGGCGAAGGTAACCCCGTCGTCGTCGACGGCCGGGTTGAGCGAGTGCACCTGGTAGCCGCCGGAGTCGGTCAGCGCTTGGCCTTGCCACCCGGTGAACCGGTGCAAACCGCCGAGGCCGGCGATGGCGTCGGCCCCAGGGCGGAGCACCAGGTGATAGGTGTTGGCCAGGATGACATGGGCGCCCAGCATCTCCATGTCAACGCTGTCCAACGCCTTGACCGCACCCCTGGTGCCCACCGGCATGAAGGCCGGGACGGGGTAGGAGCCCCGGGCGGTGTGAACCAGGCCGGTCCGCGCCTCGCCATCGGTGGCGATGATTTCCACACGAGCCCGGGTCACGTCGCCCAGTCATCCGGTCGCGAGCGCCCCACCACCATGGCGTCTCCGAACGAGAGGAAGCGGTAGCCGTGTTCGAGGGCCAGCTCGTAGAGCTCTCGCCACATCGGCCCGCAGAACGACTCCACCAGCAACAAGAGGCTCGACCGGGGCAGATGGAAGTTGGTCACCAGGAGGTCCACCACTCGGAACGGGTAGCGGCCGTGGATGTAGAGGCTGGTACGTCCCGCCAGCCTCCCCGTGACCGCCGCCGACTCGAGGGCGCGCACTGCAGTGGTGCCCACGGCAATGACCCGTTCGGCCTCGGCACAGGCGGCCATGGTGGTGGCGGGAACCGAGTAGCGCTCGGAGTGGATCACGTGCTGGTCGGCGGTGGGCGCGGTGATGGGGCGAAAGGTGTCCAGGCCGATGGCCAGGTCCAGCCGGGCCAGCGTGGCCCCGGCGGCGCGGCAAGCGTCCAGAAGTTCCGGGGTGAAGTGCAGCCCGGCGGTGGGTGCGGCCGCCGACTGCTCCCCCATCGCCCGTTCCGTCGAGTACACGGTCTGGTAACGCCCGGGGTCGGCCAGGGCCTCGTGGATGTAGGGGGGCAACGGCATGGTGCCGGTCCGTCGCACCACCGAGGCGTCGAGCAGCCGGACCAGGCGCCGACCATCGTCGCCGGTGCCGAGGACACGGCCTACCTCGACGGCCGGCGGCCCGTCAGCCGACTCGAACAACAGCGTCCCCTCGGCCAGCCGTCGTCCGGGACGGACCAGCGCCTCCCACACGGGTGGGTCGGCGGCAACCGGCTCGAGGAGGAGCACCTCCGCACCTCCACCGGTGGACTTCACGAGGTTCAGACGGGCGGGCAGGACGCGGGTGTCATTGACGACCACGACATCGCCGGGCCGCAACAGCCGGGGAAGGTCCGACATTCCGGCGTGGACCGGCACATCGTTCCCGTCCACCCGGGGGGCGATCAGGAGGCGGGCGGCGCTTCGGGGCTCGATCGGCTGCTGCGCCACGGCGGTGTCGGGTAGCCCGTAGTCGTAGGCGTCCATGGGGACGGCGACGCGGGTGGGACTCGGTCCGGGCAGCTGGTCCGCGGCGCGCTCCGACACGGCCACCATGGTGGCAGACCCCACTCCCGGCCAGGGCCGCGTGGCTCCCGGCCAGGCCAGCGTGGCTCGGGGGTCAGAGCAGCGTGGGCTCGACGGGGGTCAGTCCCAGATGGGCCCAGGCCCGCGGCTCCGCCACCCGACCTCTGGTCGTGCGCTGGAGCAATCCCTCCTGGAGGAGGTAGGGCTCGTAGGCGTCCTCGATGGTGTCCGGCTCCTCGCCGATGCATTGCGCCAGCGTGGTGAGGCCCACCGGTCGGCCGCCGAACCGGCGGCAGAGCACGTCGAGGATCGACCGATCGACTTTGTCGAGACCCAACTCGTCCACCCCGAACAGCTCCAACCCCTCGACCGCGGCGGCCGAGGTGATGACCCCTTCGGCCCTCACCTCCACGTAGTCCCGCACCCGCCGCAACAACCGGTTGGCGATGCGGGGTGTGCCCCGCGACCGCTCGGCGATCCGGCGGGCGCCGTCGCTGTCGACGGGAACTCCGAGGATCCTCGAGCTGCGGGTCACGATGGCGTGGAGCTCGTCGACGTCGTAATGGTCGAGTCGTCCGACGAAGCCAAACCGGTCGCGTAGCGGACCGGCCACCAGCCCGGTGCGGGTGGTTGCCCCCACGAGGGTGAACCGGGGCAGATCCAGGCGGATGCTCCGTGCCGTCGGGCCCTTCCCGATCAGGATGTCGAGTTTGAAGTCCTCCATGGCCGGATAGAGGATCTCCTCCACGGCGTGGTGCAGGCGGTGGATCTCATCGATGAAGAGCACGTCACCCTCTTGCAGGTCGGTGAGCAGCGCAGCCAGGTCTCCGGCCCGGACCAGCACCGGGCCGGCGGTGATCCGCAGCCCTACGCCCATCTCGGCGGCCACGATGCCGGCCAGCGAGGTCTTCCCGAGGCCGGGTGGGCCGGCGAACAGGAGATGGTCGACCGGTTGCTGTCGCTTCAGCGCCGCTTCGATCACGATCTGGAGATGCTCGGTCAGT
Source organism: Acidimicrobiales bacterium (assembly GCA_015478655.1). Lineage (GTDB taxonomy): Bacteria > Actinomycetota > Acidimicrobiia > Acidimicrobiales > RAAP-2 > Bog-756. The sequence goes on along the minus strand of JADMIJ010000010.1, from coordinate 54,914 downwards.
TGGCGTTGACCCACGAACTCGGACAGGGTCCGCGGCCGTAGGCCCGCATCCTCGGCCTCCTCGGCGGGAGCGGCGATGGGATCGACCGGCCGCACGTCATCGCCCGGCACGTTTGGACCGGTTGGATCACCCGACCCGTCGCCCTCCGGCGCCTCGGCGTCCCGCCCCTTGGCGGCCAAAACCTCGCGCCGTGCCTCGGGCGTCATCGGCTCCGAGCCAACTCGCGCAGTGCCGATCGCACCATCTCCTCTACGGGCTCGCCGTCGTCGACCACGTCGAGCACGCCCCGGATCTCGTCAGGTCCGTACCCGAGCTCCACGAGTGCTGCCCGCACCTCGCCACGGGGGGAGTCCCCAGTTCCGCCGCTGGGGCCGTCGCCGCCCAGGCTGGGAAGGTCGAGTCGGGCCTTCAGCTCGAGCAGCAGCCGGGCCGCGGTCTTCTTCCCCACTCCTGGCACCTGGCACAGGGCATCGATGTCATCCTCGAGGACGGCCGTCGAGAGGGCAGCCGGGGACATCGACGACAAGATGGCCAGGGCCAATGAGGGCCCGACCCCGTGCGCACCGAGAAGCGCCTCGAAACACCGCCGTTCGTCGGCGTGCGCGAACCCGAACAAGACGATGGCGTCCTCCCGCACGTGGGTGTGGACGTGAAGAAAGACCTCGCTCCCGTTCCGGCCCACGTTGGCCAGCAGCGACGTGGGCACCGACGCCCGGTACCCCACCCCGCCGACGTCGACGATCACCTCGCCCGGAGCCGGTCGATCGGCCAGGACTCCCCGGAGCGAGCCGATCATGGCTTCTCTCCGGCAGCGGCCACCGCCCGCCGCAGCGGTTGGGAGGTCAGGTGGCAGGCCGCCAGGGCCAGGGCGTCGGCCACATCGGGTGGGTGCGGGGGCTCGTGCAGACCGAGCACCGAGGCCACCATGCGTTGCACCTGCTCCTTGGTGGCGCTGCCGTACCCGACCAATGCCTGCTTCACCTCGTTCGAGGTGTACTGGGCCACCTCGCAGCCCGATTCCGCCGCCGCCACCAGGGCCACGCCGGCGGCCTGGGCCGTGGCCATCGCCGTGCGGGCGTTCACCTGGAAGAACACCCGTTCCACGACCACCGCCTCCGGTTGGTACTCGGCCACCAGGGCACGCAACTCGTCCGAGAGGGTGCGGAGCCGCTCGGGCAACGCCATGGTCGGCTCGGTCGAGATCACGCCGCCGGCGGCTGCCGCCAGTGACCCGCCCCGGCGGGTCACGATGCCGTACCCGCAGCGGGACAGGCCCGGGTCTATACCGAGGACGAACACGCGTTCGATACTACCCCTCGTCCACCCTTGGGGGAGGGATGCCCTCCCTCTCCGGCCGCGGATCCGCTCCTGGGGCTGTGGCCACCAGCGGGTCGCAGTGGTGCTCGCTCAACCGTGGTACGCCGCCATCACGGCATCGGGGATGTCGAAGTTGGCATACACGTTCTGCACGTCGTCATGGTCGTCCAGTGCGTCGATCAGCCTCAACACCTTCTTCGCCTCCGACTCGGTTGACACCTCCACCATGGTGGTGGGCACCATCGACAACTCGGACGACCCGGGTTGCAACGCCGCTTCCTCGAGCGCGGTCCGAACCGCCATCAACTCGGCCGGGGCACTGGTGACCACCCAACGGTCCCCGTCGTCAGTGAGGTCCTCGGCACCCGCCTCCATGGCCACCTCCAGGACGCGCTCCTCGTCGAACGAGTGGGGGACGGCGATCACACCCTTGCGGTCGAATTGCCAACTCACCGCGCCGGGCTCCGCCATGGACCCGCCGTTCTTGTTGAAGATGTTGCGGATCTCGGCCCCGGTGCGGTTGCGGTTGTCGGACAGGCACTCCACGATGACGGCCACGCCGGCGGGGGCGTATCCCTCATAGGAGATCGACTCGTACCGGAGGCCCTCGAGCTCCCCGGAGCCGCGCTTGATGGCCCGCTCGATGGTGTCGATCGGAACCGAGGCGTCGCGGGCCTTGGCGTACATGGTCCGGAGGCTGGCATTGGCGGTCATGTCGCTGCCGCCCTCCCGAGCGGCCACCTCGACCTGGCGGATGATCTTGGCGAACACCTTGGCCCGGGCGGAGTCCTGGGCCCCCTTGCGGTACTTGGTGGTCGCCCATTTGGAGTGTCCCGACATCGGCTAACCCCTTTCCACTTCGGTCATGGCCACAAACAGCTCATGAAGCCTACGGTCATCGGTCAACTCGGGGTGGAACGAGGCCACCAGCACGTTCCCCTGGCGGCAGATGACCGGTTGCGGCCGGCCCCGTCGCGTCCCGTTCGACGACGGAGGGAGCGTGGCCAGGACCTCGACATCCGCACCGGCGCGTTCGACCACCGGGGCCCGGATGAACACGGCCGGGACCGGATCGCCGCCCAACGCGTCCACCTCGAGGTCGCATTCGAACGAAGCCACCTGGCGCCCGTACCCGTTCCGTCGGATGGTCAGGTCGATGGCCCCGAACACCCGCTGATCGACTCGCCCGCCGAGCACCTCGCCGGCCAGCAGGATCATCCCCGCGCAGGTCCCGAACACCGGCAATCCGCGCCTGAAGGCCTCATCGAGGGGATCGAACAGGCCCGATGACTCCAGCAGCATGGAGAGTGTTGTCGACTCGCCGCCGGGGAGAACGAGACCTGCCAGTCCCCCGAGGTCATCAGGATTCCGCACCATGCGGACGGCCTGGCCGAGGGCGGCCAGAACTGCGCCGTGCTCGCGGACGTCACCTTGGAGTGCGAGCACCCCGACGGTCATCGCCGGGACACCCGGCTCGGGCGACCGTCGCTCCGGTCACCAACCACGCTCGGCCAGATGCACTCCGATCGTGCCGATCTCCTGCCCGGCCATGGCCGCACCCAGTCCCGTCGACACCTTGGCCACCAGGTCGGCATCGGTGAAGTGGGCGGTGGCCTCCACGATGGCCCGGGCCATCTGCGACGGGTTCCCGCTCTTGAAGATCCCCGATCCCACGAACACGGCCTCGGCGCCCAGCTGCATGACCAACGAGGCGTCTGCCGGCGTGGCGATGCCACCGGCGCAAAACAGGGGGACGGGCAACCTTCCGGTGGTGGCGATCTCCTGCACCAGGCCGACGGGAGCAGCGAGGTCCTTGGCCCACCCGAACAGCTCGGCCGAGTCGGCCTGGCCCACCCGTCGGATGTCCCCGAGGATGGCACGGAGGTGACGCACCGCCTCGACGATGTTGCCGGTGCCGGCCTCTCCCTTGGATCGGATCATCGCCGCACCCTCGGAGATGCGCCGCAGGGCCTCTCCCAGATTGGTGGCCCCGCACACGAACGGCACCTCGTAGACCCACTTGTCGATGTGATGGGCCTCGTCCGCCGGGGTCAGCACCTCGCTCTCGTCGATGTAGTCCACACCCAGGGCCGCCAGCACCTGGGCCTCGGCAAAGTGGCCGATGCGGGCCTTGGCCATCACCGGGACGGTCACGGCGGCCTTGATCCCCTCGATCAGGGCCGGATCGCTCATCCGGGCCACACCACCGTCGCGACGGATGTCGGCGGGAACCCGCTCGAGGGCCATCACCGCCACCGCACCGGCATCCTCGGCCACCTTGGCCTGCTCGGCGTCGACGACGTCCATGATGACCCCACCGCGCAGCATCTCCGCCAGACCGCGCTTCACGGTGAACGTGCCCGTGGGGCGGTCGTTGCCGGCAGAGCGAGACGGGATCACGGGGTCAGCCATGCAGGCATTCTACCTCCGGCCTACCTCGGGCCTCCCCGCTGCTGGCCGGGGCAGGGCCGCCGGGGCCCGACGGGCAGGGGCCGACCCAATCGGCGCCCGACCCAAAGCGATGGCCCGCCGCGGATGCCGTCCGTTCGGACGTACCCCGGCGAGCCACCGGCTTCTGACATCAGGCCCTTCCGGGCCGTGGGGCCTACGCCTGCAGGACGGCCTCGAGCTCGATCTGGATGTCGACCTTCTTCGCCACCACGAGTCCGCCCGCCTCCATGACGGCGCCGAACGACACGCCGAAGTCGTCACGGTTGATGCTGGTCGAGGCGCTGAACCCGATGCGGTGGTTCCCGTACGGATCCGTCACCACGCCTTCGAGGGTGGCGTCGAGGGTCACCTGCCGGGTCACGCCACGGATGGTGAGGTCCCCTTCGACCTTGAATTCGGTCAGGCCTTCGGGCTTGATCGAGGTGCTCACAAAGGTCCACGTGGGATGGTTCGCCACATCGAAGAAGTCATTGGTGCGGAGGTGGGCGTCCCGGGTCTCGTCCCGTGTGTCCACGGTGCCGGCCTCGATGGTCAGCGACGCCTTCGAGTCGGCCGGTTGCTCGGCGATCTCGATGGTGCCTTCGAAGGTGCTGAAGCGACCTCGGACCTTCGAGACCGCCATATGCCGGACGGCAAAGCCCAGCTCGGTATGGGAGGCGTCGATGGCGTAGGTGCCCACAGCCGGGTACTCCACTCCGCTTACGTTCCTGCTGCTCACTGCGGTTTCAGGCGACATAGCCACTCCTTTGTCTCGTTCCCCAGGCTCTGCCTGAAGTTGCTTGCACATGCAAGTTTAACCTATAGTAGTTGCTGACGCAAGTACCAATCCCTATTCCAGGTATGATGTCGGCTATGGCAGACCTTCTGGCCCAGAATGACGAGCGGCTGACCACGGTCGGCCTCCTGTTCGAGTCGGCCGCGGGGCTGCGAAGGGTGTTCCAGACCCGGCTCGAATCGGAGCTGTCACTGTCAGCACAATCGTTCGATGTGCTCATCCGCCTGGCCCGCTCCCCCGGTTCGGAGTTGCGCATGAGCGAGCTGGCCGCCCAGACGTCCCTCACCCCCAGCGGGCTCACCCGCTCCGTCGATCGGCTCCAGGAACAGGGCCTGGTGGCCAGACGGATCTGCCCGGAGGACCGACGTGGCGCGTTCGCCCACCTCACCCCCACCGGCCAGGCCGTCATGGACCGCGCCATCCCCGTGCACGTCGCCCACATCGACGAGGTGCTGAGCAACCTGTTCACAGCCAAGGAGGAGGAGATGCTGGGCGCCCTCCTGCGCAGGCTGCGCGACCACCTGTACGGCGCCGGCTCGGAGTGGGGGCTGACCGCCGAGGACGCCGACGCCTGCCCGGCGGCCGACTAGCGCGGGTTGAAGCGCCGAGACCTCAGTCCAGGGCCAGGGCCGCGGACCGCACCCGAGTGTCGTCGAGATTGCCCGCTGTGGGATCGCCGGCCTGGGCCCCGACCATCGGGTCGATCCACAGCCAGCGGGTCAGTGCCGCCAGCCGCCCCCGGCCCGGCGGCCACGGTGAGCCGGCATGCTCCCCGCTGACCATGGTGTCGAGGGCGGAGGCGATGCCCGGGGGATAGCGCACCACCGCTGAGGCCCGCTGATCAGCCGAGAGCTCGCGGCCCTGGCCGATGAGCGCGTGCACCCACTCGGTGGCCTTCCCCAAACCGATGAGCGCCGCCACCGGAGCCGCGACCACCACGGCCACCCCGGCCGCCGCCGTGTCCTGACGCTTGATGTGCACCAACTCGTGAGCCAGCGCCCCCTCCAACTCCACCAACGTCAGGGAGCACTCGAGCCCCGAGGTGACCACCAGGGACGCCGAGTCCGGGTCCCGACCGACCGCCATGGCGTTGGGTACGGGACTGTCGACCACACAGACAGTGGGCCGGGGAAGCCCCATGGTGGCGCACAGGCCATCCACCAGATTGTGCAGCCGCGGGTGTTCCCACTCATCGCTCAGGCTGGCTCCCAGCGATCTGATGAGAACGCCCGGCGCTCGGTGCCAGAGCCACAGCGCGATGACCGCGGTAGCCAGTACGAAGGCGGCGGCACCGATCAACGGAAGCCCGGCAACAGCCAAGACCAGTCCCGCGATCACCCCTGCCGCCCCACCCGGTGCCAGACAGATCGTCATGGCCCGTCGCCGGTTGGCCCGGACAGCAGCCTCCTCGTCCACGCCGGCGGCGAGGTCGGTCGCCGATACGGCGGGGTTGACCGCCGTCGACCGGGACGCCTCGACGCCCGGGCGGGCGGCACCGTCAGGGCGCGCCGAATTCCGACCCGACCCACCGGTGCCAGATCGTCCCGCACCCGAGGCCCTTCCGCTCCCCGACCGCCCGCTCGACTGCCCTCTCCCACCTCCGGGGTTGGCCGAGGCCCCGCCCCCGCCGCGGTTCCCGTGGGACCGGTTGCCGTCGGGGCGACCGCCACCAGCCCCTGCCGACGCGCCACCTCCGCCTCCCCGGCTGCGATTCCGATTGCGATTCCGATTGCGATTGCCGGATCGGCTGCCAGGAGGTCGGCCACTGGGCGCCTCGGCCCCGTCGGCGGGAGCCTTGCTCGACGATCCGCCTGGATCGGGACGTTCCGGGGAGTCATCCATGGTCCCCGCAGTGTACGGCCGCTCAACCCCCGTGCCCGACCACCGCCGACCGGTAGATCCCCTCGTACCACTCGGCCAATCGTTCCATCGACTGCTGAGAGGTCCGTCCGGCGGCGGCGTCCAGCCAATGGCCTCGGCCGTCGTCGAGGTCGGAGCCGGCTCCGCCGGTGTCGCCCGGCAGAACGGCGGTCGTCCCCTCCAGCACCCCGGCCAGCGCCTGGGCCAACGAGCCGGCATCACCGGGTGGCACCAGGACGGCATGTCCGGCGGCGGCATCCCGGTAGCCATCGATGTTGCTGGCCACGACCACCGTACGGGCCGCCATGGCCTCCAGCAGCACGATCCCGAACGACTCGCCCGCGAGGGAGGGCGCGCACAGCACCCGGGCGGCCACCAGGCGACGCACCTTCTCCTCCTCGGAGAGCGCGCCGAGCCACTTGACGTCCGGGGACTCCGGGTGGAGACGCCGCAGGGCACCGGTCTGCGGCCCGTCGCCGGCGATCCACAGCACGGGCCGGCTCGCCGGTCCCCCGCCGTCCCCGGGCCCGGTGGTCGCACCCAGTCGGTCTGCGGCCTCGAGGAGCACCCGCAGGCCCTTGCGCTCTTCATGGCGGCCGAGGAACAGGACGGCGGGACGATCGGTCGGCCACGGATCGACCCCTCGGAACCGGTCCGACTCGATCCCGTTGAACCCGATCTCGTAGGTGCCGCCCAGCGCGTCGAAGGCGGTGGACCGCGCCGCCTCGGACACCGCGCACCGGACTGCGAATCGGCGGGCCAACCGCCGGGTCAGTGGGCGCAGCGCCGAGTAGAACGGACTTCCGCCGCTGCGGTGGAACGTGGCCACCAGGGGCGGGAGGTCCCGGCCGATCAGCAGTCCGTAGGGAAGGCCCGGCGTGAACGGCTCGTGCACGTGCACCACATCGAACCCGATGGCGCGCAGTGTTCGCAGGCCACGTCGCACCGATCCGACCGAGAGGTTCACCGGGGCGACAGAGCCGTTGGCCCGCAGCGGGACCGAATGACCGGTGACCACCACGTCGACATCGGCCGGGACCGCGGCCAGACCGTCAGCCGGGGCGAACACGGTGGCCCGATGACCCCTGGTCTCGAGGGTGCGGGCGAGGCCCAACACCTGGCCTTGGACCCCACCGGGCCGCGACAGGCTGTACGGGCACACGAGGGCGATGCGTTGGGACCCTGGTGTCGACGGGAGATGTGCGTCCAACCGGTCAGTCCGCGGTGGATCGGCGTTCCCTACGCCGTGTCCACTTGACGCCGTACATGGCGTCGTCGGCCCTACTCAACAATTTCGACGGGTCGGTATCGGGATTGTCCGCAAACACCCCGCCCACCGAAGCCAGCACGGTCAGTGTGCGACCGTCGATGCGATAGTCGCGGGCCAGAGCCGTTGAGATCCGGTCGGCGATGGCGAGCATCTCCTCCTCGCCGTTCTCGATGTCGCAGACCACCACGAACTCGTCTCCTCCCAGGCGGGCCACGGTGTCCGAGGGCCGCACGATGCCGGAGAGCCGACCGGCCACGGCGACCAGCAGGTCGTCGCCCACATCGTGTCCGAACACGTCGTTGATCTCCTTGAAGTCATCGAGGTCGAGCAGGTAGACGGCCACGCCCCGCTGGCCTCCCTCACCCTCGTCAACCGCCGGGGAGGGAGCGGCCTGGGACTGCTGGGTCAACCCGTCGATGGCCTGTCGCAGACGCTCGGCCAGGAGGGTGCGGTTGGCCAGTCCGGTGAGAGGGTCGTGGAGGGCCAGCTCGGACAACCGCTCCTCGTTCAACTTCTGTTCGGTGACGTCGTGCATGGCCACCACCGCTCCGAGCATCCATCCATCGTCATCGACCAGCGCCTGCCCGTTCACACTGACCTTGCGCCGTTCGCCGCTGCCCGACTCGAGGACGATGGGGACATCGCGCAGCTGCTCGCCGGACATGGCTCGGATCAGCGGGTTCTCTCGTTGCGGCATGGGCGATCCATCGGGGCGGAGGAGACCCTGATCGGTCGGGATTCTTCCGATCGGATCGGATCCGTTGTGCAGCCCGTGCAGGCGCCGGGCCGAAGGATTGAACACCGTGATGCGCCCGTCGGCGTCACAGGCCACGATCCCCTCTTCCAAGGTATCGAGCAGCACCTGGAGGAACCGCTCCTCTCGACGGAGCTCGGCCGCGGATTGGCGCGCTGCGGTGATGTCGGTGAACGAGGCCACCGCGCCGGCGACCGATCCGTCGCCGGCCACCATGGCCCGGGCGTTGGCCCGGACCCACATGGGCTGCCGGCCGCGTCGACGCATTCCGAGCACGACCCCAACTGATCTCCGCCCGCCTCGCAGGCTCGTGGCAATGGGGTGGTCGTCCACCGTGATCGGATCCCCCTCGACATCGAAGAGCTCGAGGCCGTTCGAGCGTTCCCGGGCCAGGATGGATTCCAGGTGCTCTCCGAGCAACCGGATCCGGGGGACGTCGAACATCACTTCGAACGCCTCGTTGACCCGGATGACCGTCCCGGCCGAATCCACCATCAGCACCCCATCAGCCAGTGACTCGATGATGGTGGACTGGCGGCGATCCACGTCGCGGATGCGCTGCTCGAGACGCTTGCGCTCGGTGATGTCCCTGATGTTGACGACGATCCCACCGATGGGGTCGTCGAGATGATTGGCCGCCACGACATCGATGTCGATGGGTGTCCCGTCCGCCCGCAGGGTGCGCATCTCGAGCGCCACGGAGAGCCGGCGACGAGCCACCAGGTCGCTGAAGAGGGCGCGCACCGGCTCGACGCTGAGGTTGTCGAACAAGGCGAAGGCGTTCGTCCCGATGGCATTGCTGATGTCGTACCCGAACAACCATTCGGCCGAAGCGCTCACGAAGATGAAGCGACCCTCAGCGCTGATGACGACCACGACATCGAACTCGTGCTCGCCCAGCGCATGGAACCGCGGCTCGCCGACCGAGCGGGGACGCCTGCTGTCCAGACCGGGGACGGGTCGGGAGGCGGGCGCGGGACGACCGGGGGCCGACCGGCCGGGGGCGGATGGACCGAATACCTCGAAGACCGAGTCTCCGGGAAGGGCCCGGCTCTCGTACTTGGTCACGCCAACCCCTCCGGGCGGTCCATCGGCCACAGGGGTTGGAACACATGCCACTGCTCGGGAGCGCGGCGGATCAGCCCCTCGAACCGGGTGGCGATCTCCTGGGTGAGCCGGGCCACGTCCGACCGCAGGGACCCGTGACGGGTGGTATCGAGAGGCGGCTCGACGACGGCCCGGTGGTCTGCGCCCGGGCCGCTGTAGACGGCGCCGGTCACCAGGGTGGCACCGGACCGGAGCGCCAGCATGGCGGGACCCGCCGGCATGGTCGTCTTCTCACCGAAGAACTCCACATCCACGCCGGTGCCGGCCAGGTCGCGGTCGCTCAGCAGTCCGACCAGTCGCCCCCCCCGGAGGGCGGCCATGATCGAGCTCCCCGAGGATGCGTCGAGCGGAACGATGGTCAATCCCATGGCGGCCCGCTGCTCCACGAAATAGTCGAAGAGCTCCGGCGGCTCGATCCGCTCGGCGACCGCGGTCATCGGCATGTCCTGCGTTGCCAGAAACGCGCCCCCGAACTCCCAGCTCCCAACGTGGGGTAGTGCCATGATGACCCCCCTACCGGCTGCCATCCCATCCACAAGATGCTCGAGGCCCTCACAAAGCGTGCGTTGCTCCACCTCGATGGGCGACGTACTTCCGAGCTGGGCCCCTTCGACCCAGTACCGAGCGTAGGCCCGAAACGATCGACGCGCCCACTGGTCGAGGACCATCGCGTCCGAAGTGTCGGCGTCCAGCACCCGGCGCAGATTGTTGACCACCATCCGGCGGTGCTGGTGCCGCACCCTGAACATCACGTCCCCGACGCGGTTCGCCACGCCCAGCGCCACCGGCTCGGGCACGGCGGACAGGCACCGACCGAGGACGGCGTAGGTCCGAAAGACGACGCGTCCCTTGTTCACGAGCGCCCGAGGATCAACCGGCGGCCGAGCGACTCAGGGATGGCGACGGCCGGCGCGCTGCCGGATGCCCTGGCGGGCATGTCGGGCGCGCCAGGTGCGACCGGACCGACTGGCCAGTTCCCCCTGCCGGCGAGCCCTCCACCGGGATGGTGAGGCCGACGAGCTGCGCCCGCCGACGCGGACCGTGGTGCGGGTGCGGCGGTGGCGCCGGGGACTGGCTCCGATGACGGGCGCCTCGGCCAGGCGCCACACCTTGACGAAACGTCCCACCGCGGTGGCCACGGTGAGCGCCAGCATGACCCAGAGAACAGGGACCAGAAATGCTGTGGAGAGCAATCCGATCCCCAGGAGGATCATGCGCTCGGCCCGCTCCATCAGTCCACCCTTGGCCACGATGCCCAGCGATTCCGCCTTGGCCCGCTGGTAGGAGACCAGTGACGTGGCCCCGAGCACGGCGAAGGGCAGGAGGACGAGATGCCCGGGGTGGGCTGACACGAGATACCACGCCACACCACCGAGGATCACGGCATCGGCAACCCGGTCGGTGACCGAATCGAAGAAGGCACCGCGCACCGACGATGTCCCGGATGCCTTGGCCACCGGCCCGTCCAACAGGTCGTGCAAGCCGGTGAGGATCAGCAACGCCAGGGCCAACAGGAAGTGGCCTGTGCCCACGGCCACGGCTGTGGCGGTAGCGGAGATCAACCCGGTGGCGGTCAGCATGTCGGCGGTGATGCCGAACCGCTGCAGCCTGCGACCGACGGGACCGGTACCCCGGTCGACCGTGTCGCGCCATCGCCCGTCAAACATGGCATTTCCTCCAGAAGGCTCATCAGACCCTACCATCTGCTTGCTGGAGTTGCCGCCACACCACCACTGGCGGAACCACCCTGGCGAGCTGCCAATCCCAGCCTGGGCGGCTGTCGACCACACCGTCCCGCTCTCGATCGAGCACCTCGTGCTGTAGCCGGGAACGTGTTCCACCGGGATGCACCCATGGGATGCACGCTATGGGGCTGACTCGGGCGGTGGCGGGGCGAATTTCACCTCAAGTCGGGTGGTGGCGTGCCGATGAACGAGCAATGGCCCTTCATCAGACGATGGCCCAGCATCCGGAGCCGACGTCCGGCGTCGCCAACCCCCTCGACCAGCTCAATTCCTATTGGCGCTTGGTCGTGTACGAGTACGCGCTTCGGCGGGAGGCAGGCCTGGAAGCCAAAGAGGCGGTGCGGTGGTCCCTCCGGCGGGTACTGCCTCCCCCCGATGGCCTCCACCCCGCCCTGGCCATGATCGCCGGCTACCCGGTCGACCTCGAGGCCTGGCAGGAAGAGGCATCATCGCTTTTGCGCACCGTGATCGCCGCCGGCGACAAGAGCTGGCAAAGCCTGCGGGAGAAGGAAGGGTGGCGTCCCGGGACCATCGGGATGGGATGGTGAAGCAGGGCCGCCTGCCGGTCCGAGGAGCCCGGCGGCCGATCCTGTCTGACGAGCCCGCGTCCAGCTAAAGGGACAGGGGCCGGATCGGGGCCATGATCAGGGCCGGGTCACGCTTCCAGTCCACTCCGGGGACGTCGATATAGAGCTCGATCTCGTTGCCGTCGGGATCGAGGATGTACAGGCTGTGGGTCACTGTGTGGTCAGTGGCGCCGACGACGGGCACGCCGGCTGCCTCGAGGCGTGCAGCCGCTTCCCGTAGCTCGTCATCGCTGTCGCCCACCTTGAGTCCGAAGTGGTAGAGGCCGAGCCGCCTGCCCGCCGGCAGTGGTGCGGCCCCTTCTCCGACTTCGATGAGCAGTAACTCGTGGTGCGTCCGACCCGATGAGAACGCCGCCACCGGCAGCCCGGGTGCATTCGGGAACACCGGCTCCCAGCCGAGGACCCCGCCGTAGAAGGCTGCCGATCGCTTCACGTCCCGCACGTAGAGCACCAAGTGCCCAAGCTCCTTGACCTGCATGGTCACTCCCACTCCTCTCGTCCCACTCAGTCGAACGCCCGGCCGTCCGGTTCGATTCCGGGTGAGTCCGGCTCAGTCGGGCCATGCCTGATGGATTCGTCGCCAGCTGACGGCCAGGGTCTCGGGAAGCACCCGCGTATCCGCCACGGCGGTCATGAAGTTGGTGTCGCCGAGCCAGCGTGGGACGGCGTGAAGGTGAAGGTGTCGGGGGACGCCGGCCCCGGCGGCCCGCCCCAGGTTCGCCCCGACGTTGATCCCGTCAGGTCCGAGTGCTGCCTCCAGGGCGGCCACTCCCTGTCGGAGGGCCGACCACATCTCTGATCCCTCCGCATCGGTCAGGTCCCCGAGCGAGCTGACATGCCGCACGGGAAGGACCATGAGATGCCCACTGGCATAGGGATAGGCGTTGAGCACCGCGTAGGACACGGTCCCGATCCACAGGACACCGTTGTCGGCCGAAGGAGGGCCGCTGGCCGCGATACGGCAGAAGACGCAGTGATCGGGGTCGTCGAGGCGATGGGAGTCGACACCGCCGGCCAGGGCCGGCTCGGACGAACCGGCGGCCGTCACATACTCGCCGCGCCACCCGGCCCACAGGTGCTCGAGGCTCACGATGGGGATTCGGGAATCCGGCGCCCGGCGATCTCGTCCTCGAGCGTGTCGGTGAACGTCATGAGCTCGACCCCGCGCTCGGGCTGGTTGCTCCCCCGGCGGTTGACACCCACGGTGCCGGCGTGAACGTCGTCGTCGCCCACCACCAGGATGTAGGGGATCTTCATGACCTTGGCCTTGCGGATGCGCGCCTTCAGGTGCTCGTCGGCGGGATCGACCGAGACCCGGGCTCCCACCGCCCGCAGGCGGTCGGCCACCTTGTGGGCATAGGCCGCATGCTCGTCCTTCACCGCCAGGACCCGGACCTGCTCGGGCGACAACCAGGTGGGCATCGCGCCGGCATAGTGTTCGAGGAGGATGGCGAAGAACCGCTCCACCGAGCCGAACAGCGCCCGGTGGATCATGACCGGCTGGTGCCGACCGTTGTCAGCACCGATGTACTCCATGCCGAACCGCTGGGGCTCCTGGAAGTCGAGCTGCATGGTCGACATCTGGTGGGTCCGCCCGATGGCGTCCCGGGCCTGCACGGAGATCTTCGGACCGTAGAAGGCGCCGCCTCCCTCATCGATGACCAGCTCGAGGTCCATGGCCGTCGCCGCAGTGCGGAGGGCCTCGGTGGCCTCATCCCAGTCCTCGACCGAGCCCACGGCCTTCTCCTCGGGACGCGTCGAGAGCTCGAGGAAGAAGTCGTCGAGACCGAAGTCCCGCAAGAGGGACAGGACGAACGTGAGGGTCGAGTGGAGCTCGTGGGCCATCTGGTCGCGGGTGCAGAAGATGTGCGCGTCGTCCTGGGTCATGCCGCGCACCCTGGTCAGGCCGTGTACCACCCCCGACTTCTCGTATCGGTAGACGGACCCGAATTCGAAGAGACGCATGGGCAATTCGCGGTAGGAACGCTGATGGCTCTTGAAGATCAGGATGTGGAACGGGCAGTTCATCGGCTTGAGGTAGTACTCCTGGCCGCCGTCCAGCTCCATGGGCGGGAACATCCCCTCGGCGAACCAGTCCAGATGGCCCGACGTCTCGAACAGCTCCGCCTTGGTGATGTGCGGGGTGTAGACGAACTCGTAGCCGGCGGCCTCGTGGCGCTGGCGCGAATAGTCCTCCATGAGGCGGCGCACGGTTCCGCCCTTGGGGTGGAAAACGGGCAGTCCCGAGCCGATCTCCTCGGGGAACGAGAACAGGTCCAGCTCGGCGCCGAGGCGGCGGTGGTCCCTGCGCTCGGCCTCCGCCAGCCGGTCGAGGTGGACGGCCAGCGCCTTCTCCGACTCCCACGCGGTGCCGTAGATGCGCTGGAGCTGCTGGCGCTTCTCATCGCCCCGCCAGTAGGCCCCGGCCACGCGCATCAGGGCGAAGTGGCCCAGGTGGCTGGTGGAGGGGACGTGCGGGCCCCGGCACAGGTCGGTGAAAGTCGGCGAATTCCAGTAGGTCGACACCTGGGCGGCGCCGGCCCCCTCGGCTGCGGCGTCCACCTCCTCGTGTCCCGCCTCGACCGCCTCGATGATCTCCCGTTTGAACGGTTGGTCGCCGAAGATCGAAAGTCCCTCTTCGATGCTGTGCTCGTGGCGGACAAAAGGTTGGTCCTCGGCCATGATCTCGCGCATGGCGGCGTCGATGCGCTCGAGGTCGTCGTCACTGAAATGGACCCCGCCCGGCAGCTCGAAGTCGTAGTAGAAGCCGTCCTCGATGACCGGCCCGATGGCGAAGTGGGCGCCGGGCCACAGCCGGAGCACAGCCTGGGCCAGCACGTGGGCGGTCGAGTGACGCAGCACGGCGCGGCCGGCCTCGGAGTCGGCAGTGATGACGCTGACCTGGGCCCCATCTCGCAGCGGTGTGTCCAGGTCGACCTCGGCACCGTCGAAGGTGGCCGCCACCGCCGCCTTGGCCAGTCGGGGGCCAATGGACTCGGCGAACTGGGACGCCGTGGTGCCCTCCTCGAACTCCCTGGTCGCACCATCGGGAAGTTGCACGGTGACGGCTCCCATCAAATTGCCTTTCTGCCTCTGTTCCGGCCTGGCCATGGGCCCGGCGCGGCCGCCGAGTACCCGGTGGTGGGCGGGCTGGTGACCGAGCTACAGGGTAATGCCCAAGAGGGCAGCTCCCCGGACAACCGGGCGGCCGGCGGCCGCCTCGGTGTCGAGGGCCCGGAGGGCTCCCGGCGTGTCGAGGTCGTTGTCGAGGAAGGATCGCACCGCTGGGAGACCGGCGTCGCCCGACTGGTCGGCAGTGCCGGGTGACAGCCCCGGAGGCGTGGCGCGGCGCCACGCCTCCAACCGCGTGGCCGCCCTGGTCAAGTCCTCAGGCGACCACTCCCAGTCCCCCCGGTAGTGATGGTCGAGCAGGGCGAGCCGGATCACGGCCGGCTCCCACTCCTTCAAGAGGTCGCCCACGAAGACCAGGTTGCCGAGGGACTTGGACATCTTGGTGCCGTCGAGGCCGACCAGTCCGACGTGGAGCCAGTGGCGCACGAACGGCCGCCCGGTGGCCGACACCGACTGTGCGTTCTCCGATTCGTGATGCGGGAAGGCCAGGTCGCGTCCCCCGCCGTGGACGTCGATGGTGTCGCCCAGCTCGCGAAGGGCCAGGGCCGAGCATTCGACATGCCACCCCGGGCGGCCCGGGCCCCAGCGTGACTCCCACGAGGGCTCATCGGGCAGCGAGGGCTGCCACAGCACGAAGTCGAGGGGATGGCGCTTGTTCGGATCGTCCGGCCTCCCGCCCTGCTCGGCGGCCACGGCCAGCATGGTCGGCTCGTCAAGGTGGCTGACGGTGCCGAATGCCGGGAAGGTGGTGACGTCGAAGTAGACCGCTCCCCCGGCCTGGTACGCACGCCCCGAGTCCAGCACGGCGCCGATCAGGGTCAGGATCTCAGCGATGGCCGAGGTGGCCCGGGGCTCAGACCATGCGGGGATCAGGCCCAGCGCCGCCATGTCCGACTCGAACCGGGCGATCTCCTCGGCGGCCAGGTCGAGATAGTGGACCCCGAGCTCACGGGCCTTGCGGAGGATGTCGTCGTCCACGTCCGTGACGTTCCGAACGCACCGGGTCTCGTGCCCGAGGTCGCGGAGCCGTCGTTGCAGGATGTCGAACGTGAGATAGACCTGGGCGTGCCCGAGGTGGGCGGAGTCATACGGGGTGATCCCGCACGAGTACAGGGTGACCAACGGCCCGGCGTCGAGCGGCGCCACCTCCTGGCGGGCGGTGTCGTAGAGCCGTAGTCCCCCTCCTACGTCCCGGCTGCCCCCGCTGTCGGTCACGCGCTATCGGGGGTCGCCGTAACCGGCCAGTTGCAAGGCGGTGTGCACCTTGTGGCGGATGTTGACGGTCACGAGCACGGCAGTGAACGCCTCGATGGGTGCGGCCTGGGCCAGGCTGCCGGCATCCACGCCCCGCAACCCCTCGATGGAGTCGACCAGGGCCACCGTGGCCTTGGAGGCCTCGAAATGGTCCGAGCACACCAGCACGTCCGCCGTGATCGGGGCATCCAGGTTCTCCATGTCGGAGGCCGGCAGATGGTGGAACGAGGCCGACACCAGAGACAGGGGCAGGGCCGCCTGGATCGAGGCCGCGACCGAACCCCGGGACGGCAGCAGGGCGAGGAACTCGCGACCTTCCTTCACCAGGGCGTTGGCCATCGAGACCACCACCTTGCCCTCCAGGCCGGCGGCCAGTGGCTTGAGGGTGGCGACGGCGCTGTCCCACGGGGTGGCCACGACGATCAGGTCGCACTCAGCCGCGGCCTCGTTCGCAGCGCCGGACACGGACAGATGGTGCCCCGGCCACGCCTCCACCAGCCCGGAGGCGACGGCGTCGGCCCGCTCCGCATCCCGCGACCCGATCAGGATCTCCTCGCCGGCCCGGGCCAGCCGAACCGCCAGCCCCCGCCCGGCAGGGCCGGTCCCGCCCAAGATTCCGATGCGCATGCATCTACCTTTGCACACGCACGGTTTCCGGCCCAGCGAATCCCGGACGGTAACCTGACCCGGTCATGGGACTCCTCGATGGAAAGAAGATTCTGGTCACAGGGGTACTGACCGACGCATCGCTCGCCTTCGCCGTGGCCCGGATGGCCCAACGAGAGGGCGCAGAAGTGGTGCTCAGCGGGGCGGGCCGCGGCCTCTCACTCACCCGCCGGACGGCCCGGAAACTTCCCGTCGAGGCCGACGTGCTCGAGATCGACGTCACCGAGCCCGAGCAGCTGGCCGCGGCGGCAACCACGCTGGCCGCCGGGTGGGACCGGATGGACGGGATGCTCCACTCCATCGGCTACGCGCCCCCCGAGTGCCTGGGAGGAGATATCTTCCAGGCCAACTGGGACCAGGTCCAGATCGCCCTGCACGTGTCGGCCTACTCGCTGAAGGCCTTGGTCGAGGCCTTCCGTCCCCTGTTGGCGGCGGCCGGCGCGGAGGGAGGAGCGGGGGCGTCGGTGGTCGGTCTGGACTTCGACGCCTCGGTGGCGTGGCCCGCCTACGACTGGATGGGGGTGTCCAAGGCCGCCCTGGAGTCCCTGTCGCGCTACCTGGCCCGGGACCTCGGGGCCGAGCGCATCAGGGTCAATCTGGTGGCGGCCGGGCCGGTCAAGACCATGGCGGCCAAATCCATCCCGGGCTTCACCGCCTTCGAGGACACCTGGTCCGAGCGGGCGCCCCTCGGCTGGGACGTACTCGACACCGACGTGGTGGCCCGTGCCTGCACGGCTCTCCTCTCCGACCTCCTGCCCATGACCACCGGCGAGATCCTGCACGTCGACGGAGGCCTGCACGCTGTCGGCGCGTGAACGCCGGCGCCGCATCGAGCCAGGACCGACGAAGGGAGCGCCATGCTGACCCCGAACGAGCTGCGAAGCCTGATCGCTGACTATGTGGACGCGATCAACGCCCGCGAGGCCCATGCCATCGCCGCCCTCTTCACCGAGGACGCCGTGCACGCTGATCCGGTATCCAACCCCCCGAACGTCGGGCGGGCCGCCATCACCGCCTTCTTCGAAGCCGGGATCTCCGCCAGCCGGTCGTGGACCTTCACGGCCAAGGAGGTGCACACCTGCGGGGCCCACGTGGCCGTCGACTTCGGGATCTCGGTGGCGACAGGCGGATCCTCCATGACCATCGACGGCATCGAGGTGTTCGTCGCCGATGACGACGGCCTGTTCATCTCGGCCCACGCCTACTGGGACGACGCCGACCTCACCTTCGGGGCCGAAGGGACCGAAGTGACGGGGGCGGAGGCGGAGGCGGGAGCCAGTTCCGGAGAAGCGGGAGGACAGCCATGAGCGACACCGGAATCGCGTTGAGCAATCTCATCGCCCGCTACGCCGAGCTGATCGACGACGGCGATTTCGCCGGAGTGGCAGACCTCCTGGGCCAGGCCGCCGTCGGTGCCGGGGACAGCGGTTCGTCGGTCACCGGCCGGGACGCCCTGCTGGCCCTGTTCACGTCCACCACCCGGCTGTACCCGGATGGGACGCCCAAGACCAAGCACGTCACCACCAATCTCATCCTCGAGATCGACGAGGAGGAAGGAAGGGCCGCGGGCCGCTCGTACTGGACCGTCCTACAGGCCGTACCCGGTCTCACGCTCCAGCCGATCCTGGCCGGCCGCTACCACGACCGCTTCGAACGATCCGACGGGGCCTGGCGGTTCTCCGAGCGGCGGTACCTCATCGACCTGGTCGGTGACGTGAGCCAGCACATGCTCGCCAACATTCCCTCGTAGAGCACACCCGACCCGCGAACCCGACAAGGAGTGACCCGATGGCTACCACGGTGACGATCGACGGGCCCGAAGCGGCGCGCAGCCTACGGGAGCTCATTGCCGCAGAGGCAGCCGACTCCGAGCGCCTTCGCACCCTCAACCAACGGACCGTCGACGGGCTGTGGAGCAGCGGGCTGATGGTCTGGGCCAATCCGCTGGAGGCCGGAGGCAGCGAGCCGAGCTTCCCGGAGATGATCGAGACATGGATCGAGCTGGCCTGGCAGGACGGCTCGCTGGGTTGGATCGGCATCGCCAACCTGCCGTCGGCGGCGGCCTGCGCCGCCTACTTGCCCGACGACGGCTTCGACGAGGTCTTCACCAAGCATGACAACCAGGTGACCGCCGGCGGTCAGTTCTTTCCCAACGGCCTGGGCGAGACCGTCGAGGGCGGCTACCGCATCTCGGGGGCGTGGAACTTCGGATCGGGCACGGGGCACTCCCAGTACGTGGCGGCCGGGTTCATGCCCACCGTCGACGGAGAACTGGTCACGGGAGAGGACGGAATACCCCCGCTGATGGTGGCGGTCATCCCGCACGCCGAGATCGTCTTCACCGACGGATGGGACGTCCAGGGCCTCAAAGGCACGGGATCGTACGACTACAACGTGACCGATCTCTTCGTCCCGAGTCACCGCACCTTCGAACTGTTCTGCCGCACGCCGCAACGGGGCAGTTCGCCGGCGTTCAGGATGGGGCTGATGCCGATCACCGCGGCGGGCCACGCCTCCTGGGCCCTCGGTGTGTCCAAGAGCATGATCGACGACGTCACCGAGCTGGCCATGACCAAGGTGAGGATGGGTGAGGAGGCATCCATCGCCCACAAGGCGAGCTTCCAGCGGAACCTCTCCCATCACGCCGCCATGTGGAAGGCGGCGCGACTGCTGGTGCTGACGACGTTCACCGAGGTCGAGCAGGCCGTCAGGGCCGGCCAGGACCTCTCGCCGACCATGCGGGCCGACATGCGGGTGGCGGCCACCTATGCCACCGAGGCCAGCCGGGAAATCGTGCAGTGGGCCCACCTGGCCGGAGGTACGTCTGCCATCCGCGAGGGCAGTCGCCTCGAGCGGGCCTTTCGGGACATGTACACCGGGACGCAGCATGTCTTCATCGGGGAGAAGACCTACACCGACTCGGCCCAGATCTACCTCGGCCTCATCAACGACCAGTTCGGGTTGTGACTTGCTGCGGTGCCGGTGCCGGTGCCGGTGGTCCGGTCCGCCTCCCCGCCGGCGGGTGCCGGCGCCGGAGGCTCGATCAGAGCTGCATGGCCTTCACCTCGAGGTACTCCTCCAGCCCGAAGGCCCCGAACTCCCGGCCGTTGCCCGACTGCTTGTAGCCGCCGAACGGCGCCATGGGGTTGAAACCTCCCCCGTTGACCTCGACCTGACCGGTTCGCAACCTCCGGGCCACGGCTTTGGCCCGCTCGGGATCACCGGACCACACTCCTCCGGCCAGCCCGTAGTCGGTGTCGTTGGCGATCTCCACGGCCTCGTCCTCGGAGTCGTAGGGGATGATCACCAGCACGGGGCCGAAGATCTCCTCCCGGGCGATGGTCATGTCGCGGGTCACCGAGCTGAACACGGTCGGGCGGACGAAGAAGCCTTTGTCGGCGCCCTCGGGCGCCTCCAGCCCACCGGTGAGGAGGGTGGCACCCTCACCCACACCCTTGTCGATGTAGTTGCGCACGCGGTCCCGCTGGGCCGAGGACACCAGCGGCCCGAGCCGGGTGTCCCCGTCGAAGGGGTCACCGGCAGAGAACGACTCGGCCGTTGTCCGGGCCAACTCCTCCACCTCGTCGAGCCGATGGCGGGGAACCAACATGCGGGTGAGCGCGCTACAGGTCTGGCCCGAGTTGAAGTAGCACTTGCCCACCCCGTCGGGGACCGCCGTGGCCAGATCGGCATCGTCGAGGATCACGTTGGCGGACTTCCCGCCCAGTTCCAGGGCCACCCGCTTGACCGTGGCCGCGGCCACCTCGGAGACGCGCCGGCCGGCCCGGGTGGATCCGGTGAACGACACCATGTCGACATCCGGGTGGGCCGCCAGTGCCTCGCCGACCACAGGGCCGAACCCGGTCACCAGGTTGAAGACGCCCGCCGGTACCCCGACCTCCTCGAAGATCTCGGCCAGGACGAACGCATTGAGAGGTGCGACCTCGCTCGGCTTGAGCACCACCGTGCATCCCGCCGCCAGTGCCGGGGCCACCTTGGCGGCGATCTGGTGCAACGGGTAGTTCCACGGGGTGATGGCCCCGACCACGCCGATCGGCTCCCGCACGATGAGTGAATTGCCCACCGTCTGCTCCCAGGTGAAATCGGCGGTGACCTGGGCCATGGACCCGAACGACGCCATGGGCAGGCCCACCTGTACCAGCTTGGACAGCGTCAGCGGCATCCCCACCTCATGGGTGATCAGCTCCCCCAGTGACTCCATCCGCGCCCCCAGGGCCTCACTGATGGCTGTCAGCATGGCGGCCCGCTTCTCGACAGGAGTGGCCGACCAGGCCGGAAACGCAGCCCGGGCGGCGGCCACGGCGCGGTCGATGTCGGCGGTCGTTCCCTCCGGAACCGTTCCGATCACTTCTTCGTTGGTCGAGTCGATCACCTCGATCGAACCTGTTCCGGTGGAGGGCACCCAGGCTCCTCCGATGTAGAGCTTGTCGCGGACAACCGTGGTCATGGATGGCATGGTGCTCCCTTGCGTACCGAGGTGGGAACCCCACTCTATGCCTCGACCCCTGATCGGGCAGCCTCGAGCGCCGGGCAGCCCGGCGGGAGCAGAACGGGCGTTGCGTATGTTGCATAACGATTCCAATATATGTACAGTTAGTCTGCTGCTCTGCTCCACAAGAGGCCACGGGGAACATGTCCCAGACGCAACAGGAACGCAAGGCCGAGACCCGGGCGCGGCTGCTGTCCGCTGCCGCCGGCCTCTTCGCCGACCAGGGAATCGACGCCGTCTCGATCGACGCAGTAGCCGAGGCGGCCGGCCGGACCTCGGGTGCCGTCTACTCCCACTTCGGCAGCAAGCAGGGACTCCTCCTGGCACTGCTCGACTCGTGGAAGGACTCGATCCTCACCGTGTTGCTGGCCGAGGTGGCCGTCACCGAGTCACCTGAGGGACAGCTCAACGCCGTATGGGACAACGTCTCGGCCGGCGACGAGTCGGGCTGGTCGCTGCTCGAACACGAGCTCTGGCTGCGCGCCGCCCGCGACCATGAAGTGGCCGACGTCATCCGGGTGCGGAACGCCGAGGCGCGCCGGTTCAGCGCGCGGCTCCTGGACGGCTGGGCCAAAGCCTTCGATGCGCAGCCGGCCGCCCAATCGGAGGAACTGGCAGTGCTGGTCAAGGGGCTCCTCGTCGGACTGGCCATGCAGCGCCGCCTCGAACCCGCAACCGTTCCCGATGGCTTGGCCCTACGAGGTCTGAGCGCGCTGCTCGGGCTGCCCCATGACATTGTGCCGCCCACCGCAGCCAACGGTTCGACCAACTCCGCAACAATCGAAGACAGCAAGTCAGGAGCGAGACCATGAACACGGAAATCCGCCAGAAGCTGGGCATCGAATTCCCCATCTTCGCCTTCACCCACTGCCGCGACGTGGTGGCCGCCGTGACCAACGCCGGAGGCATCGGCGTGCTCGGCGCCATCGGGTTCGACCCCGAACAGCTGGAGGTCGAGCTCACCTGGATCGATGAGCATGTCGGTGACCGGCCCTACGGGGTCGACATTGTCATCCCGGCCAAATACGAGGGCATGGACGAGATGGACCCCGACAAGCTCGAGGCCCAGATCCGCGGCCTGATCCCCGCCGGGCACCGGGAGTTCGCCCTCAAGATCCTCGCCGATCACCACGTCCCGGAGATCCCAGAGGACGAGCGACGCTCCAACGGGATGATCGGATGGACGGCCGCCCACGCCGCCGGGCTCATCGAGGTGGCGCTCCGACACCCCAACGTCAAGCTGATCGCCAACGCGCTGGGGACTCCCCCGCCCGACGTGGTCGAGAAGGTGCAGGGAGCGGGCCTGATGATCGGCGCTCTGGCCGGCTCGGTCAAGCATGCGCTCAGCCACAAGGCCGCCGGCCTGGACTTCATCATCTGTCAGGGCTCGGAGGGCGGCGGCCATACGGGCGATGTCGGGAGCATCGTGCTGTGGCCCGAGGTCATCGATGCGGTGGCGCCGATTCCGGTACTGGCCGCTGGCGGCGTCGGCAGTGGTCGCCAGATGGCCGCGGCCCTGGCGCTCGGCGCCCAAGGCGTCTGGTCGGGAACCCTGTGGCTGACCGTCGAGGAGGCGGACATCCCGCCGAAGCAGATGGAGACCTATCTGGCCGCCTCCAGCCGCGACACGGTGCGGTCCCGCTCCTTCACCGGCAAGCCGTGCCGGATGCTCAAGAACGACTGGACGGAGGCGTGGGAGGCCGAGGACACACCCGAGCCTCTGCCCATGCCATTGCAGATGATGGTGGCCATCGAGGCGGTCTCCCGGGGCCATCGCTACCCCGAACAGGCTCGGGACGTGAACTTCAACCCCTGTGGCCAGGTCATCGGCCGCGCCACCACGGTCCGCAAGGCCAAGGACGTCGTGTTCTCGATGGTCGAGGAGTACATCGAGGCCACCGAACGCATGCAGGCAGGTGTGACCGTCTGATCCGACGGGGCAGTCGAGCCGGCGCTGATCCGGCGCGGCGTGACCGACGACTGATTGCCCCTTTGGCTCGCGTGGGGATGGTGAGAAGGCCTAGCCTCGCCATCATCCGCAATGGAATATCTCTACCTCTTCCTCATCGTCCTCGGGGTCAACCTCCTTCCCGCATTCGGTCCGCCCACGTGGACGTTGTTGGTGTTCTCACGCATCCAATGGCATCTGAACCCCGTGGCCATCGTGCTCCTCGGAGGCGTGGCGGCCATGCTCGGAAGGTACCTCCTGGCCCGCGGCGCCCGGCGCTTCCGCGGTCGTTTGAGTCCTCGCCTACGGGAGAATCTGGCTGCGGCCAGCGGTGCTCTCCTCAAGAAGCGGTCGAGCGCCATCGCCTCGCTGGCGCTGTTTGCCGTCTCGCCGCTACCCTCGGCCCAACTCTTCGTGGCGGCAGGACTGCTCGAGCTCAACCTGATTCCGTTGACCCTGGCCTTCTTCGTCGGCCGTCTGGTGAGTTACTCGATCTACGTGGGGGTGGCCACGGTCGCCGAACACCAACTCGGGAGCGTCATCGGCCGGCTGCTCGGTTCGCCCTGGTCGATCACCATTCAGGTCGTGCTGTTGGCCCTGGTGGCCGCGCTCCCGTTCATCAATTGGAAGAGCATCCTCGATCGCCGGGCAAGCCACCCAGAGGATGGGGCCCCGACTGATCCATGACGGCCACCTCAGGTGAGAGCGTCAGCGAATCGGACCCTGTGCTCGACCCACCAGAGGCGCCGGCGATCGAATCGCTCCGCCCCGCCCATCGCATCCCACATGGCGGTGAAGTTCGGGTCGCCGGCCTCGACGCGGCGGCGTACGAATGCGCCACCCGCCGCCATCGAGGCGTCGAGGACCTCGATCAGCTGACGCCGCTCGGCCGGGTCGAGTCCGAAGGCATCGGCGACCAATAGCAGTCGTGCTGGCCGGTCGGCGGGTACCCAGCCGAGCTTGGCCGCGTTGACGTCGTCGTCGATGGGAACGCACATCCGGGCGAATTGGGCCAGGTCATAGACAGGCCGGCCGGGAGCGGCAAAGTCGAAGTCGAGAAGGGCCGTGGCGATGCCGTCCCTGAACACCACGTTCTCCAAGCAGACGTCGTTGTGGCAGAGGACGTCTCCCCCGGACGGATCCGCCATCTCGCTGCTCCACGAACACCCGGTGAGATCGAATCCTTGCGACCCGACGTGGAACCGCCTGATCAATTGTGCCACCGAGATCAGCGAAGGATCGGACTGGGCCCACTCCGGATACGGGGGAAGCGCCACCTGGCCGTCGATGAACTCCAATCGCTCCCGCCCGTCAGGTTCGATCCCGACGGGCACTGGGGCGCCATCGAATCCGGCTGATGCCAGATACGACAGAAAGCGGTGGATCGAGGCCGTGTGCGGGTTGGAGGGACGAAGAACGTGTCGCCCGACACGCACCACCGCACCGGCGTTGGCGATGCCACCCGCCAGCAGCTCTTCGTGTTCCACCCGTGCAGTCTGGCCTCTGTTGCCAACCCTTCGGGTGGAGGCCCTGAGTCCTGACCGGTGCTTCTATCCCATGCCCACGATGGGCTGGTTCAGCACCTTTCCTCCTGTCGAGCCGAGGAAGGTGGCATCACCGAAGGCGAAGATCCCGCCGTCGGAGGCCACCAGCCAGTAGCCCTTGCCCTTCGGGCTGATGTCCATGCCGACGATCGGCATGTTGAGGACCTTGGACCCCGTCGAGCCGTAGAAGGCGGCGTCCCCGAAGGCGAAGATCCCGCCGTCGGACGCCACCAGCCAGTAACCCTTGCCCGTGGATGTGGAAGCCATTCCCACAATCGGCTTGTTGAGGGGGGTGCCCCCCGTCGATCCGTAGTACCCGGCTGTCCCGAAGGTGAAGATGCCGCCATCGGAGGCCACCAGCCAGTAGCCAGCACCCTGGGGTGTGGCGGCCATACCCACGATGGGCTTGTTGAGGTGTTTGCCACCCGTGGAGCCGTGGAAGTGAGCGTCACCGAAGGTGAAGATCCCGCCGTCGGAGGCCACCATCCAGTAGCCATTGCCCGTCGGGGTCGAGGCCATGCCCACGATGGGCTGGTTCAAATGGATGCTTCCCGTCGAGCCGAAGAAGTTGGCGTCGCCATACGCGAAGATCCCACCGTCGGATGCCACCAACCAGTAGCCAAGATCGTCGGGAGTGGAGGCCATGCCCACGATGGGCTGGTTGAGATGGATGCCCCCGGTCGAGCCGTAGAACAGGTTCTGCCCGAAGGAGAAAATGCCGCCATCGGAGGCCACCAACCAGTAGCCGGTGGGCGTCGGGGTGACCGAGTTGGATGGAGCGGAGGCGGGACCGGTGCCGGCCGCGTTGATGGCGGCAACCGTGAACGTATAGGCAGTTCCGTCGTTGAGGAAGGGAACCGTGAAACTCGTGCTGCCTGCCGGGGCCTGGACAGGTGGAGCTCCGCCTGAAGGCGTGATGAGGTAGCCGGTGATAGCACCGCCACCGTCAGAAGCCGGAGCGAGCCAGCGCACCTTGGCGCTGTTGTTGCCCGGCGATGCCGTCTGGATTGTCGGTGGTCCCGGCAAGTCGGCGTTCACGGTCAGGGTGAAGCTGAACGTGCCCAGGTTGCCGAGGGTGTCCGAGTCCGTGCCGTTGACCGCGTAGGCGCCCGCCCTCAGTGGGCCGCCCACCGTGGTGACCAGACCACCGCTCGAGACGGCGAGATTCGCGGAACCACCTGTCTTGGCGAATGACGGCGATGTGATGGCGCCCGAGGTCAGCAGCTGAGCGCTAAACGAAGTCGATCCGGAAAAACTCGCCGTGCCCGTGAAGGGCGCGATTTGCGTGATCGTGCTGGGAGTAACGGTGAGCGTGAAGCTGAACGTACCGGTGTCGATCCCGGGGACATCCGTCAAGTTGCCCATTGCCGTATAGGAACCCGCAACCAAATTCCCGCTCGTCGTGACTAACCCCGTGCCCGAGACAACCAGACTTGTGCCTCCCGAAGTTTGCATGAACTGCACGGGGTTCAGCCCCTGGCCCGAGGCAATGAGTTGCTTCATATAGCCAGCGGTTGCGGTCGTTGCAGTGTCCGTGGTGGGTGATGCCGTCAGCGTCGCGGCGTAGGCCGGAGCCACAAATGTCGCGAACGACGCGACGAGCGCGGCCACGACCACCGCGGCCACGAGTGCAGTTCGACGAGTTGCTTTCCTGAGCATGGCGGACTCCCCTCCAGAACCAGGTCCTGGCCCCTACATTAAGGCTCTGATTTTGATAAGGCGTACGACCGTAACACCTATCAAATGCGAGGGCTCAGGCGTCAAGAGTGGAGCCCTCCGCCCAGACGATAGTTCTCGACAAGACCATCGCCCGAGCGGGCTCCCATGCCCCTCACACAGTCAGATTTGGGCGACCAACTTGAACTGAGAGCCGTTGGGGTCGGAGGCCGTCGCCACTCGCCCGTAGGGGGTGTCTTCGGCCGCCGCCACGATCGAGCCCCCGAGCTGGATGATGGTGGCCAGGGCAGCGTCGGTGTCCTCAACGGCGAAGTAGACCGACCAATGGGCCGGCACCCCGTCGGGAAGGAAGCCCGAGGCATCCATGATCCCGGCCATCTGTCCCTCACCCTCACCCAACGTCGTGTAGCGGAATTCGGGTGAGTCGCTCACGACGTGGGTGTCCCAGTGGAACACGTTTCGATAGAAGTCGACCGAGGACTCGTAGTCCCGCGTGAAGAGCTCGAACCACGCTGGCGTGCCCGGTTCGGCCAGCACGCCGAATCCCTTGTGCAGTCCCGGCTGCCACACACCGATTGCTGCGCCTCCGGTGTCGACCAGGACGGCCATCGTCCCGAGGTCTCCCACGTCCATCGCCGGGGCCACGACCTGGCCTCCATTGGCTGTCGCTGTCTCGACGGTCTTCCGAGTGTCGTCGCTGGCCAGGTAGATCGACCAGATGTCCCTCACCGGTGACTCGGGCTCGCTGGTCATGCATCCCGCCACCAGAATGCCGTCCTTGGAATAGTTGAAGTACCCGCCAAACTCAGCCCTGGGTTCCTCGGCCGTCCAACCGAACAGCTGGCCGTAGAACGCCTTGATGCGCTCGGCGTCCGAGGTCATCAGGTCGACCCAGCAGGGCGCTCCAATGGGGGCGGTGTCTCGTGTGGGCATGGTGGCTCCTCTCGATGGCATTCCCAGTGTGTCGCCAGTTCCGACGTCGCAGCAATGCGGAACTCATCGGTCCCCCGCAGAGCTGATCTGGGCGCGGAAACGTCGTCAGGCCTTGAGACCCGAGGGCTGGCCGGCGACGCCTAACACGTGGGCGACGCTCAATCCGAGCCGACCGATGACTTCCGGCCGGGCTGGACGTCCCACTGGTATGCCATGCTCCGCGCTCGTCGCCAACGACCTACCATGGGAAGCAGTGACCGTCGACGCCAGTCCCCTGGCCCCGGAGGCCTTCGAGAAGCACCGGCGGGAGCTGACCGGATACTGCTACCGGATGCTCGGCTCGGGATTCGAAGCCGACGACGCCGTGCAGGAGACCATGTTGCGGGCCTGGAAGGCAGCCGACCGGTTCGAGGGTCGCTCGAGTGTCCGGTCATGGCTCTACCGGATCGCGACCAACGTCTGCCTCGACATGCTCCGGAGCCGGCAGCGCCGGGCCCGGCCCATGGAACTGGGCCCGTCCTGCCCTCCCGAGGAGTCTTCCCTGAAGTCGATACTGCCGGAGAACCGGTGGGTGTCCCCCATCGCCGATTCGAGGGTGATGGCGGATGATGACGACCCCGCCGAAATCGCCGCTCAGCGGGAGTCCATCCGTCTGGCCTTCGTCACCGCCCTCCAGCACCTGCCGGCCCGTCAGCGGGCGGCGTTGATCCTCTCGGAGGTCCTGCGGTGGCAGGCGACCGAAGTCGCCGAATTGCTCGACACCACGGTGGCGGCGGTGAACAGTGCCCTTCAGCGGGCTCGGGCGACACTCGCTTCGGTGCGCGAGGAACCCCCTCAACCCATGGACGCCGCCCAGCGCGACCTGCTGGGCCGCTACGTCGACGCCTTCGAGCGCTACGACGTGTCGGCCATCGTCTCGCTCCTCCACGATGACGCCATCCAGTCGATGCCTCCTTACGCCATGTGGCTCCGGGGCTCGGCCGACATCGGTCAATGGATGCTCGGCCCCGGCATCGAGTGCCAGGGGTCTCGCCTGCTCCCCACTGCGGCCAACGGAGGTCCCGCCTTCGGTCAGTACCGGGTCGACCCCACAGGTGGCCACAAGCCATGGGCCCTCCAGGTCATCGAGGTCTCAGACAGCCGGATCTCCGGGTTCCACACATTCCTCGACGTGCAGCATCTGTTTCCGGCCTTCGGGCTCCCCACACACCTCCCCGAGTAGGCCGACGAAGTCGAGCAGTTCCGCCAGCTCGGCGCTGACGTCCCGGAGCCGGATACAGCCGCCGGAGCGCCGGGCCACCAGCTGCCAACGAGCCACGGTATTGACGGTGCCGAGGTCCGGGTGACCAGATCCTTCGAGGACCCAGGCCGCCACTTCTCCGCCGGACGATCCCACCAACACGAGCCGAACCCATGGCGTGGCGCCAGTCATATCAGTTGGACGAAACGCGCTCGTCGAACTCAGCGGTGTGTAGGCCCGCGATTTGCCACGGGAACCTTTCGTGCCGACTACTTCGGCTTACGGCTGAAGCGTGCGTGCGCC
This sequence comes from Acidimicrobiales bacterium, assembly GCA_015478655.1. Classification (GTDB taxonomy): domain Bacteria; phylum Actinomycetota; class Acidimicrobiia; order Acidimicrobiales; family RAAP-2; genus Bog-756. Next base: position 25,841 of record JADMIJ010000010.1, on the reverse strand, counting down.
ACGGAGGGCGAACTGACGAACTCGACGCATTCGTAGGCATCGGGTCCACCGTCGAGGTGGTCGAAGAACCGCTCGCCACCACCGAGCAGGATGGGCACGAAGGCCAGATGCATCTCGTCGATCAGACCGGACCGGAGGTGCTGCTGGTCACCGGGCAACTGATCTACCCGCGCTTGACCCTTCCGCGAAGGGCGGCGAAGCACAGGCTCATGCTGATCGCTCCGACGATGAGGATGGCCAACAGCGCCTCTCCGAGCTGGGCCCACTGCCAGCCGTTGCCGATGACGAGCGACCGCAAGCCACCGAGCAGGTAGGTGACCGGGTTGAACCCCGCAACCGTGTTCAACCACCCGGACAGCTGGCTGCGGGGCACGTACGAGGAGGTCAGGAACAAGAACGGAAAGAACAGAAGGAAGGTGGAGTTCACTGCGGCCGGGTTGCCGGTCTTGAGGGCGATGGCGTAGGCGAAGCCGGCAAAGGCCAAGCTCCAGAGGGACGCCATCAGGATGAACACCACCACACCGAGCGGGCCGTCTTGGAACCGAACGCCGAGGATGAAGCCCAGCACCAGGATCGGCACCGTCATGGCGGCTGCCACTGTGACATCGGCCGCCATATGGCCCAGCAGGATCGCCGTCCGCCGCACCGGGGTGAGGAGCAGACGGTCGAAGTACTTGCTCTGCACGTCGAGGACGAGGGCGGGGGCGCGAGAGACGCCGGTCACGCCAAGGAGGATTGCCGTGGCCATCTCGAAGGACGTGTAGTTGAAGCCCGGGATCGACGAGGTCACTCTCTTCAGGGTGCCGATGTTCACGATGAAGAAGAACAGCGCGATGAATATCGGCGGGATGACCACGGAAATGTCTCGGGGCACCGCCCGCAGAGCCCGACCGGCGATGGACGTGAGATCGCGCGCAAACCCGGCGGGGCGGGCCCGGATCGAGTCACCGGACGAGTAGGCGGTGATCGGGTCAATGGTGGTGGTCATGACCGGTCCTCCTCGTTGTCCGCCCGTTCGATATGGCTGCCGGTGAGATCCAGGAACACATCATCGAGCGTCGGGGTGCGCAAAGTCAGGTCACGTACGACCACCTCGCTCCCTGCGAGGGCCACCGCCACGGGGCTGATGGTCGCCGATCCGCTCCCGGTGGCGATGACCAGCTCGTTGCCGTGGGCCTCGACACCACGGACGCCGGGGACCGCCTCGACTACGGAAGCCACGTCTGCCGCCTCGCCCTCAACGCGGGCCACGATGACGTCGGAGCCGACAGCCCGCTTCAGATCAGCTGGCGTGCCCTCGGCCACGATCCGGCCATTGTCGATGATCCCGACCCGGTGGGCGAGCTCGTCGGCCTCCTCGAGATACTGGGTGGTAAGGAAGATCGTCATGCCCAGCTCCTGGTTGAGTCGTCGGACCTCGGCCCAGACCTGGACCCTGCTCACGGGGTCAAGACCGGTCGTCGGCTCGTCGAGGAACACGATCTCAGGATTGTGGATCAGTGCCGCCGCCAGATCGAGACGTCGCCTCATCCCACCGGAGTAGGTGCCGATCAGTCGGTCGAGGAAATCGCCCAGATCGATCAGTTCCGCCAGCTCAGCCACCCGCTGGTTCACCTCACGGCGAGACAGACCGTAGAGGTAACCCTGCAATCGGAGCAGCTCGGCGCCTGTCTGCTTCGGGTCGAGAGCGGCCTCCTGAAGCGCCACGCCGATCCTCAGGCGAACCTGCCCGGGCTGGTCAGCGACGTCATAGCCCGCCACCAGGGCCCGACCTCCCGTAGGAGCCAAGAGCGTGCACAGCATGTGCACTGTTGTCGATTTGCCGGCACCGTTCGGCCCGAGAAAGCCGTAGATCTCCCCCGCCGGGATCCGAAGATCCACCCCGTCGACGGCCTGCACCCCATCGAAGTGGCGGACCAGAGCCTCGGTTCGGATGGCGTGGCCGTCGGGGAGCATCTTCGACGACGCTACCGGCAGGCGTGGGAGTCGATCTAATGAGAGTGTGTCCGGTTCTCGCATGCCGGTACAGACGACCCGCCGCGTCCGAACTCATCGGTCGCAATGGAGCCCACCTCGTAGGTCGCTGTCTGAACCGCTCAGACGGCCTGCCGACGCAACCACGCAGGCCGCCACGTCAGGAAACCGCCGACTCGGCAGGCGTCGCTCCCGTGAAGCTGGCACGCTTGTGCGGCAAATCCGCCTGCCGATCGAGATCCGGCCCCGAGCGTTCCCAAGGAGACTCCAATGCCAACGGACCACCTCACCGCCCAACAGAGACGTGAGGTCTGACGATGGGACGCTTGGACGGCAAGGTGGCCATCGTGACGGGCGGCGCGGGGGGAATCGGTGCGGCGACCGCTCGAGCCCTGGCCCATGAAGGCGCCTCGGTGGCGGTCGTCGACATCGACGGGGCGAAGGCGGCGGAGACGGCGGAGGACATCCAGCAGTCCGGAGGCGCCGCCATCGCTCTGCGTGCCGATCTCTCCGAGGAGACCGACGCGGCCTCCGCAGTCGGATCCACCGTCGGCCGCTACGGGCGCCTCGACGTGCTCCACAACAATGCGGCTCTCACCGACTCCGCCTTCCTGTCCAGTGACACCGATGTGACCGGACTATCCGTGGAGGTCTGGGAGCGGACGATGGCGGTCAATCTGCGCAGCCAGATGCTCATGTGCAAGCACGCCATCCCCGAGATGGTGCGCAACGGGGGTGGGTCGATCGTCAATATGTCCTCTGGAGCCTCTCTGAAGGGTGACCGGACGCGCACGGCCTACGGCGTCTCCAAAGCGGGCGTGAACACCCTGACCATGTACGTGGCCGCCGGGCACGGCAAGCAGGGCGTCCGGGTCAACACCATCGTGCCCGGACTGATCATCACAGACGCCGTACGGGCTCATCTCACCGAGAGCATGTTGGATGGGCTCGCACGAACGACCCTCACGCCGTACCTGGGTCAGCCCGACGACATCGCCAACCTCGTCGTCTTCTTGGCTTCGGAGGAATCCCGCTACATCACCGGACAGATGATTGCCATCGACGGTGGGATGTCCGCACATGTCGGCCAGGCGGCCCGGGATGAGCGTTGATGAGCTCGATCGTGTCTGAGGCGCCGGCGCGCGGCCAGCCTGGCTGTCCGAGGCCAATCCTCAGGACGGACCGAGTACATAGGAGCCCGAGTCTGGATGGTGGTACCAGCCGCTGGAGGCCTGCGTGCCTCCGTCGACATGGATCGTCTGGCCCGTGATGTAACTGGACAGCTGCCCGGCGAGGAACACGGCGGCGCCGGCCATCTCGTCCACGTGCCCGGGGCGACCCATCGGGACCGTGAGGCCGAAGGTCTCCTCTACTCCCGGTGGCGCCACAGCAGCGAGGCCCTCGGTCAGGGTGATGTCCGGAGCCAGTGCGTTCACCCGAATGCCGTGAGGCGCCAACTCGAGAGCCGCCGTCTTGGTGAAATTGATCACCCCGGCCTTCGCCGCGGCGTACGCCGCATATCCCGGTGCCGCCCGCACTCCCTCGATCGAGGTCACGCTGATGATGCTCCCGCCGGACCCCTCCTCGACCATCGTCCGGGCCACGCGCTGTGTGCACAGGATGACGTGCTTGAGGTTGGCCCGGTACAGCGCGTCCCAGCCGTTCTCCGACGTTTCGAGGATCGGGGACGAGAACACACCCCCTGCATTGTTGACCAGAATGCTGACGGGGCCGAGCTCGGCGGTGGTGCGGGCGAGCGCTTCATCCACCTCCACCGATTGGCGGACGTCCGTGGTGAGACCGAGCCCACCGACCTCCGCTGCCGCCGATGCGGAACTGTCGGCATCACGCTCCCATATCGCCACCGAGGCACCGAAAGCTTTGAGGCCCCGGGCGATGCCCCGACCTATCCCCGACCCACCTCCGGTTACGACGGCCACCCGACCGGTGAGGAGCACTGATGAAGGATCCATGGACACGAGGGTTACCAGCCTTATAGGTTCGTATGATTGCGAGGACAAGGACCGGCGACGCCGGCGAAAGTGAGTACGCATGCCGAGGATAGAACCGATCCCGTTGGACAGGCTCGCCGAGGAGCCTCGGAGGATCATTGAGGACGGGGTGGCGAACGGCACGTATGCGACGCCCATCCCGCTGCAGATCTTCGCCTATCGCACCTCGCAGATCTTGATGACCAACGCAGCCCGCAGTGCCTGGGGCCAACAGAGCCTTCTGGGGGGACGCATCCTCGAGCTCATCCGGATCCGCAGCGCGCAACTGGGCGAGTGCCAGCCGTGCATGCAGTCCCGGAAGCATGACTCGATCACGGACGAGGATGTTGCCTGCCTCGTGGCTCCGGGCGCCTCGACCCTTACGGAGCAGGAGCGCCTGGCCGTGGAGTTCCTCGACCTGCTCTCCGCCGACCACCATGCCATCGACGACGAGGTGTACCGCCAACTCGGCCAGGTGTTCACCGCCGCTCAGATCATCGAGCTGGGCTTCACTTGCGCCAACGCCATGGGTCTTCACCGCTTCATTCACACACTCGACGTGTTCGGGAACAGCGAACCGGTGATCGCCTACGACCCGGACCAGGTCGACACCGCATTGACGGACGTTTCGGAGAAAAAGCCGGCATGAGTCAGACCGTCTTCGTCACGGGTGCAACAGGTCTGGCGGGCGCGAATGTCTGCAAGCTCCTGCTCGAGCGGGGTGACCAGGTGCGTGCATTGGCCCGGACCGGAGCCGACACCGATCCGCTGACGGCTTTGGGAGTCGACGTGGCCTCCGGCGACATCACTAGCGCCGACGATGTTCGCAAGGGTGCGTCCGGCGCCGACAGCGCCATCCACTGTGCGGCCCTGCTGGGCGGGGCGAGCCAGGACCTCGCCGATTTCCAGGCGGTGAATGTGGACGGCACCAAGCACGTCCTCGATGCTGCCGGCGCCCTCGGCATGCGCCGAGTCGTGGCGGTGAGCACAGGGACGTTCTTCGACACCGCCGGGGGACTGGAGCGCGAAGATGCGCCGGTGTCCAAGGAGCCCAGCTCGGATCCCTACACGATCACGAAGATGGCGGCCTTCGAGGACGCCATGGCTCGTGCCGCTGCCGGCCAGGACGTCGTGACCGCCCACCCCGGTGCCATCTTCGGTCCCTCACCGGTGGTGAGCAACGCACTGGGACGGACCAGCTTCAACCGGGTACTGCAGTCCGCACTTCGCCAGCGGCTGGCCCAATACCTTCGGTTTCCGGTGAGTTGGGTGTTCGCCGAGGACGTCGCCCACGGCTGCATCCTCGCTCTCGATCGTGGAGTCTCCGGGGAGCGCTACATGCTGGACGGTCGCCCTGAGGACGTCGTGAGTGTGGCGGCGGCATGCAGCCGAATCTGTGAGTTGGCCGGTCTCGACCACCGGGTGAAGGATGTCGATCCTTCCGACGATCCGGAGATGGCCCGCATCTTCGGGCCAACCCTGGTGGCCATCGCCGCCAAGGCGGAGTCGGACCGACCGGTGCGCCGAGCCCTGTCCGAATCGAAAACACACAAGAGGCTCGCCTACGACCCCCGCAGCTTGGATGATGGCCTTCGGCCCACCATCCAGTGGCTGCGCGATATCGGCCGGATCGACTAGCTCGGGCCCTGTTGAGCCACACACCCTCAGGCCACACACCTTCGACAGACCTGCCGTCGGGCCGTACTTCCCGGGCCCATGGTGGGGTTGCAACGGGGCTTCTGCTCGCAATTCGTGAGCATGCCGCAGGGACATCTCGCCTCGTCTCCTACGGAGGTCCCTTGCTCTCGGTGACCGTGGGACGGGCAATCGTCGCCACTGTCTCCGGGGGCAGGAGATCCTTCTGCCATGGACGCGCATACGTAAGCCAAATGGCTCCGATTCCCAGGAGGGTGGCGCACAGGATCCAACCGAGCGCAGTCGTGCCCACCCCCACGTATTTGAGACCCGAGGCGAAAATGACAAACGTGATAGCCGGTCTGATGTAACGATCCGGCGCTCGTGACGAAAGAAAGGAACCCACCAGGACGGCGGGGACGCTGCCGATGATCAGCGAAGTCGTCACGGCGAACTCAACGTGCCCGAATGCCAGCGCTCCGAGTGCCGCGGCCAGCGTCAGCGGTACGGCTTGGGTCAGGTCAGTCCCCACCAGTTGATTCGCCCCCAGCATCGGATAGGCAAACAGCAGGAGCACGATCATCAGGGAGCCGGAACCAACTGATGTGACTCCGACGATCAGGCCGCCCACCATCCCGATGACGACGGAGAGGAAGGGCCGGACCTGAAGGTCATGGACGACTCCCTGCCGCTCATGCCCATTGCGCCGGTCGACCGCATAGCGCAGGAGCATTGCCGCTGCCCCGAGCAGGAGGGCTGTGCCCAAAACGATCTGAATGGTCTTCTCGGCCGACTTGGCATTGCCGAGCAGATGGAGAAGGTAGGCGCCGAGGAAGGCCATCGGGACTGATCCGAGGACCATCCATCCCACCAACCGGAGGTTGACGGTCCCCTTCTTCAGGTGGACAAAGGCCCCTACTGGCCGCATCACGACCGCCGCCACCAAGTCGCTGGAGATCGCCGTCGAAGGTTTGATCCCGAACAGCAGCATCAGCATCGGAGTCATAAGCGCTCCACCGCCCGCGCCGGTCAGCCCCACCAGGAATCCAACGACCGCACTCCCCAGGACGATGTAGGGATTGATCTGCACCGGCTCCCCCAGTCATCTAAATCGACCAATCAGATGGACAAACTAGCACCTGCACCCGTGGTGTCGATTGCGAGGAATGATCCCGGCTGCATCCCGTGGCTGCTCGGGTGGTCCGTGGATTTCGCCTGCGGTCTACGAGGCGATACCGACAACGCCGGTCAGACCGAGGCCCGCAAGGCTGCCGTAGAACGGTGCGTTGAAGGCGAAGACTCCCCCGTCACTGGCCACCAGCCAGTAGCCCGAGCCATTGCTCATGGGGGCCATTCCCACGATCGGTCTGTTGAGCCGTATAGCTCCGGTCGATCCGTAGAAGCCGGCGTCGCCGAAGCTGAAGATCCCGCCGTCAGCAGCCACGAACCAATAACCATTCCCATGGGGCGTTGGAGCCATTCCCGCCACAGGTTGGTTCAGCCGCAGTGCACCCGTCGAACCGTAGAACGGGGCATGGAAGCTGAACACTCCACCATCGGAGGCAACCATCCAATAGCCACCACTCGGAGAAGGAGCCAATCCCACCATCGGCTTGTTCAGATGACGTCCGCCCATCGACCCGAAGAAGGGTGCGTCGCCGAATGCGAAGACGCCACCGTCGCTCGCCACCAACCAGTAGCCCTGGCCGTCGGGAGTCGCGGCGATGCCGACCACGGGACGATTCAAACGTTGTCCACCCATCGACCCGTAGAACCCGGCGTCTCCATAGGCGAAGATGCCGCCATCGGAGGTGACCATCCAGTAACCGGCGGCGTCGGCCGTGATCGCCATACCCACGATCGGCTTGTTCAGCGCCACGACGCTCAAATCGCCCAGGTAGTTCAGATAGTTGTCATTTCCGAATCCGGTGATTGTGCCATTGGATTCGTAGGCGTAGTAGCCCTGGTGAGGAGTCGTCGGGGAGACGTTGTAGGCAAGCGCACCTGTGTAGCTGGTTCCGTTCCCAACATCACAGAAGAATTGGATCGCATAGGAGGTAGTCAGGCCCGTGGAGTCGTGCGTCACTTGATCTACTTGGATGGCGGCGTAGGTACCGTTCCCGGTGCAACGGCCAAAGGGGGGGTCGACCTCAATGGCGACCCCGGGCTGATTCGAGTAGGTGGCGCCCGCCGCTATCGCCTCACCATTGGGCAAGACGAGGCTCACGCTGGAGGGCACCGGAAGGGACAGATCCAGTGGAGCGAGAAGTTGGTTCGGGATTGACGAACCGCCTTGCAACGTCTGACCCTTGAAGAGGTCAACCGTTCCGTTTGCGTTCGTTCTCTCCACATAGCCGGAACTGAGGGGACTGACTGCAGTATGTGGAAGGGATTGGCGATTACCCGTTGCGACGCGCGCGGCTGTGAGGTGTGTCCGGGCGGCAAAGCTCGATGTGGCGCAGGCCATCAAGCAGCCGAGAACGAGCACGGGGGGAATGGCGATCAGCTTACGGTCACGCATCGCGCCGGAGCCTAGGCGATTGCCTCGATCTGCCTTCGGATTTCGACTTGAGTTGCGCGCTGGCGCGCATAACGGATGTGCGGGAGCGGCGAGCGCTCTAGCCGCCCGGCGGTGGCCGCTGGTTCCGGAGCCGATTGTGGGCCCCGCAGAGCAGCCGGCCGTTCTCCTGGGTGGTGGGACCGCCGACGGCGTAGGGCGTGATGTGGTCGACCTGGCAAGAGGCGGCCGGAATGTCACAGAAGGGATGGGTGCACTCTCGGTCTCGGAGCTCGATGGCCCGGCGGGTGGCCCCAGTGAACAACCGGGCGGTGGCGCTGACCTCCACCCGGCGGTCCGGCCCGAAGACCACCCGCTCGATATAGGCCCGGTGCAACCAGGGGAGCAGCGAGCCCGGCGGGATCACCGTTCCCTGGGCCAGCTCGCAGATGCGGCCGTGCAGGGTCGGGTAGTCCACCAGCACGCTGAACAGCGGTGCCGAACGCCGCCCCTCGGAGGTGGCCGATCGGCTGCGGGTGGCCATCTCCACCAGAGCGTCGGCGCGGCGCTGCACCGGGGTCCGGGACAGCTCGCCGGGGGTTGGGTCACGCCCGAGGTCCTCACGCGCCGCGGCCCAGTCTGCCTCGAAGAGCTCCTGTCGGATACGGTCGAGCTCGTCGGATACGACGGCCCCGGAGATGGGATCGAGGGTCATCTTGCCCAACCACATGCCCTGGAAGCTGTTGACCAGGTACACCTCGCGACGGGCGTGCAGCTTCTCGTAGTGCGCCTCGGCCCCGTTGGGGTCGGCCAGCTGCTCCCAGTAGGCGGTGGTCCGGACGAAGACGTCGTAGCGAAGACTGCGGGCCTGGTCGACTAGCAGGGCCTCATCCCGGTCCAGGGCCTCCTCGGTTGCGTCCCGCCGCAGGGAGGCGATGCGGTCCACATGGGCCCCGCTGATGTCGCCGGCCGACCAGGCCGTGGCACACTCGGGCAGGCGGCGGAGATGACGGGCCCGGTGCAACTGGCGCCGGGCCTGGGCCTTCGGCATCCGGCATTTGGTGGCGAGCCACATCACGGCGCTGCCGGCATCGTCGAGGCCCCAGTCCCCCCACGCGTCGAACTCCCCTGTGGCCTTGGTCACGAAGGCCTCGAACCGGGCCAGCTGGCGCTGGAGCGCCTCGACCGATGTTCGGTCGGCCCAGGTGGACGGGTCGGATTCCGCCAATCGATCCATCATCTCCGTGATCACATCGAGATCCATAACCTGACAGTGAACCACCGGGGTGTGACAGTGCTTTGACCAGGGATTATCCCGCCGCCGGGCCAGCCACAAGTGAGAGTTCGCACCGTCGTACCTCGGCGGTGCGAACAGAGAGGAATTCGGCAGCTGGAGCGTGTCTCATGGGTACACTTCCGCCAGCTCGAAGATGACCTGTCGAAGGGTGTTCGCAGAACGTGGCCGATGAGGTTGGTGCCGTATCGCCGCATTTGGACGACCTGGCCCTGAGTTGTGCCAGCTTTCTGGCCGCCCACCCGGGATCTCACATGGTGACGACATTCGCGGGAGGGCCTGAGGCCGTCGACCCGCTGCCGGCCTGGGACGCTGACTCAGGGGCCTTTCTGCCCGGCGCGGACGTCGTTGGCGAGCGTCGTCACGAGGACCTCCTGGCGTCGGCGACCCTGGGTGCCTCGAGTCATCATTTGGGTCACTGGGACTGGCAGTATCGCGACCCGACCTACGGCTACGACGGCCCAACCAAACGCAGCGAGCTGGCAAACGGCATCTCGGGCGAGTTGGCCTCCCTCGTCGACGCCCTCGAACTCGACACCTGGGTCATTCCGCTGGGGTTGGTGCACCCGGATCACCAAGCCACAGCGAGCGGCTGCCTGAATGTCGCCAGCAGTCACCCGGAGATTGACTGGCTCGTCTACGAGGACCTGCCGTATGCGCAGGTATTTCCGTCGGAGATGGAGCGGGCAACGGCCAGGCTACTGGAGCAAGGGTTCACGCTCAGTCCGGCACTTGGCCTCGAGTTCGAGTTCCCGATCGGTGACCCCATCAAGCAGAGAGCCATCGAGTGCTACCGATCCCAACTGGGACCACTCGGAGAGGGCGTCGACCTTGCGGTCACGACGCCGGAGCGGATCCATCGGCTGCTCCGGGTCCACAACTGAACGGCCACGAGGATCGCCAGACCCAGTCGAGTGTCATTGGACCAGTGCCCGGCACTCCCCCGGCTCAGTCGGCCAGGGCGAGTCCAGTGACAGCCGACAGCTCGGCCAGTGCCTCCGTTGGATCGGTCACCTTGATGGTGTGCATGCCCATGGCCCGGGCCGGCTTGAGGTTGACACCCAGGTCGTCCAGGAAGACCACCTCTTCGGGACGTACACCGACCGCTTGGCAAGCCAGTTCGTAGAACAGAGGCTCGGGTTTGCGCACCCCGAGTGTCCGTGACTCCAGCACGACATCGAACAAGGCGAGAATCGCCACCAATTCGGGTGCAATAGGCGTGTCATCAGCACCGAAGTTGTTGGTCAGACAGGCAGTCCCGAACCTTGCCGAACACCGGCGAACGGCCTCGACCATGGCCGGGCGAACGTCGCCGCCCAACAGCGCCAAGACGACCCGACCGTCGACCTTGTGGCCAAGCTCCCGTGCCTCGGCCTCGAAGGCTTCGGCAAAACCGTCGATGTCCATGGCGCCGCGCTCGAGGTTCGCCCAGGCGTTGGTGTCGGGGTTGGTCGAGTTGACGGCGCGAATGAACCCGGAGGGAAGTCCCTGTTCCCGTTCGTAGCGGTCAAAGGCGTCGAACGGGCGCGAGGTGATCACCCCGCCGAAGTCGAACATCACTGAGCGGATCACCGGGCGATTCTACTTCTCGGGGTGGGCCCTTCCTCGAACGGCCACGTTCGTCCGCACGAGGGCCGCATTGCCAATCAGCACGACTGGTCCGCCCGTCGGGCTGACACCGGGGCGGGGACCAGCGTCAGTTGCCGACGAAGGCCTCTCGAGGTTCCCAACGGACAGGCATGTGCTTGATCCCGCCCACGAAGTTCGAGCGCAGCATCTCCACCGGTCCATCGAATTCGAGCTGCGGCATCCGGGTGACCAACTGGGTGAATATGAGCCGGAGCTCCATCCGGGCCAGGTTTGCGCCCAGGCAGAAATGGGGACCTCCGCCGCCGAACGCCACGTGATCGTTCGGCGAACGGTCCGTGTCGAAGCGGAATGGATCAGGGAACACCTCCTCGTCCCGGTTGGCGGAGGGATACCACAGCACGACGCGATCTCCCGCTTTGATCGTCTTGCCGCGGAGCTCGACGTCGCGTGTGGCCGTTCTGCGGAAGTACAAGAGGGGTGAGGCCCATCGGAGGATCTCCTCGACCGCTCGGGCCATCCGATCGCTGCTCGGGTCCCGTCCGAGCTCCGCCCACTCGGCGGGGTGTTCGATGAGTGCTCGCATCCCGTGGGAAGTGGCATTGCGGGTGGTCTCGTTGCCCGCCACCACCAGGAGAAGGAAGAAGATGGCCAGCTCCTCATCGCTCAGGCCGTCCGAACCCTCGGCCGCCCCCGTGAGAATGGTGATGATGTCGTCGCGTGGCTCCACCATCCGCTGGCGCCGGAGCTCCTGCGCATACTGCATCATGTTGGCCGAGGCGGCCATGCTGGCCTGCTTGTCCCCTCCGAATTCGGGGTCGTCGATGCCCGTCATGGCGTTGCCCCACTCGAAGATCCTCCGTCGATCTTCTTCGGGCACGCCCACAAGCTCGGCAATGGCCTGGAGGGGAAGCTCTGCCGCTACATCCACGACGAAGTCACATGATCCGCGCTCAATGATGTTGTCGACGATCGTTCGAGCCTTGAGCGCCAGGTGATCCTCAACCAGGCGCAGTGTCCTCGGCGAGAACCCCTTGCCGACGACGCGACGGAATCTGGTGTGCTCCGAGCGGTCCATGCCGGGGAGCATCTGCCTCATCATGGTGCCTTGCAGGTCGTTCGGGTCGATGTCGACCAGGGTGAAGCCGGCGCCGCTGACGAAGGACAACGGATCGCGGCTCACCCCCTGCACGTCGGCGTGTTTTGTGAGGCACCAGAACTCCACTCCGGCACTGTCCACGTGCCAGTGCACGGGATCGTCCCTCCGCATTGCCTCGAAGACCTGGTGATGCCCCTGATCCCGGAACACATCGGGGCTCAGCAAGCCTGACTCCAGGGTCGGTCCCGGCGCAGCTGTCATGCGACAAACTCTAGGATCACCTCCGTCCCGTGCACCACCATTGCGGCTCTGAGTGTGGCCGGGGTAGGTCACTGGCGGGCGCCGGCGTCGAGCGAGGCGAAAACGCTCCCTCTCCCGACACCCGCTCCGCCATGGCTGATCGTGTCGGCGAGGCCGCTCATGAGGCAAGATAGCCGCCTCGCCATCGCCGATTCGGTAGGCGTCGCAGACTGGTTCGGGGCGGCCCCCGAGCCATCTCACCTGGTCGTAAGGGTGTGGACGTCTGAACGGATCAGTCAGGCCGGGCTCGAAGCGCCGGCCGGTTCACTATGAGAACATCGATGCGGTTTGCTGTCAGCATCGACCGGACCTCGAAGTGCGCCGAGCTGACGGAGTCGCGCAACGCCATCCCACCTCGGATCGGCCAACAGTGAGGAGCGAGACATGCTCGATACGGCGATCAGAGGGGGCACCATTGTCGATGGCACCGGGGAGCCGTCCTACACGGCCGACGTCGGAGTCCGTGATGGCCGGATCGTCGAGATCGGCACGATCACCGAGCCGGCCCGACAGATCATCGACGCCGACGGGGCGATCGTCACCCCTGGTTGGGTCGATGTCCACACTCACTACGACGGCCAGGTCACCTGGGACGACGCCTTGGAGCCGTCAGCCTCCAATGGGGTGACGACCCTGGTGATGGGGAACTGCGGTGTCGGCTTCGCCCCCGTCCGGCCGGCTGAACACGACATGCTGATCGACCTGATGGAAGGAGTCGAGGACATCCCCGGATCGGCCCTCAGCGTGGGGATGCCCTGGGGACGATGGGAGTCCTTCGGCCAGTACCTCGATCTGCTCGACCAGGGACGCTACGCGGTCGACGTCGCCGCCCAGATCGCACACGGGGCCGTACGGTTCTACGTGATGGGCGAGAGAGGGGCGGCCAACGAGGACGCCACGGAGCAGGACCTGGAGGCCATGGCCTCGATCGTCCACGAGGCCCTGGCGGCCGGTGCCGTCGGGTTCTCCACCTCGCGCACCATCGGACACAAGGCCAAGTCGGGTCGACCGGTGCCCGGCACGTTTGCGCCTGAGAAGGAGCTGCTGGCGCTGGCGGATGCACTGCGTTCCGCCGGCCATGGTGTGTTCGAGGCGATCGTCGCCGGGACCATCGGCCAGCTCGATCGGCTCGGCGGGGAGCGCAGCAAGCCGATCGACGAGGTTCCTCTCCTGGAGGGCGTGTCGCGCCGTAGCGGCCGACCGGTGACCTTCACCGTGGCACAGCTCTTCGAGGACCCAGAGCACTGGCGCCTGGTGCTGGACGCGGCGGCCCGGGCCAACCTGACCGGCGCCACGCTCCGGCCCCAGGTGATCCCCCGATCGGTCACCATCATGACCAACCTGGACACCTACCACCTGTTCATGAATCGGCCCACCTATCGCAAGATCGCTCATCTGCCTCTCGCCGAGCGGGTCATCGAGATGCGCCGCCCGGAGGTACGCCAGGCCATCCTGGCCGAGACGACCTTCACCGACGGGCCCAGTGACTTCTCCGCACTGATTGTGGAGCTCTTCGGGCCCGCGCTGCCCGTCACCTTTCCTCTGAGCGAACCCGTCGACTACGAGCCCCGACTCGACCAGTCCGTCTATGCCCAAGCGCTCGCGGCCGGGATCGACCCCATCGTCCACATGTACGACCTCCTCCTCGCCGATGACGGCAAGGCGTTCTATGCGCTGTTGGGGTCGAACTTCGTCAACGGAACGCTGGATGTCTGCCGTGAGATGCTGCTTGACGACAACACCGTCACCGGCTTGGGGGATGCTGGAGCGCACGTCAGCCTCATCTCCGACTGCTCCGCGTCGACGTTCCACCTCACCCATTGGGCGCGGGACCGCAGCCAGGGAGAACGCCTCCCGATCGAGCTGCTCGTCCACAAACTCAGCGGGGGCAACGCCGATCTCTACGGATTCGCCGATCGAGGGACCATCGTCAAGGGCAAACGAGCCGACCTCAACGTCATCGACCTCCAGAACCTCCGCATCTGCACGCCCGAGCTCCACCGCGACCTGCCAACAGGCGCAAGTCGGATCCTGCAGCCCGCTCGCGGCTATCTCGCCACCCTGGTGAACGGCGACCTCAGCCGCTGGAATGACGGTGACACCGGCGCCCGCCCCGGTCGACTGCTCAGAGGATCGGCGGCTTGAGAGTCTCCAACTCGACGGATGGGGGCAGGACAGTTGGAGACCGGGGCTTGAGCGGCGGGGCCGCGGTCAAATGCCCCCGGCGAACAGTGGCGACTGGGGCCTGACGGCGGCCCCGGGGAATCGAAGCCGGGAAGGAATCAATGGGACATGATCCGATAGTGGCGGAGACGACACGGGAGCGGGACAGTCTCGAGCCCCGGTTCGTGCTCGAGGACCAGGAGCAACGGGCCGCCACCGCCTTGGCCAGCTATCGGGGCGCCAATGGCAAGCGGCCCAATGTGCTCTTGCTCCTGTTTGACGACGTCGGTTGGGGCGATTTCGGCTGCTACGGCGGTGGGGTGGCCGTCGGGGCGCCGACCCCCAATCTCGACCGGCTGGCACGACGGGGCAAGCTCCTGACTTCCTGCTATTCGGAGCCGTCCTGCACCCCGTAACGCGCCTCGATCATGACGGGGCGCCTGCCGATGCGCCACGGGCTGTTGCGGCCCCCGATGTACGGGCAGCCCGGCGGGCTGGACGGCGAGATCACGCTGGCGTCCCTACTGTCCGACGCCGGCTATGTGACTCAAGCCGTGGGCAAGTGGCACATCGGCGAGAACGTCGAGTCCCAGCCCCAACACGTCGGCTTCGACGACTTCTACGGCTTCCTCTCCGTCTCGGACATGTACACCGAATGGCGCGATCCCAACTTCTTTCCGGAGATCGTCTACAGCGAGGAACGCACCAAGTGGGTGCAGAACCTCCCCTTCAACAAGTGCTTCGTCCATGCCACCAGGGGCGGAGATGCGGAGAACGTCGAGGAAGTGACCGTTCCCGTCCTCTCGCTGCTGGATGAGAAATGGGCCGCCTACTCGCTGCAATTCATCCGGCGCATGGCTGAACCCGATGCTGTACAGCGGCGGCCGTGGTTCCTCTATCACTGCACACGGGGCGCCCACTTCGACAACTACCCGCACGAGCGGTTCCTGGGATCGTCCCCGGCCAAGCACCCCTACAAGGACACCATCATCGAGCTCGACGACATCGTCGGCCGACTGGTTGCCGAGCTCGAAGCCACCGGTCAGATGGACGACACGCTTGTCTTCGTCTCCTCGGACAACGGACCGGAGATGGAGACCTGGCCGGATGCGGCCTATTCGCCCTTCCGCAGCGCCAAGGGCTCGACCTGGGAGGGGGGCCAACGGGTACCTGCCATCTTCACCTGGCCAGGGTTGATCGCTTCCGACCGGGCCACAGACGGTCTCTTCTCCCAGATGGACCTGTTCAACACCCTCCTTCATCTGGCCGGTGCCACCGGCGCCGTACCGGTCGATCGCTTCATCGACGGGGTGGACCAGACGTCCTTCCTCCTCGACCCCGACGGCGTCTCGAACCGCAAGTACCTCTACTACTGGCTGACCAACGTGTTTTCGGCCATTCGAGTCGGAGAGTGGAAGTTCATGGTCGCCTCCACCTCGGACGACGATCGCGACTGCTTCAATCTGGGTGGCTTCACCGGAGTGACCCAGAAGTACTCACACGGTCGCCTGTACAACCTCTACCTCGATCCGAAGGAGAGCCACAGCTACATGGTCCGCAAACTGGCGTACATCGACAGCTTCACCACCGGGATCGCCAGGCACTTGGCCACCTTCGGCAAGTTCCCGCCGAGGCGGCCGATCGCCGCCATGAGCTGATTCAGCGGCATCCGCAATCTGGCGAAGCTGAGCCCTTCATGGCCGGCGATCGGAACGGAGTGCGGACGACGGATCAACCATGAGTGGAGAAAGTCGTTGCAACCTCAACTGACTGCCGCTGGCTGAGAACATGCACCGGGTCTTCTGGCTGCGGGTCCCCAGCCTTCCAGTGGAATTGAGCTAGAACAAGCGATCGTGGATCGTCAGCATGAGGATGCCATCGCCGCCATCGAACGGACTATCGAAGCATCTCAGGCGCTCCGAGCCCAACTTCGCTCGGGCGAAGCCATTGGCCGCAAGATGATCAAGAAGCTCGAAGACGGAGTTCCCATCTCCGGCTCAGTCGAGGCGGCGGGAGCCGTTGCATCTGACCTCCGTCAGAACACCAACTACGTACTGGCGGAGTTTGAACATCGCCGCCACGAAATGCGCATGGCGTTCATCGGTCCCTCGCTCGACGAGGGAATGAGCATCGGGGAGATCGGCAGAAGCCTCGGCGTTTCCCGACAGCTCGCCGCTCGCCTGGCCAAGGAGGCTCACGGCGGTTCGCCTGCCGAAACGGGCTGATCGCCGAGGAGCCGCCAAGGACCGTGACGCATCTTCCGCTTCGATGACCAACCCGTCGAGGCATCAGCGGCGACATAGTGAGTGATTGTCCTGGAGCGCCACCATGGTTCTCGAAGAGAGCTCCTACAGGTGCCTCTGGTCCGCCAAGGGAAGAAACGGCCTCACTCGATAGGTCGCTAGAGCGGCCCTGGGTGTCGAATCAGCGACGATCCGGATGAGCCGAGTCGCGTCGACTTCGATAACGAGCCAGGACAATTCCGGCGACAAGGATGGCGATCCAAACAGCAGTATGCGCCCACTCCTCTCGACGCATGGCGGGTCGGGTGGCAACGGGTTGAGGAGACCCGCCATTGCTTGGGATGGTGCTGGATGGTCGGGTCCGGGTACCGGCAAGGAGGATCACCAACAAGAATGCCAGGCCCCCGAGGCCGATGACGGTCGGCGATACGTGGAGGGGAACCGTTGCCGCGGCCAGGACCATCCCCCCCACCATGCTGACGACAAGCCACCTGACAAAGACCCGGTCGGTCATTCGCGGCTTCCCCCGTCGCCGACGCACGCGTACGAACCCGACAACTGCCACGGCGATAGCCGCGGCCAGGACAACTGAGTCTGTTCCCGTTGCCCCGGCTCCGGGTCCGCTGGACGGCGATGGTAAGACGCCCAAGAGGCGAGATAGGTCGTAGACCTGGATTGGACCGTTGTCGTAGACACGATCGATGCCCGGTACCGAGTCGAATTTGCTCAGCTCGGCGGCAGTGATGCGGGTACCCGGTTTGGCCTCACCCGGCTCGAAGTAGGTCCCGAAGAGTGGTGGGGATGACGCCAGCCGACGGTCCACCACGATGTACCGGATGCGATCCGTGCGGATGAGGTTAAGGTCAGAGCGGTCGAGCTGACTACTGAAGAAGAGCGGACCAGGGTCGGCGAGGCCGCTGATGCCAGTGACCAGGTTCACATCGGCGAAGTCGGCCACCAGCGCCCCGCTCTGCCGGTCGGCGGCGACGTTCGACCCGGCCGCAAGGTGAGTCGAAGCCCATCGGGCCACCGCTAGCGAAGGAGCGCCGAACGAGCGCTGATTCGCTGCGACCAAATACGGGCCCGGCACATAGGTGATGTCGGGTCCGGAGCCGAAAATCATGCTCCCGAGGAAGCACACAGTGGCGATCAAGACTGTCGCGGCAACCTCCAGGAGAGTCCGCTTCTTCGATAGGCGTGTGGCGAGCCAGCCCCCTATCACGATGGCCATGCCGAAGAAGATGAACGTGGTGGTCCGCTCTCCCACTTGGGAGCTCCCAGTTGAGATACTGGCCAGCATGGCGAAGGGATATGCCGCGGCGACGGTGACCGGCACGAATCGAAGCGCGCCGCCAAGACCCGTGCGCTTCCGGATCACGGCGAGCACGGACGGGCAGAGCAAAAGGCAGAAGGAAACCGCGGCAGCCAGCATGACCACGATCTCCCAGAACGAAGAGCCACCCTGGCTCGAGTCGGTGCGAAACAGCGCTCTACTGCTGTGGTGCTGCCCAATTGCGGAGCTGAAACCGCTCGAGGCGTCGCTGAAGATCGGTCCCAGGTACGAGGCGAGATGGCTTCCCACGAACGCGCTCCAACCTAGGACGAGGACGACGCTCGACGCGGCGGACAGTCCAATCCAGCGGGCGTCCTTCGGGCGTCCCTCCATCCAAAGGCCTAACGACCAGACGACGAGCAGGCCGGCCGTGAGCAACGCGGTGAGGTGGTGTGTGACCACCAGAGCGGCCATGCTGGCGAGAGCGAGCAAGAAGTCGCGGTGGGCGTGAAAGAAGCCACATCGGCTCGCTACGGCGGACGGCGCGGAGCGGTCGGGGACGAAGGCAGTGGTCATCGAGGCCCGTACGTCCAGTGATCGCAACATGAAGTGAACCGTCGCAACGGCAAACGCGAGCGCAAGGGGGCCGTAGTCCCAGGAGGCGAAGGTGTAAAAGGAAGGATTTGCCACGTAGACGAGGACGCCTATCCCGGCCGCTCGGGCCGATCGGCAAACCCGCTCGACGACAAGGAAGACGCACAGGACGAGCACGATCCGCTGTGCCAACACCACTACCAGCTGGGCGAGAACGACCGGCAACCCCGTCATCCACTTGACGGCGACTGTCAGCAGCTCCAGCCCCGGATAGTAGGGACTTACCGGCAGGATTCGGTTGTGGACCTGGAGTGTCCTGCTTCCAAGAAGACGATTCAGGGTGGCACCATGGATCAGCTCATCGAACCAGTCGAAGATGAGCGGACTTCGCATGTAGTACGAGGCAAGCAGTCCGACCCCGAGGACCAACGACACCGCCACCCGCTCGGATCTGGCAGCACTGCCGCTGGTGAGCCGCCAGGCGCAAGGTGTGAAGATCGCGACGAGTCCGACAAAGAACATCGGGAGCGCCGGCGCCTGGTGGCCGGCTCGGGCCAGCGCGTCCCCAAGCCCAGTCACGAACAGCCCGGCCCCGACCAGAGCGACGACGGTGCCCAACCGCGTAGGGCCCGAGGTGCCAAGGGACAAGGGGCCGCCCGCCGCGTTGAGCCCGAGAGGTGGTGCGGCTTTCACATCGAGCTGATCCACCGGACGTACCTAGAGCGCAGCTCTCCGGTCCATCACGCTCCCATACCCTCGCGCAGTGAGACCGTCCCCAATAGTGACGGTGAAGTGTAGCCCGTGGGTTGGCGGCCGGTTCGAGCCTCTCTCGCGCCGACGCGGTGCCCGAACAACTTTGCTGGGAAGGCCACCTGCCTGGGACAGCAGCGACGACGGGGCCACCTTCATCGAGGATTCGAAAGTGACCGGTGCGCCGGACATAGTAGCCAAATCCCCGACCATTCCCAGTGCATATTCGAGAGTTCTAATTCATCCCGCCGTGGCGATCGGCCGCGGGCTTAGGTCTCCAGCCGCCCGGCGGTAGAGGCCCTCGACCTGGCCAGCAACGGTCGAGGCTGTGTAGGCGCGGACCCGCTCGAGCCCGTTCCGTCCCATGGCCGCCGCCATGGCCGGATCCTCGATCATGGAGGTCAATGCATCCGCCAGAGCGACCGCGTCCCCTGGCGGAACGAGAGTTCCCGTAACGCCGTCTTCCACCAGATCGACGATTCCGCCGCTTGATGAGGCGACAACCGGCCGGCCGGCAGCCATCGCCTCGAGCACCACGGTCGGACAGGCGTCGAGCACGATGGAGGGGACGACCACCACGCTTGCCGCCCGCACGAGCTCGAGCACGACGTCGGGTTGGGTCAGACCGAGGAGCTCGACGCCGGGAGGCCGCTCCACAGGAGCGTCGGCTTGTACTGTCCCGGCGAGAACGAGAGGAGGCGCATGACGCATCTGCCGGTAGGCGGCGAAAAGCACACCGACCCCTTTGTCCATGGTTACGTCTCCGACAAATACCATCGGTCCGCCTGGAGGATCAATACTCTCAAGCGAGTCGGGATCAACCAAGATGTCGTCGGGAATGAAATTCGGAATCACCTCATAGTGTCCGGACCTGGTCAAACCGGTGCGGGCCGCGACGATAGGGCTCACCGGCACGAAGGTCGCCACGCTCTTCTCCCGGGCATGGCGCCAGGCAAGGTTGGCCAACGCAACGCCGGGGCCAACAACCCGCCCGTACATGGCTGAGGCACAACGGAGGCACGCCACCGGTGCGGGTCCGGCGCAAACGCGTTCGCCTCGCATCATTCGCTTCGTGGCGCACACGTGACTGTAGTCGTGCATGGTGAGAACCACAGGCGTGCGGGTGTGACGGGAGGGGCCGATCAGAGAGTTCACGATCCAGTCGTGGGCGTGGGCCACGTCGAACCGGTTGCCGCTGAGCAAGCGTGCTATTCCAGCGCGCAACTCGGGGTCGGGTAGCGGCGGTGCATGGGGACGATTCTGAGTTTCGTAGATGTGGGGGACACGCTGAGAAGTCGTACGGAGCCGGTGAAGCACCAACGGCCCGTCCGTTGTCGTTCCGGAGTCGCCACTGGTAGCGATGGTGACCAACTCAATTTTGTGGCCACGGTCGGCAAGCGCGTGCGCCAGGTCTCGAACATGGCGCTCCTGCCCTCCTCCCCCCGGGGGGTAAAACTGGGTGAGCATCAAAACGCGCATCGAGCCAGCAACGCTACTTCACCTTGTTGGAACCGGCTGACTCGGCACACCCCGGTGCCGGTATCGCTCCGCTGGCCCTGGCCAGGCCGAAGGGATGCTTGCCGGCGACACGATTAGGCTGTCGCACGGTGGAGCAGGACACTGTGAGGCCAAAGGATGTCAGCGTCGAACACCCGACTCCGGAGCTAGCGCCAGAGGGTGAGACACCGAGAAGGAGTCGTCGTTCGCGTTCCCAGATCGTGCTGGGGTGCATCGGACTAGCCCTTGTGGCGGCAGGAGTCCTGCTGGCAAGCGTTACGGCCCGAAAGGAGTGGGTCCCTCCCCTTGAATTGTCGGTCATCCATGAACAGGACGGCCAATCGGTCGCAAATGTGAATTGGGGCTCTACGGGACCTCTTGCGGCGCAACTTGACATTGTGGCCGAAGGCAAGGTCCTTTGGTCAGCCCCGCTCTCCCAGAACGACGCCGTGCAGATCGTCCCCCTCCCGAGCAGCACCCTCGGTCCGCGATCGCGAGTGATTGTCGTGTCGAGGGGTCATACCGTACGCGCGGTTGACGGCTGATGGGTGTCGGACGTTGCACGACCCCATCGTGCGCAGGAGAGCGACGCGTGAATCTCGAGTCTCGATCGGCCTGCACGCTTCGGCACAGCTCGAGGGAGGGAACAGACTGCAAAGACCGTACCCGGGCGCCAAACGCCCAATCGGAACCAGCTCTTTGCCCTCGCGACGAGGATGGCACCACACCAGACGCCTTCCCGTGCCTCCCGGTCTTCATGCCTTGCTCGGCAAGTGGTCTTGACAGTCTCGCCTTCCATGGCCCTCGGTAGCGGCACGGACAGGGGGCGTTGGATGCGCTTCCTGCAGAAGCGCCGACTGGCGGTAGTTGGCCTGGTGGTCCTTGTCGGCATCCTTGTCCTGGAGCCGTCCGCCATCCCGACGGTCAGATCCTCGCCGAGCCTGCTGTTCTCTGACAATTTTGACGGATCATCTCTCGATAGATCGAAGTGGAACACCTACATTACGAGCCGCCAGGCAAATGGCCACCCTTGGACTGATCCCCGACCGGCACAAGCGAGAAACGGCATCCAGAACGGGTGCAGCTATGGGGCGCAGTACTTCCTACCCAGTCAGGTGGGCGTACACGACGGACTCAACTTGACGGCGTCGCGGACCTCCACGTCGGGTTGGTGCAACCAGACGGCCTCGGTGTCTACGTTCCCGTGGCGGTCGGGTGTGGTGTCCACCTACAACCACTTCCAATTCAACGGTGGCTACCTATCCATAACCATGAAGGCTGCGCCGGGGGACGGGATGTGGCCCGGATTGTGGATGCTGCCCGGCCCAGGTGGACACCACGGGGACGACTATGAGATCGACCTGCACGAAGGAGGCTTTGTCCCACCGAACCCGGCGAGTGAGACATATGCCTGGAATCTCCACCGAGGTTCGAACACGTGGGGTGGCACCGTCAACACGGGGGTTGATCTCAGCTCCAACTACCACACATACGGTCTGGACTGGATCTCAGGCCAGTCGCTTACGTGGTATCTGGATGGCAAGAAGATCGCGAAGCTGACGAAGGCGCAGGCAAGCATCCCGGATGAGCCCATGGAGCTCATCATGGACCTGGCCGTCGCAAGTACAAATGCGTCGGGTTGGCACCAGCCGTACGACTCGACAACCATCTCTCCATCTTCAATGCACGTCTCAAGTGTGCAGGTCTGGTCGGCGCCACCTTCGTGATTCCGATCCGATCCTTCGATTGACCAACCACGTCCCCGAGGGGTGACCCTTCAGGCTTCGTACCCTTGTCGACGCGGATGAGCCCGTCGCATGAGTCGGGCCGGCGGGATTGTCCAAGTTCATCCCGCCGGAGGCGGTCGAGTCTGTTGGTGCGCTGTTCAGCCCTGATGCACCGGCGGCCTATGGATCGCAACCGTGGCAATGATGTCCCGGTGGTCGCTTCCCGGGCCTTTGTCCGTTCTAATCTGCGTGACTGCGACGCCCGATCCGGTGAGCACGTGGTCGATTCGCACCAACGGGGGAAGGAAGAGCTTGGTCTGCGACCAGGTCATATCAAATGCCTTTCCCCGAGCCGCTGCTCCATCGGTGACACCGGCATCGAGGATGCCACGAAATCCGCGGTTGTTCCAGGTGGCGTTGAAGTCACCTACCATGAGCAGATTCGTTGTCCCGCGGGCGCGAAGAAGGCGACCGATGGTGAGGAGTTGTCCGTTCCATTGGAGGAACGACACCGGTAGTGGAGCGATGGTGTGGATGACCCACAGCGGCTGTGGTCCTGACGGAAGCTCCATTGTCGTCTGGATGATCAGTGGACGCCCGTCCAGACCGACCACCTTGGTGTCCGCGAGCGGATAGTGGGAGGCCACAAAGAAGGCGAATGGATCGGACCGCTTCAGTTCGACCCGGTACGGAAGGTCGGCGAGGGCACCAGCCTTGCTGAGTTGGGCTATGTCGAACGGGCCGCTTTCTTCCATCGTCAACAATTGGGGCCGCACCGCGGTGATCTCCTGAGCGTAACCGGCCATTGACCGGTTCTCGTTGTAGACGTTGGCATCAAACAGGCGGAAGGTCGGAGCCTTCGTTGTCCAGGCGGGCACCGGTTGCGCCGCAGTCAGCTCGGGGAGAAGAAAGGCGATCTGGGCGGCAACGATTACCAGCGCGCTCAGGGCCAGGAAGGGTCGGTGGCTCACGGCTGCCAGAATCAGCACAATCCACGCCGGGAGATAGACGAACTCCGTCACGCAGTTGAGAATGGCGAACGGTTCGAACTGATCCCAGAAGAGGATGCGGAAAGTGGCGATGGTGGTTAGCAGGATGACCACGATCCACAGGGGAATCGCCGCCGTGTCTGTCAACCGCAGGCTGCGCCGTCGCCTTGGTCGAGAAGCCAGCAGGTTAATCGACTCGTCGGCTCGCACAGGAAGAGCGTACGGTCACTCGGTGACGCAGTCAGAGTCACCTGGCCGAGGAAGGTGGACTTCAGCTAAAGCAGCGCCGCCTACCGACCTCGTAACCGACGACTAGGCGACGCCTTTGTCGCTGATTCTCTGTCAACTTGTTCGGAGATCGGTGTGATGCCCTCGCGCCTCAACTGACCGGCGAACAGGGCACCGACGCACTCTTGGCATAGGCGGCCGTAGGCCCGGTCGATTCCCAGGAGCTTGCGGTCGTGTCGACGGACCTTGGTCACGTAGCCCCTCCATCCGCAGCGATGGCAGAGCCCCTTCCCGATCCTCTTTCGAGGTCCGGTAGCGCGGTCG
Source organism: Acidimicrobiales bacterium (assembly GCA_015478655.1). GTDB lineage: Bacteria > Actinomycetota > Acidimicrobiia > Acidimicrobiales > RAAP-2 > Bog-756. The sequence continues at coordinate 1,676 of JADMIJ010000010.1, read as the reverse complement.
ACCGTGCTCATGGCTATCCCCCAGTGTTTCGCGTTTCCATGTCATCCGTATCGGCTGACTGCCGAAGAAACTGTACGGAAAGCTCCTCAATTGTATGGCAGCAGCGGCCCAATTAATGGGATATGAATCGCGTGGACCTGCCGACCCAAAATGCACGTTCGGACCGTCCCTTGTATTTCGCCCCCAGTCAGGCGGCCCAGTCTCGTCCGGCGACGAGAACCCGCTCGAGACGAGCTGGCTGGCGCGCCTGCTTGCTTACCCAGAACCACCCTTTTCCGGCACAGGGTGCGAATGGCTCCCCCTGGATTCGTGGGTGGCACGCTCGACACGACTCTCTCATAGGGCTATTGAGACGAGCCCACGAGCGAAGACGAACGTCGGGCCATTACCCAGTAGGTCAACCGACCGTACTTCGATCCAGAGGCTCGTCCAGGACACGAGACCGCCACGACGGAGTTTCACCGCAGCGTTCCACGACCGGCCTGACCAACTCCGATTGGAACACCTTGCCGGGCCGCCATCAGGCCGGTGCACTACAGCCACGTTGAGCGCGACTATTGCTACTGAGCATGGCGCCCATTGCAGAGAGTGAGCGGGCGTTCGCGTAGAGCGATCGGCGATCCCTGGGCCGCGTGCCCACCGACTCCCCGTGGCCAACATCGATGCCATCGATCTCTTTCGTTGAGAGCATCGGGTGGTCAGGAAGCCAGCGATGTCTTGTGGAGATGTCGTCAGCACCTGGCTAGTCTCTGGCAAACACCTCCTTGAGAGACGAGAGTGATTTTCAGGGCTCCCGCCAAGTGGAACCAGGTTGGGCGGGGGCGGAGACCATAGCGGAGAGGCCTGATGGGGTTGGGCGGCGTTGACTTGGATTCCGAGTCTTGGGTCGGTTCAGAGGAACCCGAGCCGACGGTTAGCGTCGTAATACCGGCGAAGAACGAGGCTCATAACCTCCCACGGGTGTTGGCCGAGTTGCCCTGTGATGTCTACGAGGTGATCTTGGTCGACGGTTGCTCCACTGATGACACCGTCAAGGTTGCGCAATGGTTGCGCCCGGACATCATCTCGATCGGCCAGACTCGCACCGGGAAGGGCAATGCCCTGGCCTGTGGATTTGCCGTGGCCACTGGAGACTTCATCGTGATGCTCGATGCGGACGGGTCGGCCAATCCCTCGGAGATCCAGCGCTTCGTCGACGCGCTAAAGAAAGGTGCGGACTTCGCCAAAGGCTCCCGATTCATCAAAGGGGGTGGGAGCAGGGACATCAGCGGATTCCGGCGGGTGGGAAACTACTGGTTGAGCAAGCTCGCAAATGTGCTGTATGGCACGCGGTATACCGATCTCTGTTACGGCTATAACGCGTTCCGCCGCGAGTGCCTTCCCGTCCTTGGCCTCGACGGGAGCGTGATCGCGGGCACCGATGGGAACTCCATGCTCTGGGGTGACGGATTTGAAGTCGAGACACTGATCAACGTGCGAATTGCCAAGGCAGGTCTGAGGGTCACCGAGGTCCCTAGCTTCGAGCGAAGGCGCGGCTATGGCACTAGCAACCTCAACGCCATCTCCGATGGCCTACGAGTCCTGAGGACGATTCATGCTGAACGCAACGGCAGTGATCTTATGCGGCTCTTCGCGTTGAACTGGGGAGCATGACGTAGGAAGAGGTCCACCAGCGC
>JADMIJ010000123.1 GCA_015478655.1 Acidimicrobiales bacterium | reverse complement strand
GGTCGCCTCGGAGAACGCGAATCGAGACCCGAGAAAGACACCAGCCACCTAGTGCCGATCACCGTCACCAGATGCTGAGGGAAGCTGTGGAGATCATTCAGGAGTTATTCACCGGGGAATACGTCAGTCATCGAGGCGGACAGTTCGAGGTCGACTCAGCCAAGCTTTGGGACCTGCCCGAACAGCCGCCGCCCATCGGGATCGCCATCTCCGGCCGTCAATCCGCCGCCATCGCCGGCGAGCTCGCTGACCTCGTAGTCGCCGTCGAGCCCAGGAAGGAACTCATCCGGTACTTCGCCGAGGCAGGTGAATCGGGAAAACCATCGTATGGTCAGCTGCCCTTGAGCTTCGACCCAGATGAAGGTGTGGCTAGGCGTCGCGCTCACCAGCAGTTCCGCTGGTTCTCTGGAGGATGGAAGGTCAATGCCGAGCTGCCCGGAACGGCGGCCTTCGCGGCGGCGTCCCGTATGGTCACGGAGGACGACGTGGCCGAGCGGATCCCGTGCGGGCCGGACGTGGACCGCCATCTCGATGGCATCCGCCGGTTTGCCGAGGCGGCTTCTCCCATCTGGCCTTGGTCCAGGTCGGCGGGGACCAGCAGCCCGACTTCATCGAGTGGGCTGCCGAAGAGCTCTTACCCAAGGCCCGAGGGCTCTGATCTGCGGCCGGTCACCTTCGAGGTCCGAGCGGGCTGTCTGATGCTCTACCGGCCGAATCCTGATCCCCATGGCGCTGACAAGGATCGGCCCCTGCCGACCCCTGTGTCAATGAACGATCGAGGGGCGAGGGCTCAGACTTTCGGTTTCACCCCCGGACCCAGTGGTCTTCGAGTCCATACGTCTAGGAGAAAGTCGGGCTCCACATGGTGGACCGTGCTTTGGAGTTCCGCCTGAGAACCGATGATTTCGTGCGCCTCGTCACCGCTCAGCGGATAGTTGGTCGATCCACGCCAGTGGACCGCGACAACAGTTGCTGTCGAAGTGGACGTAGCCAGAACTCGAGTCATGATCTGGTAGAGCGTGGGTCGATCAAAGTAGTAGGCAATCTCACTCAACACGACGAGGTCAAACGGTCCCGTCGGCCAGTCCTCGGGGATGGCACGGGCCTCGACACGCACGCCTGTCGATTCTCGGCACCTCTGACGGGCGCGATTCAGGGCATCGGGAACGATGTCCGTTGCCAACAGCTGATCACACCGCTGGGCAAGTAGTGAGCTCAGAACCCCGATCGAGCAACCCGGCTCGAATGCCGAGCGATATCGACGTCCGGGTAGGGAGGCCATCGTGAGTGCGTACTTTCGCTGCTCGTACCAACTCGATTCGAACTGCCACGGATCTGGATCGGTCCTATATATCTCGTCGAAGTACGACCTGCTCATTGAGACCACTATCCCTCTCCTCCTTCGACGAATACACAAAGGTATGGCAAACCGTTGAACTCAGTCTGGGGCAACACGGGAGCATCACCGAGGCTGGGGCCCGGTAGGAAGTGGTTCCGCCAGTCCAATACAACGAGTTTCCCTCACGTTCGATCAACGGAGACCAATGGGTGTCGAATCGGCAGACATGCTCGCGCCGTAGGTCCTCGCCAAAAGGGTCAGCCGGAGCCAGGCCCGGACCAGATAGATAGGCGATCTCACCCGTCCCCGTGATGTCGATCCAGTTCGATCGAGGGCAAGGCATCGACACGCCCCGACAGTTGCCACGCTCGTCTCAGGCGTGTCCAGATGAGCCCGATCCACGCTCAGCTCCATCGCTGGCCCTCAACGATCAGACGACCCAGGCTCGTTGCATCTGCTGCCCCATGATGCTGCGCCAGATACACATAGAGATCGGCCGCCCTTCGGGCTTGAGCGAGATCGTGACAGAGCGGGCGGGCCCCGCCGGCGGCTGCCGTGTATCTCAGGACGTCCTCACAGAAGTCGTGAACGATCTGACGAAGCGCCAGCGCTCGTGCCCGTGCTTCGTCTTTCCTGTCTTCGGGGTCGAGATCGATGACCGTTGCGGCAACCTGCAGAGCACCGCTCATCCCACAAAGCCCGCTCGCAGCCCTTCCAATCTCCGCCAGCAATAGGTCCCCCGGATCAGCACAGAGATGCTTTACCACTCCTGTCACGAGCCCTCGAGCCCCGCCGTACCAGCAGGCTGCCACTCCGCAGGCACCGAACCAAAACCCCGGTCGATCGGTATAGAACCCGGGCGGTCCGACCGCGTCGTCCTCAGAGACGACCGACCCGCCGAACGTGAGTGTCTCGCTGAGGGAATCAGCCATACCAACGGCCGGCCACGAATCAGTGGCCGTATCGATCACAACGTCATCCGTGGCGATATCGAATAGCCGGTAGCCGTCCGGTGCCTTGGCTGTGATCAGTGCCCGATCGACAATTGCACTGCCCGAGCAGAACGGCTTCCGACCGGCAAGCTGCCAACCACCGGCCACTGGGGTGGCGATCACTCCGCCAGTGCCAGTGCGCGCCGCCCACACGCCGTAGCTCGCCCCGGAGTGTCGAACCCCACGACCTGACTCATCGAGAATGGCCAGCGCGTCTGCGTGCCCTTCTCCCAGCCGTGCCAGCGAGAGATCTTCCTCGGCTAGCGACGCGAGGATCTCGAAGCGCTCCCAGGTGTCGCCGTGTCCCGGGAGGGGGAGACGGGCAAATGCAGAGACCACCTCAAGGAATCGCGCGAGGACTCTCGGTGTCTTGCGTTGGTCTAGGGCCAATGCGTGCGTCTCGGTCATCGCTCGAGCAGCTAGCGTCCCAGGGCCGTCAGGAGATCCTGGACGTGCTCCTGGGTTTGTTGGAGCAGCGGTCGGAGCGCCTCGCCCACGTCAGCCAAGCCCAGGTCGCTGGCCTGGCTGAATCGCTCTCGATACCTTTCGAGCTGTGCTTGCTCGAGTCGGAGATCGGCTTCAAGGGCGCCACGAGAATCCGTCGTCTCCGGAACATCCCGCACAACTGTGGTCGGCTCACCCCCGAGGAAGGAGATCTGGGCAGCGAGGACCCGGGCGTGGTTGAGTTCCTGCGAGAGATGTTTGGTCAGTTCATCGATCGTGCTCACGAACTCCGGGCCGGTGACGGTCGAGATATGCAGGTTGTACTGGACAATCGACTGGTATTCGGTGCTGAGATCCTCGTTCAGGAGCTCAGTGAACCTTTCTTGATCCATGCTCGTATTCCTTTCGTGCTGTGGGGGGACGTCCCTGCTGGCCACACAGTGAGGCTTGCCTCAAGCAGGCGGACTCGGTGTCAACGATTTGGTCTTCGTGTTTCCAGGTCACAGTCGTTTCGGTGGTTGCGCAGGACTGCTGACGTGCGTTCCGAGGCAATCGTTGCTTCAATCGATGTCAACGCATGGGCGAAGCCGTGACGGGCGCGCGCTTCTCGGCGGCCACTGGTGACAACCCGACCCATCGGGTCGTGCCGAATCACGGCTCCAAGTGCGACGACCTTCTCGAAGAGTGCCCGGTCCTCACCAGACGACAATCCTTGAAAACCGCCTGCGGCGAGATATGTTGCGCCATCGATTCCGAAGTTCGCTCCATGTACGGGCCAGCGCTCTGTCTCGTATTGGCGACGCCACGCTTCTGCAGTCCCAGGCCTGCGGCCGGACCAGTCATGGACGCGTACGCTACCCACCCAAACCTGGCCACCTTCGCTACGTATCCTCGACTGGGCGGAGACCCAGTCAAGGGGGACCTCCGAATCGGCGTCGGTGGTGGCAAGCCAGATCGTTCCCGGCGCGACGTCGGACCACCTCTGGAGCAGCACCTGGCACCCCATCCTCCTTGCCTTACCAACGCTGCGGACGTTCGTTTCGAGAGTTTCAATGTGATACCTCCGATCGAGGTGGACGGCACGACGTCGCCACTCTTCAACGATGTCGCCACTCCGGTCGCTGCACGCGTCGAGCACGATAGTGACGCCGATCGCCATGCAACCCCCTGAGACATGGACGAGCGCTCGATCCAGAGAATTCAGCGCCGCTGGTAGTAGTTGCTCCTCATCGTGCACGGGCATCACTACCCCGAACCGACTCGATTCCGCGGAGGGACTGGCAGCCCTTCGATCGACCCGGCTCTCCGGAGTCACTGGTCCGATGGCTGACACCACCCCATGTCCCAATGCCGATGCCATCCAAAGGCCCGATCAGAATGTCCCGTGCGCCGCCGCTCCCTGGGCGTGCGGCTCACGAATTCGCTCGTGGTCGAAGGGCGTGATCTTCCCGCGACGATGAAGTTCGTCATTCTGGGCGGGCCCAGCCTCCCCGATTCGGACCATGTTGTAACTGTCATCCACCGGCCCACTGCCGGTGGCGTTAGGTACCTCGCCACCCTGCGTCCACACCCGCGGTCCTCCGTGGGAGGCACCCGCGGCTATTGCTGGCTCACGTCGGCGCCGGCTCGGTGATTTCCTCCCCGGGATGCGAACCATGGTCGGAACCTTTCAGATCGGGAAACGGAGGGGACCGGAGGTGGGACAGGCCCCCCTGCGCCATACCCGATACCCAGCCCGGCAAACTCGAGAGGGTGTGCGGTCAACCAAGCAAGAGCGCCAGAGGTGTCGTGAGAAATTGCTGAAGAATCTCGTTGACGTCTCGGTACACATGCAGGGCTCCCGCTTCACTGAGTTCATGATGGCTGAACCCACCGGACTCCACTCCAAGGCAACCGATCCCTGCTCCGCGCGCCGCCTCGACGTCCCAGACGCTGTCCCCGATGGCTAATGTCCGGGCAGGATCCAACGAAGCAACCTCCATCGTTGTGAGGAATACTTCTGGGTCCGGCTTGGACGTTTCTATGTCATCTGCCGTTGTCAGGGCGTCGAGCACCTCCGCAATACCGAGGATCCCCAAGAGCGAATCTATTTCGTCAGAGGGAGATGAGGTGGCCAGCGCCGTGCTCAATCCGCGCTCATGGGCAGAAGCCACTAGTGCTCCCGCTCCGGGGAATGGCCGGACTCCCCCGATGAGGTCCCGATAGTGAGCTGAGCGGGCCTCCACTGCTTCGGGACAGTCGTGGCCGAGGAGTTTTGGAACCAAGTTGTCTCCACCCATCCCGACCAGGCGATGAATGGCGTTCATGGGAGCCCACTCACCGACATCCTCGAAGGCCCGAGACCACGCCAACGTGTGGAGATAGTTGGAGTCGACCAGCGTTCCATCCACATCAAAGACCACTCCGGACCGCTTCGGGCTGCTCATATCGTCGGACTTTTCACTGGGCAGTCGTCAGCGTCGGTTCTGCCTTGGAAATGCCACTTCCTCGAGCAAAAGGTGAATCGTGGCAGCAATCGGAATGGCAATCAGTGCTCCGATAATCCCGAGCAGCGATCCTCCGACGAGGGTGGCGATGATGGTAAGACCGGGTGAGACTTTGACCGTGTGCTTCATTACGCGTGGGTTCAAGAGGTAGTCCTCCAAGAACCGGTAGGTGATGTAGAAAGCCGCTGTGGCAATTCCCACCGGCAGCCCTTTGGTCAGCGCAACGAGCGAGACGATTACGCCGGCAATGGTCGATCCGACCATGGGGATCAAGTCGAGCACCGCTACAACCAGCGCAAGAAGCAAGGCGTAGGGAACACCGAAGGCGACCAGCCAGATGTAGGTACCGACCGCTGAGATCAGCGACGTAAATAGGTTTCCAAGCATGAACCCCCCGACACGATCGAAGACCTCGTCGGTAAGCAGGGCCACGCGCTCGCGGCGACTTCGCACGATCAGCGAGAGCCATAGGTTCTTCACTCCCGGTAGCGCGATAAGGAAATAGACGGTGAGCGCCACGACGCTCACCGTGGCTACGCCCACGGAGAGGAGCGCCTTGCCTGCGCCCAGCATGCCTCCAGCAACGGGCAGCTCTATCTTGGACTTTCCATTGAGGTAGCCAGTGAGGTGGAGCTTCAGCATCAAGCGACCGGCCCAGCCCCTTCCGGCAATGAGATCCGCCTTGTACCGGGGATAGCTCGTCACTAGTACGTGAAACTCGTGCGTGATTGGTGGGGTGGCTACCACGACAAAGACCCCAACGATCAGCACAAAGCCGAATGTGACGATGGCAACCGCAGCGCCCCTTGACAATGACCGAGCTATCAGGCGATCAATAATGGGGTTCAGTCCGATGGCGATGAACAGCGCCAGCCCCACGACGACCAAGACGCTGGTGATGTCGGCGATGCCCCGGAAGACGACGTAGGCCACGGCCACACCGAAAGCCCCTGCCATGCCAACGAAGAACGGATTGCGTCGATCGAATGGGCGGCCCAGGGAGCCCAACGACCCATCGCTCTCGTTCAGGTCACGTTCGACTTCGGCGGGGAGGATCAGAACGTCGGCGGTTTGACCCGGAATTCCGCCAGTAGCCGAAGCGTGTTCGTCAGCCACCTCATTCTGGAAGGTCGTCATGCGAGTGCCTCGACGCTGAGCCCAGATGGGTCTGCTTCAGTCAGGGAAGCGCCCTCTTCAGGCACGAGCGTAGAAGCGGCTGAGACGGTTGCCACGCCCTCTGACATTCCCATTTTGAACTCTGGCAAAACGAGCGGGGCAACTGCCATACTCAAAACTCGTGGCGATGCGTCGGCGTGGGTCATTCGCCGCTCTGTGGCGGGGGGTACCGCATGGAGTCCGCGCAACGGAAGGATTCACGGGTGCGATGGATGGGTAGTGGTTTGGCCATGGCAAAAGACTTGACCACAAAACAGCGTAAGGGCCCGCCGCGATTTTGATTACGCGTTTGGCGTCGGCGTGAGCGTGTAGT
>JADMIJ010000009.1 GCA_015478655.1 Acidimicrobiales bacterium | reverse complement strand
CGGGACCACTGGATCGTGGCCTTCGCCCAGGGGGGCCCGGCCACCATCGAGAACCTGGCCCGCCTCTGTGGCCACCACCACTACCTGCGCACCCACCAGGGCTTCGAGCTCCTGGGCGGACCGGGCCGCTGGCGCTGGCTGCCGCCTCCCAAACCCCGGCCCCCCTCCGGGCGCCGGGGCCGCCGGCGGGGGAGCACCAAGGGCCGGACGCCGCCCCCAGCCACGGCGTCACCACCACCGCCCGCCGGGGCTACCGACGGCCCCGACCCACCACTGTTCACCGTCGAGGAATGACACGGGGGCGCATCAAGGAATGACCGGAGGGCGCGCACTGTCTACGGAGACCAGACGCTCCGACTGACCGTGTGGGACCCTCCGGGGCAACGAACGTGCAAGGTTGTGGTCAAGCCGACCTGCAAAGTGGACCAGCAACGCTTCAGGCGTGTTCGTTCTGACGAAGTTCGTATGTCGGCAGAGCGCCGCGGCCTGCAAGGGCTTATCCGCTCCCGCCGAAGTTGTTGCACTCGGGATGCAACGATGATTGCGCCCCGTTGCGGCGACTCATATCGTGCGCTCCCGATGATTCGGCCGACTGGTCAACAACGTTCGAAGATTGGACACTCAACGAATTGCGTAAGGCAAGTCCTGCGCGCCTTAACCAGCGCGCTCATCGCCTTTCGGGGTCGGCCAGGTCGGCGTGTGGCGGGCGTGTTCGGCGCGTCGGTATCGATCGTGATGTTGGTCCTACTCATCCCGAACACAGCTCATGCGGGCACATCCGGGGGTGATAGTGCCGGCGGCACCGTGACCGTCGGTGCCACCGATGGGGGGTCGTCACCGGGCGCGCCCGCTGGATCGGGCGGTGGTGGCGAAGGGAGTGGCGGGCAAGGCGGCAGTCCATGGGTGTGCACGTATCTGAAGCTCGTTCTCAATGACGGAGGAGGAATTGCCCCTGGCGGACCGACTCCTGGTAGCTGGTACTCCGTTCGGTGTACGGATCAGTCGAGCGGTGCGAGTACCACCCAGACAGAGTGGATCCCAGATCAATCCACTGCGACCGCCCCAGCTGTCGATCCACGTTCACTGGCACTCCAGGCCGAGCGGTCGCTTCAGCTCCCACCACCTTCCGGCCATTTCAATCCGTCGAACGCCTCGACGGTCAATCTGCCCACCTGGCTGTGGATCGACTCTGGCATATGGCATCCGGTGTCAGTGACCGCGTCCGCTGGCACCGTGAGTGCCACCGCGGTAGCAAACCCTGTGTCCGTCGAATGGTCGATGGGGGACGGAGCGGTCGTGGCGTGTCGAGGACCTGGAACAGCGTTCGATTCGGCACGGCCGTCGTCGTCGCAGACAACCAATTGCGATTACACCTATGCGAGCTCATCCGCCGGACAACCCTCGACAGACGGCAACCCGAATGATGGCGCATTCGACGTAAGGGCCACCGTCACCTGGACCGTTTCGTGGTCCGCGCAAGGTGCCGCGGGCGGAGGCGTCCTTCCTACCCTGTACACCTCGTCGGACTCGTTGGTGCGAGTCGAACAAGTGGAGAGCATCAACACCATTGCATACGTGCCACCCACGGGCGGGGTTCTCACTCACTGGTCAGTGTCGTGACCGCGATCCTCGAGCGGAGCGCACCTGCTATTCCTTCCGATGCAGAGCAGAAGGGGAAGTTCCGGCTTCCAACACCTTCCCGCGGCAGGAGGCCGTTGATGGTGGTGGCCTCGTCGGCGGTGGTGTTTGCCAGCATCTCCGTGTTCGCCGCTTCCTACTCCTCGGCCAATCGTCAGAGTCCCGTGGTCATCGTCACCACCACCATCGAACAAGGCCAACCCATTGTCGAAAGTGATCTCGGTCAGGCCAGCGTGGCCATCTCCGGCGGCGTGACCCCGATCCCCGTATCCGCTGCTTCGGAGCTATCAGGCAAACGGGCGGCTGTCACCATCCCGGCCGGATCGTTGTTGACAACGAGCGACGTCACCGGCGCTCAGCCGATCGGGGTGGGAGACGCAGTCGTCGGATTGGCTCTCAAGGCGGGCCAACTCCCCTCGTCCGGACTCAAAGCCGGCGACAGGGTGATGATCGTGCAGACTGCGATTCCGGGATCCGCCCAGCCCGTGCAACCCACGGCAAGCGGCTCATCCGACGGATCGACGGAATCTAGGGGCGTTCTGGTTCCACAGGCCAACGTCTTCGACGTCGAAATTCCGCCGGCCAGCACCTCAGCCAGTGTTGTGGAATCGGTCTCGGTCGAGGTGTCAGCCACATTCGCCGCCGGCGTGTCAACGGCGGCTGCTGCCGATGAAGTGAGTCTGGTTCTTCTGCCGAACGGCGCCGGCGTTCCGGCATCAGGCGCTCGAAGCCAAGCAGGCGGGCAGGGAAGCAGCCAGGCCGGGGGACAGGGAATCAGCGCGCCCTCTGGATCGGCTTCATGACGGTTGTGCTATTCGCCTCCGCCAAGGGCGCTCCGGGAGTCACCACCTTGGCCACGCTGACCGCCGCCACGTGGCCGGCGCGGCGCCGAGTGATCGTGGTGGAGTGCGATCCGAGCGGTGCCGACCTGGCCGTCCGGTTCGGCCTGTCGTCGAGGTGCGGGTTGTCATCGTTCGCCACGGCGCTTCGGCGCACCGGCTCTCCTCCGGAGATCGCGCCGCATCTGCAGCAACTTCCCGGTGGACTCGATGTGCTGGTCGGAGGTCGGAATCTTGAAGGTGGGGATTCGATGAGCATCACGAAGGCCCTGCTGTCGAGCGCCGCTTCGGATGCGGGAGGTCCATGGGATCTCCTGGTCGATGTGGGACGGGTGGTACCGGCTGCATCGTTGCCGGGGGATTGGTGGGACCATTGCGATGCCGCGACCTTCGTGCTCCGGAGCGATGTGGCCTCGGTGCTGAAGATGCGCGACGCTGCCCCCGAGCTCCTCACCCGTTGCGAGGATCGCGCTGGCCTGGTCGTGATCCCGACTGGCGAGTACTCCAGCGCTGAGATCGAGCGCTTCACGGGCATCCCCGTCATCGGTGAAATCCCCCACGATCCGGCTTCGGCCGGCGTGGTTGCCGGCGGCCGGGGCAGCGCCCGGCGACTGTCGCGTTCTCTACTGGTCGCGTCCGCCGCCCGGCTGGCTGCGACCCTCAGCAAAGAAGCGGCGATCTTCAGCAAAGAAGAGGTAACCGTGGACGGGCCCGAGCCCCTCGCCAGTTGGGGGCTGGGCGGGGAGACGGTTCCCCCATCGAGCCTCCCATCTAGTCGCCGATCCGGAAGGGCCCGCCTCTCCGGCCGAGTCCGGAATGGACTCACGAACCTGTCGACTCGTATCTCGCCTGCCCAGCCGGAAGCCCAAGATTCCAGCCAGGAAGTGTTGCGGTGAGCGGCGCACTCGCATCAGCCATTCGCCAATTGGTGGCGGAGGATCTGGCCAGCGGTGAAGCGTCTCTGCTGACCGGCGATGACCGGCGCGAATTTGCCCGTCAGCAAATCTTTTCTCACCTGGACGCTCTCGTGGACGAGGGCGCACATGGATGGGCGCCGAGGGGCCCGGACGATGAGCAGGGCCTTGCCCAGTCAGTGCTTGACGCGCTGTTCGGGCTGGGCCGGCTGCAGGAACTGGTCGACAATCCGGAAATCGAGAACATCGACATCAACGGATGTGATCGGGTCTGGGCGACGTTTGCGGATGGTTCGAAGCGATTGATGCCGGCGATCGCCGAGTCGGACGAAGAGCTGATCGACACGGTCCGCTCGGCGGCGAGTCGTTTCGGGCTGTCCGAACGGAGGTTCGACCTTGCCCGGCCCGAGCTCGATCTGCGTCTGCCCGACGGGAGTCGTCTGTCCGCACTCATGGCTGTGACCGCCAGGCCATCAGTCTCCATACGACGGCACCGCTTCTCCGATCTGTCGCTCGAGGACCTCACTCGGCTCGGAACGGTCGACAGGGATCTGGCGTCGCTGCTGGGCGCAGCAGTGAGAGCCCGGAAGAACATCGTCGTGTCCGGCGCCATGAACTCCGGCAAGACGACGCTGTTGCGCGCCTTGGCTGCCGAGGTGGGTCCTCGAGAACGAATCGTGACCATCGAGCAGGCCCTCGAGCTCGGGCTCCATGCCGCCCCAGACCGGCACCCGGACATGGTGGCGCTCGAGGCTCGTCCTGCCAATGTCGAGGGTGAGGGTTTGATCTCGGTCGCCGACCTGGTCCGGCGAGCACTTCGGATGAACGCGGACCGGGTCATCGTCGGGGAGGTCCTCGGTGACGAGGTCTTGCCCATGCTCAACGCCATGAGCCAGGGTCGCTCCGGCTCGATGTGCACGATTCACTCCGATTCGTCTGCCGGCGTCTTTCGACGAATCGCGTCCTACGCGGTGCAGGCTCCCGAGCGCCTGCCGCTGGAGGCGAGCAATCTCCTGATCGCAGGTGCGATTCACTTCGTGGTACACCTCGACAGCGAAACCATTCAGGACCACAGAGCAAGCGGGTTGGCTTTCGATGCTTCAGGTCATCCCTCGGATGAGGCGGCTGTACCCTGCCACTTCCCGTCGGCCCCCAACCGACAGCGATTCGTGTCCTCGGTCCGAGAGGTGGTGGATGCCGAAGGGGTCCAGGTCATCTCCAACGAGATCTTCCGTCCCGGATCCGACCGCCGGGCTGTTGCGGCATCGCCCATTCGTCCGGAGACGGTGAGGGAGCTGCGGCTGTTCGGCTACGAGCCCTCAACGTCGGATGCGTTTGGGATGCTGGTATGAGCAAGGCTCTGGTCGCCGTGTCTGGACTGTGCTTCGGCCTCGGAGTCGTTGGGATCGTTGCATCATGGCGGACCGGTCGGAGCGATGAGGACGGGGCGCGGACCCATGGATATGTGGCCCTCCTTCGGTCCAACATTCCCACGTTGGTCCTGGCCGGAGGGGTCGGCGCTGCGGCCGGCCTGGTCACCAGGTGGCCGGCGGCGGTCCCAATCGCCGGCGTCGGCACCGTTGGGCTGCCCAGGCTGTTTCGTCAGACGTCCGGGTCGGTTTCCATCGTCAAGATCGAGGCCATCGCTACCTGGACAGAGATGTTGCAAGGAACGCTGGCGGCTTCGGCGGGCTTGAGCCAGGCCATCATTGCCACTGCTCCGCTCAGCCCACCACCTATCCGACCTGCCACCACTCGGCTGGCGGCGCGATTCAGTGCCGGAATGCACCCTCGTGATGCTCTGCTCCATTTCGCAGACGAACTCGGTGATCCCAGTGCCGACCGGGTGGTCTGCGCCCTCCAACTGGCAGTGACGTCCCGCGCCCAGCGGGTAGGAGACCTCCTCGCCGCACTGGCCGATTCGACCAGGGACGAGGTCGCCCTTCGGCTTCGCATCGAGGTCAGCCGGGCCGCGGTGAGGAGCGGGATACGCACCGTCTTGGTGTTCTCCATCTTGTTCGCCGTGGGACTGACCCTTGTGGCCCGTTCTTATCTGGCACCATTCGGGTCGACGAAGGGCCAAGTTGTGCTCATGGTGGTAGGCGTCCTCTATGCCGCCGGTCTGACGCTGATGGTGGCTCTCGCCCGCCCGCCGGCGCCAGTGCGTCTGCTCGGTCGGCAGGTCGTCGAGCAATGAAGCTGGCGATCCTCTCCGGCGCAGTTACAGGACTCGGGTGCATCGGCGTGGTCTGTGGTCTGAGGTGGTCGCCGCGGTCGCTCGACGCAGTTGCTGCAGCGGTGAACCGGCCCCTCCCGAAGGACACTGTCCCTGACGGTAGCGAGACGATGTCGCTGCGGGCAGGTCGAACGATGGTCGCTTATCTTGACACGACGGGAATACGGGCGTTGTCGCGGTGGCCGGACTTCGCTTCCTGTCTCGCCATTTCCGGACAGTCGCTAGAGCGGTTGGCGACGCAGGTGCTTGTCCTTGGGGGAGCCGGGCTGCTGGCTCCGCCGTTTCTCTGGTTGGTGGCCCAGCTCGTTGGGGTGTCGACGCCAGTCGAGGTAGCGATCCTTGTTGCACTCATCGGCGGCTTTGGGGGGCTTGTTATCCCCGTCTTCGAACTGTTCAAGCGGGCCCGGGAACGCCGGCGTCACTTTCGGATCGTGATCGGTTCATTTGTGGACCTGGTGGTCCTGGGCTTGGCCGGTGGCGTTGGCGTTGAGGGAGCTATGTTCGCCGCCTCCCAGGTGAGCGGCGACTGGGCGGCCCGACGGATGGCGAGAGCCCTCATGCAGGCGAGGGACAGCGGACGGTCTCCCTGGATCGCCCTCGGCCAACTCGGAGAATCGATCGGCGTTCCCGAACTGGTCGAATTGTCGACGACCTTGCAGCTGGCCGGCACGGAAGGCGCCCGCATCCGGCAGTCACTCAGCGCCAGGGCGGTGTCGATCCGTCGGCATGAACAGGCCGATGCGGAGTCTGCTGCCAATGCCATGACCGAGCGGCTGTTCCTTCCCGGTTCGCTCCTGCTCCTTGGATTTCTCCTGTTCGTGGGCTATCCCGCCTTCAGCCGGATCCTGAGCGGCTTCTGATGGCGCAACCCCGTACTGCAACCTGTGCGGTCAGGTCCGGAGCACTGCGTGTTACGGGCACCTCGACAGTTGGTCTTGTGCCCGGCGTCCGAGGTTCAATCCCAATGGAAAGGAACAGTCAACATGTCCAATCACATAGTGGTCTTGTGGTCCTACCTACGAGCTCGGATCGGAGCCAGCGGTGGGTGGGACGACGCCGGGACCGTGGTGGAAAAGGTCGTTCTGACCGCGATCTTCGCGGCCTTGGCCCTCGCGGTGGGGGCGATCATCGTCGCCAAGGTGACGTCGAAGGCGAACTCGATCAATCTCAACTAGCGATCGACATCGCGTTCCAGAGGCAACGAGGCACGGGGCTGGTGCAGGCCACCCGCTCATGGCACACATCGAGGCCCGACGGATGCCTCTCGCCCAAGTGATGTCTCCGGCCCACCGGCGGCGACGGGCCCAACCGGCTCGTCGGACCCGAGGTCGCCACAACACCGACCGGGGTTCGGTGGTGATCGAGGCGGTCCTGGTCATCCCCGTCATCATGTTGATCCTCTTGGCGGTGGTGCAGTTCGCCTTGTGGGCACATGCGGCTCAGGTGGCCCAGCTGGCCGCATCTGAGGGGGATCGGGCAGCTCGTTCCTCGGGAGGTGGAGCGGCGACAGGAATCAGCCGCGCTCAATCGGTGCTGCAAGGAGCCGGCTCAGACTTGGAAAAATCGAGCGCCACCGCCGCACTGTTGCCGGGAGATCAGGTCCGCCTCACCGTCGTCGGCCGCGCCCTTTCGATACTCCCGGGCTTGTCTCTGCCGGTGTCAGCCACGGTGATCGGCCCGGTTCAGGAATTTCGGACATCGGGATGAGTGGGCGACGGATGCGGGGTGATGTGGGAAGCCTTACCGTCGAATTGGTCGTCATCACTCCGATCCTCTTCGTCCTGGCTCTGACCATGTTGGTGTTCGGTCGTGTGTCTGCATCGCGGCAAGAGGTCGTCGAGGCATCCAGGGCCGGAGCGCAGGCTGCTGCAGTGATGTCGGATGCGAATAGTGCCCAAAGGGGGGCGGCCGTCGACGCCGCCGTAGGGATCTCCAATCGCGGTCATGCGTGCACGAACCCCCAGATCGTCACCGATGCCAGCCACTTCCAACCGGGCGGCTACGTGACGGTGACGGTCACGTGCCACGTCGCGCTGTCCGACATCGCAGTACCGGGAATGCCCGGCTCCACGACGGTCCAGGCGTCGGCGACCGCTCCCATCGATCCGTACCGAGCAGTGGGCTGAGCCCTGTGGCGGTTGGCACTCGAACACTTCGTGGGGGACACCGGCTGGTGGATCGTCCAGCGGTTGGACGCACCGGCGGTCGCACATCAAGGCAGAGCGCCTGGCCTGAGGAGGGCTCGATCAGCGCATTCGTAGCGCTCCTCCTGGTAGCGATCTTCGTGTTGCTCGGGCTGGTCGTGGATGGTGGTGCGGCCATCACCGCCCAACAGGCTGCTCATGACGAAGCCGAGCAGGCAGCCAGGGCCGGAGCCGGAGCATTGTCGGTTGACTCCCTTCGAGCGGGCACCGTCCGGATTGATCCGAGCGCAGCCGTGGCGGCGGCAGAGGCCTTCACGGTGGCTGCCGGCCATCCCGGCGTTGCCACGGCCTCTGCGGGTGTCGTGCACGTTCAGGTGCAGTACCGGATTCGCACCGCGATCCTCGGAATCGTTGGTATCGCCAGCCTGCCGGTGTCAGCCTCGGCATCGGCCGTTGACGTACGCGGCGTGACGGCGGCCGCTCCATGACCAGGGGGATCGTGTCGAGACAGGCTCGGCGTCACGGCCTGGCCCGGGCGGCACTGTCCATGGCTGCCTTGGTGGCGCTGGTGTTGGCCGTTCCGGCCGTGCTGTATTCGGTTGGAGGATCTCCTCTCCCTCATTTGTGGTTCGCCCACTCCGGAGAGGCGTACTCCCACCGGTCGTACGATCCTCAGCTGATTGCCCACTGGTTGGTCAGGGGAGGCCTGCTATTGGCCTGGATCTCCTGGACGTGGATGACGGCCTGCGTGGTGTTGGAACTGAAATCCCGGGCGAGCGGCAGATCGTCGATGCGGCTACCGGCCAGTCGGACGATGCAGTCGATAGCCGCGTGCCTCGTTGGTACGGCACTTGCCGTGTCGGCCGCGTCGCGACAGGGGTCCGTCCCGAATCGACCATCTGCTGCAACGGCTCCGGCCGCCGAGTCGCCGACCGCGATGATCAGGGTGATCGACGACCTGAGGTCAGTCGGCGTTGTAGCCCCGCCTATCGCTTCAGTCGATCGCAACACCACATGGAGCCTCGCAGGCACATGGAGCCTCGCAGGAGCTCCGGAAATGGCCGACCCGATCTATCCGACCGGTCCGCCTGACCCGACCGACCCGACGAACCCGATTGACCCGATCGATTCGACTGTCCGGGCCGACCGACCTTGGCCACCTTCGTCCGATCGGCCATTC
Source organism: Acidimicrobiales bacterium (assembly GCA_015478655.1). Taxonomy (GTDB): domain Bacteria; phylum Actinomycetota; class Acidimicrobiia; order Acidimicrobiales; family RAAP-2; genus Bog-756. The sequence goes on along the minus strand of JADMIJ010000009.1, from coordinate 63,929 downwards.
CACGGCATGCTGAATGGCGGCGGCTGTCGTGCACCCGGTCATGACTCAGAGGTATTGCTCCGTGGTAGTGCTGCGGGCCACGAGGTCGAGGGGACGGTCGGCTCAATTCAGGTGCCATCGGGCAGGTCGTCGCCCTCGGCCGGTCCGCTCTTGTCAGCGGCGGATCTGCCAGAACCTAGGGAGCGCCACCCGAGTCCTTCGCACGTCGTCCTGCCTCGAGAAACGCTGTGGTCCATTGCGGCGAGCCGACTCGGATCGGCCCTGCTCTGGAAGGACATCGCCGAACTCAACTATGGGATGACCCAGCCCGACGGGGACGCTCTCACGACGGACCACTGGGTCAGGCCTGGGTGGAGCCTCAGGCTTCCCCCGGTCACGGGTGATCCTCACCCGGACACACGCAACCGTCCCCCGGACCCATGCGACCGTCGCCGGGACACACCCGCCCGTCCCCCGGAGGGCGACCTACGCGGCGCCATGCGTCACGGACACCGTGGCATCGACAATCGGCCCGATCCGGGGCCACCTCCATTGCTCTCCGACGGACTACCCGGGTACGCCAATGGGTTCATCGGCGCCCGTACCCAAGCTGCTGTCATTCCGTCGGTGCCGACAAATCGCGGCAATCCGGCCGGGCACCCATTGCCCCCGTTCACCCCCGTCGGTGGTGGCGTGGTTGGCGCCGGCGTCGTCAATCTCCTCGAGCGGATGAGACGTGCGCAGCAACGGCACCGCAACGATGGCACCTACATCAGGCTGCCGGACCAAATGGGGAGGGCGTTCGAACAGAGACTTCGAATCGGTGACGGTCCCGCTGTTGTCCACGATGTCGACCACTCGCTCAGGTTGCTGGTGCGGACCTGGATGGCGTCAGGCCGAGGGATGCCGGTGGTGAACGGGGTCCGTGTCCATCGAGAGGTGATCGAGCTCGTCTTGGAGAGCGCCGTCGACGCCGGCCCGGCCTGTGATCCGTTCGCACTCAAGGAGGACGGCAGATCGGTCCTGATCGATCGCGGGGTCGTATCCGATCAACGGACATCGGGCGCTGAGGTGAAGGGGGCACCGGCCCCCATGCTGGCGACTGTCGGGCTGAGTGAGGACGGTCTCGTCATGGTCAACTTGGAATCCATGGGTTCCCTCGTCATCAACGGTGATCCCGCCGGCTGCGAAGGAGTTGTGCGCGCCCTGGCATTGGAGCTGGCGACCTCGCTCTGGGCTGGCCAGTTCGACCTGTTTCTGGTCGGATTCGGAGCCGAACTGGAACGCTTCGAGCGAGTCACCACCGTTCCCGACGTGCCGTGGCTCATCCGCCAGTTGAGTCACCGGAGGATCAGCGGTACGGCGCTATTGGAGGCCACTGGGTACCGGTCCTTCGCCCATGCCCGATGTGTGGAGGCGTCGGATGCGTGGGACCCCGTGGTCGTCATCTGTGGTCCTGCGACGCCGAAATCCGATACGGAAAATCTGCTGGGCCTTGCGTCGGACCCAAGTCAGGGGACTGCCATCGTTACGGTCGGCGGTCAGGCGGCTTCCCCGTTCCTCATCAGCCTCACCAGTACCGACAACCCGTCATCGCTGGATCTCCTCGGTTCCGTCGTGTTCCCTCAACGGCTCGAGTCCGAGGAACTCGACGAGGTCACCTTGCTTCTGGACACAGCATCGAACCGCGAGTCAATCCTGTCGTCGGACGAGCCCTACGTGGACCTTCCGATACCACTGCCCGCTCCCGTGGAAGAGGACGTCCGGTCGGTCGGTGGACCGGTGCCCGCGCGTCCGACGACCGACTCGTTGAATGGTTGTGCAGCGACCGGCCCGGTGACATCAGAGCTCAACGGAGGAGTCCACCAGGTCGAGGTGGCCGTGCTCGGACCGATCGAGATTCGCGGCGCGGCCCGGGAGTTCACCAGGGCGGGGGCACGCGAACTGGTGATCTACCTGGCTCTGCATCCGAATGGTGCGTCCAATGAGGCATGGGCCACCGCGTTGTGGCCCGACCGACTGATGGCCCCTTCGAGTCTCCACTCGACGGCGTCGGTGGCGCGTCGAGCACTCGGCCAGTCTCCAGACGGGCTCGATCACCTGCCCCGGTCGCACGGCCGGCTGGCTCTGTCATCGACAGTGGCGACGGACTGGGACCGGTTCGTGGTGCTTGCCGACTCACGTGACAACAAGGATCGGCGATCCGCGCTGGAGCTGGTGAGAGGCAGGCCGTTCGAAGGTCTGCGGTCAGCGGACTGGCCGATCCTCGAGGGGATCGGACCAGCCATCGAAGCAGCAGTGGTCGACCTCAGCGGGCGATTGGCCGGTGCCTGCTTGGCGACGGGGGACCCCAAGGGCGCCGAGTGGGCTTCGCGCAAGGGTCTCCTGGTGAGCCCCTACGACGAGCGCCTGTACCGGATGCTCATGCGGGCCGCCGATCTCGGTGGACATCCCGCCGGCGTAGAGGCCGTGATGGCCGAGCTGGTCAAGCTCGTGGCCGATGACGTCGAACCATTCGATTCGGTACATCCCAGGACGATGGACCTCTATCGGTCACTCACACGCCGGAGATCGCTGGCAGCCGGCAAGCGCTGACGGGCCTGCAATGAGGCCATCAACGGGGATCGAGAGGTAACGGATTCAACCGGTCAAGCCGATCTCCCCACGGATAGGTCAAGCACACATCGATTGGCACGACCGGCCATCGGGTCGACGACCGCCAGCATCGGGCGGCTCACCTTTGTGCGCCCTTACAGCACCAATTCGGCCATGGTCTGCAGCGTGTCGGGGCTGCCGGAAACCAGCAGCGTGGTGGCGATGGATTCCTTCCATCCCTCGAGGTCGTCGCGGATCTTCTCCTTCGGTCCGATCAGGGCGGTGTCCTCGATGAGGGAGGTGGGGACGGCGGCGGCGGCCTCGTCCTTACGCCCTTCCAGATAGAGCTCCTGGATCTTGCTCGCCTCGGCCTCGTACCCCATGCGGGCGAAGACGTCGAAATGGAAGTTCATGGACTTGGCCCCCATGCCGCCGATGTACAGGGCGATGAACGGTCGGAAGCCATCAGCGGCCCGCTCGATGTCGTCGTCGATCAGGGTCGGGGCGAAAGCGATGACCTCGAAATCGTCGGCGGTGTGCCTCGCCCCCTCGCGGCTGAACCCTTCGGCCAGCGCCGGCTCGAAGGCCTTGACCGCGTTGGGTGAGAAGAAGATGGGGAACCACCCGTCGGCGATCTCCGCCGCCAGGGCGACATTCTTCGGACCCTCCGCTCCCATGATGATGGGAATCTCCTTCCGGAGCGGGTGCACGATGGGCTTGAGGGGCTTGCCCAGTCCGGTGCCGCCCGGGAAGGGGAGCGGGTAGTTGGGTCCCTCATTGGTGACCGGTGCCTCCCGGGCGATGACCTGGCGGACGATGTCGATGTACTCGGTCGTACGGGCCAGCGGGTTCTTGAACGATTGTCCGTACCAGCCTTCGACGACCTGGGGACCGGACACGCCGAGCCCGAGCACGAACCGGCCTCCCGACAGGTGGTCGAGGGTGATGGCGGCCATGGCCATGGCGGTCGGGGTCCGGGCCGACAGCTGACAGAGTGCCGTGCCCAGCCGCACCCGCGTCGTCTGGGATCCCCACCAGCTCAGCGGGGTGAGGGCGTCCGAGCCATAGGCCTCCGCGGTCCAGATCGAATCGAAGCCGAGCCGCTCGGCCTCCGCCACCATCTCGGTGGCACCGGCCGGCGGGCCTGCACCCCAGTAGCCGAGCTGCAGGCCGAGCTTCATGTCCTTCATGGCGTCCTCCCTGGTGCGTGTTGCACAAACCCTGGTGCGTGCTGATGCCGCACCGACCCTACCGGGCCTCAATGGGCCAGCTCTCCGGCCGAAGGCTAGCGCTGCGCCGGTGCCCGGTGAGACGGGAACCGGACGTTGTGCCAGATGGGAACCGGCATCGTCCGGGATCGATACCCTTTGACAGACCGGGTCCGGGCGGTCTTCACTGCTACACGAACACTCAGCGTCGACCGCTGGCCGCGTGGGTTGCTGCCGACCCGTCCGTGGTGCCGATGAGCGGGGACCCACCCGACCAGCACCCGCCGACGAGCACGCCCGCGACCAGCACGCCCCCGACCAGCACGCTCCCGACCAGCACGCTCCCGACCAGCACGGAGGACAGTTGTCAGCGATCAGCGTCTTCGACGGGTCCAGACCCCGGCGTGAGGGCGACCTCACCGTCGAGACGGCCGGGATCGTCCCCATCCCCGAGGACGCCCGGTACGGCGCGCTCCGGCGCAACTTCACGGTGTGGTTCGCACCCAACATGGAGCTGTCCGGGGTCTTCACCGGCACCCTGGCCGCCACCCTGGGATTGGGCCTGTGGACCGGGCTGGCCGCCATCGCCATCGGCGTGGTGCTCGGAGCGCTCCCCTTGGCCACCCTCTCGCTCTGGGGGCCGAAGACCGGCATGGCCCAGCTCCCCCTGGCCCGGCTCCCCTTCGGCAAGACCATCGCCATCCCGGCCCTGGTCCAGTGGGTCTCCTCGGTGGCCTGGGACGGCCTGGTCGGTCTGTTCGGGGGCGAGGCAGCCCAGATCCTGTTCCACGTCCCCTTCGCCGTGGGGGTCGCCGTCGTCCTCGCCATGGAGGGATTGGTGGGGATCCTCGGCTACGAGTTCATCCATCGGCTGGAGGCGTGGGGCGCAGGCATCCTCACCGTGCTCTTCGTGGTCCTTACCGCCAAGGTCCTGGCCCACGGCAACTTCCCCATGCACAACACCGTGCACGGTGGTGCCGCCGTCGGGACCTTCGTCCTCATGACGACCATCGCCTTCAGCGGCGGCTTCAGCTGGGCCACCTACGCCGCCGACTACAGCCGCTACATGGCCACCGACACCCCACCCAGGCCGCTCTTCTGGCTCACGTTCGCCGGGTTGGCGGGTTCGTTCCTGTGGGTCTACGCCATCGGGCTCCTAGGGGCCAAGGCCCTCACCGACCAGACCGCCGCCGGCGTGCAGACCCTCATGGGCGGGGGAGTGCTGGGCACGCTGGCCCTCATCGCCATCGTGTTCGGCGCCGTCACCAGCAACGCCATGAACGACTACTCCGGATCGCTCGCCGTCCAGGCCGGAGGGGTGCGGATCAAACGGCACATCTCGGCCGCCTTCGGGACGGCCATCGCCTTCTTCCTGATCCTCTGGCTCCACACCGGGAACGTGTCGGCCAAGTTCCAGAACGTGCTGCTGTTCACGGCCTACTGGATCGCCCCCTTCCTGGCCGTCATCCTCATCGACTGGAGGGAGCGCAGGAGCCAGGTCGATCGCCGGACGCTGATCCACATGCTCCCGTGGGCCAATCTCCGTTCGGGATGGCCCGCTCTGCTGGCACTGGTCGTGGGCTTTGCCGCCATGGTGCCGTTCATGAACACCGGCCTGGTGGTGGGTCCCGTGGCCACGAGACTGGACGGTGCCGACATCTCGATCTACGTCGGATTCGCGGTCGCCGGCCTGGTGTACTACCCGCTGCGGAAGCTAGCGGCCCACCCGGAGGCCTCCCTCACGTCCGAGGAATCCGAGGAAGAAGCACTGCGAGCCGGGTTCAGAGGGGCACGTTGATGAAGTGCTCGGCGAACTGCTCGCAGGCCGCCAGGCGCGCATCGTGGATCGACTCGGGCGTGTCGCCCTCCGTGGCCCGGACGGACATCCAGGGGGCGCACAGCAGGTCGGTCACCCCCGCGTCTTCGAGCCGCCGGTAGAGGTCGAGGTCGGGAAAGGCCCGGACCGCCAGGTAGAGGGAGAACGGTTCGTTGTCCCGCCCGGCCCGCTTGAGGGCGTCCTTGATCTTGCTCACCTGGACGAATGCCTCGTCGGGAGTGGCCGCCCCGGTGTTGACCCAGCCGTCGCACAAGGTGGAGGCGCGCACGAGCGCCGCCTCGGAGTCGCCCCCACCGATGAAGGGCACTGGCAGCGTGGGCGAGGGGTTCATCTGGCAGGCCGGGACGTCGTAGTGGGACCCGTGGTACTCGACCCAGCCGCCCTTCCACAGTGCCCGCAGGGCCGGGATCATGTCGTTCAATCGCTTGCCCCGGTTGGAGAAGTCCTGGCCGGTCTGCACGTACTCCTCCTCGCACCAGCCCACCCCGACGCCCAGCCGGACCCGGTTGGCGGACAGCACCGCGGCGGTGCCCACCGACTTGGCCACGGTGATGAGGTCGCGGACCGGTGCGATGTAGATGCCGGTGGTGAAGGTCAGCTTGGTGGTCACCGAGGACAAGGAGGAGATCAGGCACATGGGATCCGGCCATGACGTCTCCTTCTCCCAGAAGGGTGCGCCGTCGGGTGCCTTCGAATAGGTGTAGCGCGACTTGAGGTCACGTGGATTGAACAGATGGTCGGACAGGTAGATCCCCGAATAGCCCAGGTCCTCGGAGGCGAGGGTCAGGCTCTGTACCTCCTCGAGGGGAAGGAAGGTCACTGCTTGATGGAAGCGCATGATCGGAGGTCCGCTCTCTGCTTGCTCGTCCCCGGTCAGCGACCGAGGGGTGCCGATGGGGAGAAGGCCACCGGAATGTGCTTCACGCCGTTGATGAAGTTGGACCGCAGCCGCTGGACCTCACCGTCGAGACGGATGTCGGGGACCCGGTCGAGGAGGCGGTCGAACATCACCCGGATCTCCATGCGGGCCAGATTGGCCCCCAGGCAGAAGTGGGGTCCGCCCCCACCGAACGCCATGTGGTTGTTGGGGGTCCGGGCGATATCGAAGGTGTCGGGGTCGGCGAAGACGGTTTCGTCCCGATTGGCCGAGATGTGCCAGAAGACCACCTTGTCGCCCTCGGACACCTTTTGGTCGCCGATGACCACATCGGCGGTGGCCGACCGTCGGAAGTGCATGACCGGGGACACGTAGCGCAGCATCTCCTCGACCGCCGAAGGCAGGAGTGAGCGGTCGGCCCGCAGCCGCTCCCACTGTCCGGGGTTGTCGAAGAACGCCACCATGGCGCCGGAGATCAGGTTGCGGGTCGTCTCATTGCCGGCCACGGCCAGCAGGAGGAAGAAGAGGTCGAGCTCGAGCTGCGTGAGCTGGTCGCCGTCGATCTCCGCCTGGGTCAGGACGCTGAACAGGTCCTCGTGGGGGTCGAGGCGCTTCTTGGCGCAGAGCTCGTCGGCGTAGGCGAAGAGCTCCATGGCCGCCTGGGCACCGGCATCGGGTCCGAGCTGGTACTCGGGGTCTTCCGAGCCGATCATCTTGTTGGACCAGTCGAAGACCAGGTGCCGGTCGTCCTGGGGCACCCCCATCAGGTCAGCAATCACCTGGAGGGGGAGTTCGGCGGAGATCTGCTCGACGAAATCGGCCGATCCCGCTTCGCACACGGCGTCGAGGATGGAGTCGGTCGACGCCACCACCTTGGCCTCGAGATCACGGATCATCCGGGGGGTGAACCCCTTGTTGACCAGCCTTCGATAGCGGGTGTGCATGGGCGGGTCCATGTTCAGCATCATCATGCGCTGCTGGGCCAGGTTCTCATCGTCCATGTCGTGGAACAGCGCCGTCGACCGGTAGGAAGAGAAGTGCTCGTAGTCGCGGTTGACGCCCACACAGTCGTCATAGCGGGTCACCGACCAGAACCCCTCGGCGAAGCCGTCGGGATCCGGATGCCACTGGACGGGCGCCTCGCGGCGGAGGAAGGCGAACCACTCGTGAGGGACGCTGTCCACGAACCTCTCCGGGTCGCCCAGGTCGATATCGGCTAGGTCCATGGTGTCTCCCCCGCTTGCTAGCTGGTCGGCGCCCTCTGACACCCGACCCGTTCGCCCCTGGTTGGCGATGACGTTTCTAGAACGCGTATCAGTTATCATAGGCGAGCGGCACCGCGAGCCTCCACCAGATGTGGCACGGTGGCGCAGCCGTTCGAGCTGAGCGGTGCAGGGGGTCGGAGGGGTCGAACGGCGTGAGCTGCCCGAAGTCCCCACTCGCTTCGGGTCGCCCCGCGGCCGTCACGTCGATGGTGGCCCGGGCAGCACCGCTTGGTTCTGATGTCGAGAGTGGAGGGATCACACGTCATGTACCTCGAGGAGACTCCTGAGCAGCTGGCGCTCCGGGAGGAGCTCCGGGCCTACTTCGCCGAGCTGCTGACCGAGGATGTGCGCCGGGCGCTCGACACCGAGAGCGAGGGGGGCGAAGCGTTCCGCTCCTTCGTGCGGCGGATGGGCAAGGACGGCTGGCTGGGCATCGGCTGGCCCAAGGAGTACGGCGGCCAGGGGCGTCCGACGTCCGATCAGTTCATCTTCTTCACCGAGGTGCAGCGGGCCCGGGCGCCGTTCCCGTTCGTGACCCTGAACACGGTCGGGCCCATGATCATGCGCTTCGGGACCGACGAGCAGAAGAGCTTCTTCCTCTCGGGGATCCTGGCGGGCGAGATCAACTTCGCCATCGGGTACACGGAGCCCGGAGCGGGGACCGACCTGGCCTCGCTGCGAACCCGGGCCGTGCTGGACGGCGACGAATGGACCATCAACGGCAACAAGATCTTCACCAGCGGAGCCGACCAGGCGGACTACATCTGGTTGGCGACCCGCACCGACCCCGATGTCCCCAAGCACAAGGGGATCTCCATCTTCTTGGTGCCCACCTCGTCACCCGGGTTCTCGTGTACGCCCCTGGTGACGGTGGGCGGCGTCGCCACCACCGCGTCCTACTACGACAACGTGCGAGTGCCCCGCTCCGCCCTGGTCGGTGAGCTCAACGAAGGTTGGCGCCTGATCACCGGACAGCTCAATCACGAACGGGTGGGCCTGGCGGCGGTCAGCGCACTCGCCCGGCGGCTGTGGGCCGAGGTGGCCGAGTGGGTGACCGACCAGGGCCTCACCGGTGTGGGGTGGATCCAAGAGGAGCTGGCCCGCACGTACGCCCTGTTGGAGGCCCAGAAGCTGCTCAACTGGCGGATGACGGCGGCCGTGGCCGACGGCACCCTGGGCCCGGCCGACTCGTCGGCGGTCAAGGTGTTCGGCACCGAGTCGACGGTCGAGATCTACCGGCGCCTGCTCGGCGTGGTCGGTGCCGCCGGGTATCTGAGCCCCGGCTCGCCCGGTGCCGCCCTCCACGGGGAGCTCGAGCGCGCCGGGCGGCAGGCCCAGATCAACACCTTCGGCGGCGGGGTCAACGAGATCCAGCGCGAGATCCTGGCCATGGCCGGACTGGGAATGAAGCGGTCGTCCCGGTGAGCGCCCAGGAGACGGCAGTCCCCGACGCCGAGGCCTCGGCCACCTCGGCGTCCGACGGCCCGTCGCTGGGCGAACGACTGCAGGCCTTCGTCGGGCAGACCACCGGGCCGCCCGTGCGGGCGTGGGACCCGGTCAACCAGCCGATGATCCGCCACTGGGTGGAGGCCATGGGAGACCACAATCCGGTCTACGTCGACGATGCCGCAGCGCGGGAGGCCGGATTCCCCGGAGTCATCGCCCCCGCAACCATGCTGCAGGCGTGGACCATGCGCGGTCTGCGCGCCTCCGAGGCGGCCGACGCGGCCCGCGCCAACCGCGAACTGAAGGGGGCTTCGCCAAACGACCGATTGATGATGATGCTCGACGAGGCCGGGTTCACCTCGGTGGTGGCCACCAACTGCGATCAGCACTACGTGCGTCCCCTGGTGCCCGGCGACTTCCTCACGTGCACCTCGGTCATCGACTCGGTCTCGACGGAGAAGGCCACCGGCCTGGGGACCGGCCACTTCGTCACCACTCGGCTCGAGTACACCGTCCAGAACGATGAGCTGGTGGCCACCATGCTCTTCCGGATCCTCAAGTTCCGGCCTCGGCCCAAGGCCGACGCGGCTGCGCCGGCGTCCGTTCCGACATCATCTGCGTCCGCAGCGGCATCGACGTCAGCGGCATCGACGTCAGCGGCATCCACATCCGCTCCTTCGTCGGTTCCTTCGTCCGGGTCCGCCCCGCGGCCCAAGCGGCCCCGGCCGGCACTGACCCAGGACAACCGCTTCTTCTTCGACGGCGCCAAAGAGCACAAGCTCCTCATCCAGCGTTGCTCCAACTGCGGGACCCTCCGGCATCCCCCGCGACCGTCGTGTGCCAAGTGCCAGTCGTTCGAGTGGGGCACGGTCACCGCCTCTGGCCGGGGCACCATCTACAGCTTCGTGGTCAACCACTATCCCCAGGTCCCCGCGTTCGACTATCCGCTGGTGGTGGCGTTGGTCGAGCTCGAAGAGGGCACCCGACTGGTGGCCAACGTCGCCGACATCACGCCGGACTCGGTGTTCATCGGGATGCCGGTGATCGCCGGCTTCGAAGCATTCGACGACGACCTCACGCTGCCTGTGTTCCGCCCGGACCCGGGCGCCACCGGCACCGGCGGGGTCGCCACCGGCGGAGCGGGCGCCCAGGACGTCGCCCAGGACGCCGCCCAAGACGAGAGGACGAGCTGATGGACTTCACCTTCAACGAGGAGCAACTGGCGGTGCGAGAGGCCGTCGAGGGCATCTTCTCCGGGTTGGTGACGCCCGACCGGGTGCAGGAGGTCGAGGGCACGGAGGACCGGTTCGACCGGGACCTGTGGGCCGCGATGGCCAAGGCCGACCTGCTGGGCCTCTCCCTCCCCGAGGCCTTCGGGGGTGGGGGCTACGGCATGGTGGAGCTGGCCCTGGTCCTCGAGGGGCAGGGCCGGGCGGTGGCACCTGTGCCTCTGTGGGCCACCATGGCGCTGGGGGCGATGCCGCTGGCCGAGTTCGGATCGGAGGCCGCCAAGTCGGCGATCCTGCCCCGTGTGGCCGCGGGTCGGACGGTGCTCACCGCCGCCCTGACCGACGTGGCCGCCGACGTTGCCGTCGGAGGCCCGGGCAACCCCGCGGTCACGGCCACGGCCGGGGGCGATGGGATCGTCCTGTCGGGAACGGCCTTTGCCGTTCCCTACGCCCACGTGGCCGATCGGGTGCTGGTCCCGGCCGTCCTCGACGAGGGCGTGGTCGTCGCCGTTGTCGACCCCTCGGCTGCGGGGGTGACCATGGAGCGGGCGCTCACCACCAACCGCGAGGTCCATCCCCATCTCCATCTCGAGGGAGTGGTGGTGGCCAACGACCACCTGCTGGCCGAGGGCGATCCCTCTCGGGGACCTGAGGTGCTGGCCTGGATGCTGGAGCGGGCGTGGACCGGGCTGTGCGCGTTGCAGGTCGGTGTCACCGAGGCCGCGGTGTCCCAGACGGCGGCCTACCTCAACAGCCGTGAGCAGTTCGGTCGACCGTTGTCGACCTTCCAGGGCACGATGCTCCGGGCCGCCGATGCCGCCATCGACACCGAGTCGATCCGCGTGACCATGTGGCAGGCGGCCTGGCGCCTCGACAACGGACTCGACGCCGCCCTCGCCGTCAACGTGGCCTCGTGGTTCGCCTCCGAGGCCGGCCAGCGGGCCGTGTTCTCCACCCAGCACCTCCACGGGGGGATGGGGGCCGATATCTCGTACCCGATCCACCGCTACTTCCTCTGGGGGAAGCAGATCGAGCTGATGCTCGGCTCCCCGAGCGCCCAGTTGGCCCGGTTGGGACGACAGGTCACCGGCGAGCTGCAGGCCGGCCGGTCGGTGCCGGCATGAGCGGGACCGCTCAGACGACAGGGGGCACCACCACCGCGAAGGTGGCGACGCTCCGGTTCGAAGACGTTGCCGTGGGGGACCACCTTCCCGAGTTGGCCATTCCCCTGACCCGTACCCTCATCGTCTCGACGGCCATCGCCTCCCGCGACTACCAGGACGTCCACCATGACTCGGTTCTGGCCGTCGAACGCGGCTCGAAGGACATCTTCATGAACATCCTCTCGACCAACGGGCTCGTCGGGAGATACGTGACCGACTGGTCCGGGCCTGGCGCGGTGTTGACCGACGTCAAGATCCGACTGGGCGCACCCAACTATCCGGACGACACCATGACCCTGACCGGATCCGTCACCGCCAAGGACGAGGCCGTCGACGCCGATGGCTACGGCGGCGTCGAGGTGACGCTGCGAGGGGCCAACAGCCTCGGGGATCATGTCACCGGCACCGTCGCCCTGCGCCTGCCGGCCGGGAAGGCGTTGGGCCGATGAGCGGAGAGCATCACGCCTTCACCAACAACACCGCCATCGTCGGGATCGGAGCCACTGAGTTCTCCAAGGAATCCGGTCGCAGCGAGCTCCGCCTGGCGGCCGAGGCCGTGGACCTGGCCCTGCGCGACGCAGGCATCCCGCCGGCCGAAGTGGACGGCATGGTCACCTTCAGCTCGGACACCAACCCGGAGATCGAGATCGCCCGGAGTCTCGGCATCGGCGAGCTCACCTTCTTCAGCCGTATCCACTACGGAGGCGGTGCCGGCTGCGCCACTATCCAGCAGGCCGCCATGGCCGTCCAGTCGGGCGTGGCGGATGTCGTCGTGTGCTACCGGGCCTTCAACGAGCGATCGGGGAACCGTTTCGGCAGCGGGGTGCAGGACCGCCCCCCGGTTCCCAATGCCGAGACGGCCAACTTCGCCTGGTACGCGCCGGTCGGGCTCCTGACCCCGGCGCAATGGGTGGCCATGGCGGCACAGCGGTATCTCCAAGTGACCGGCGCCACCTCGGAGGATCTCGGGAGGGTGGCGGTGGCAGACCGCAAGCATGCGGCCAACAACCCCAAGGCGTGGTTCTACGAGAAGCCGATCACCCTCGAGGAGCACCAGGCGTCGCGGTGGATCGTCGAGCCCCTCCACCTCCTGGACTGCTGCCAGGAGACCGACGGGGGCCAGGCCCTGGTGGTGACCTCCCTCGAGCGGGCGCGTGACCTCCCGGGCACGCCGGTGGTCATCGAGGCGGCCGCCCAGGGCGCCGGGCCCGGGCAGGAGATGATGACCTCCTATTACTACGATGACCTGTGCGGGCTGGGGGAGATGGCAGCGGTGGCCCGCCAACTGTGGCGGACCTCCGGACTGTCGCCTGCCGACATCCAGACCGCGGTGCTCTACGACCACTTCACCCCCTATGTCCTGTACCAGCTCGAGGAGCTCGGCTTCTGCGGGAAGGGCGAGGCCAAGGACTTCGTGCGGGACGGCAACATCGAGATCGGCGGGGGACTGCCCGTCAACACCCACGGAGGGCAGTTGGGCGAGGCCTACCTGCATGGGATGAACGGTATCGCCGAGGGCGTGCGCCAGGTGCGGGGCACCTCGGTCAACCAGGTTCCCGATGTGAGCCACGTGCTGGTCACCGCGGGCACGGGCGTGCCCACCAGCGGGCTCATCCTCGGAGTGGATAGCTGACCGACGTCCCCGGGCCCACGTTCGACGCTTTCGATCTCGCCGATCGGGCGGCGTCGAAGCTCGCCACCCTCAGCGGCGCCCGATCCCACGACGTGGCGGTCATCCTCGGCTCCGGCCTGGCCGGCGCAGCATCCGCCCTCGGCTCCCGCTCCTCGCAGCATCACCTGGGCGAGCTGCCCGGATTTCCCGCCTCTGTCGTGGCCCATCAACGATCAGAGGTGTGGTCCGTCGAGATCGGCGACCACCGTGTCCTCGCCTTCCTCGGGCGCCCCCACCTCTATGAGGGCTACAGCGCCGCCGACGTGGTGCATCCGGTCCGTACGGCCGTAGCCGCCGGATGCGAGGTCATCGTGATCACCAACGCCTCAGGTGCGCTCCGCGCCGACCTGGCTCCCGGCGATGCCGTGCTGATCACCGACCACCTGAACCTCACCGGGGCCTCCCCACTGGCCGGCCCGCCGGCACGTGGAGACCGTCCGAGTGCCTTCGTCGACCTGGTCGATGCCTGGTCCCCCCGTCTGCGGGAGGTGGCCAAGGGCGTGGACGGGTCACTGGCCGGTGGGGTCTATGCCCAGCTCGCCGGACCGCACTTCGAGACGCCGGCGGAGATCCGGATGCTCCGGACCATGGGCGCCGATCTGGTCGGGATGTCGAGCGCCGTGGAAGCGATCGCCGCCCGTCAGCTGGGCGCAGAGGTCCTGGGCCTGTCCCTGGTGACCAACATGGCCGCCGGGATGACGCCCGAGGGCGTCTCGCCCCGTTCGATCATCGGCGTGGCCCGGGGTCGGGCAGCCGAGCTCGGCCGCCTGATCCGTGAGGTTGTGCTCGCCCTCTAGCCTCGATCATTGGTGCGGCTACGGCCGAACGGACGGGCACGCTCCGCGCCATAGCCCTCGTGACCTTCGAGCATGAGTCATTCTCACCGACACGCAGTGCACACGGAGGTGGGCTCGGTGAAGGTGCTACGAAGCCCGCCGGTGCCTGTAGAGGTGTATCGCCCACAGGTACGACACGAAGGCGATGCCGGCGCTCCAGGCGACGGCCTCGATACCGTTGCTGCCGATCGGGGTCCCGGTGAGCAGCCCACGCAGCGTCTCTGTCACCGGCGTGAAGGGCTGGTAGCGGGCGAACTGCTCCAGACCGGCCGGCATGGTGCTGGCCGGGACGAACCCGCTGCCGAGGAACACCAGCAGCATGATGAACATCGGCGTATTGCTGGCCGTCTCGACGCTCTTGGCCGCCAGGCCGAGCGCGGTCGCCAGCCAGACGAGCGCGAAGGCGAACAGTCCGAGTAACCCGATCGCGGCCAGCCAGGGGACCACGCCCGCAGTCGGGCGGAACCCGAGGGCAACAGCGAAGCCGATGACGAAGGCGAGGCCCGCCATCGTCTGGATGAGCGCGGCCAGGACGTGCCCGGTCAGCACGGAGGAGCGGGCGATGGCCATCGTACGGAACCGGTCGATGATGCCGCTGGTCATGTCCATGGCGACCACGATGGCCGTGCCCTGCACGGCGGCGGCGACCGTCAACAGCAGGACGCCGGGAGCGACGTAGTTCAAGTAGCCGTTGCGGCCGACGTGGCCGCCGCTGAGCGCGCCGCCCAGGCCATGGCTGAGTTGACCTCCGAACACGTAGACGAATAGGAGCAAGAACACGACCGGCATGCCGACGAGCACGATCGTCATCGACGGGTAGCGCAGCAGGCGCCTGACGTTTCGGCGCGTCATCGTGGCCGAATCGCGCAAGGTGTAGGCAATGGTCGTCATGGAAGAGCGAGAACCTCCTCGGTCGGGTGACCGGTGACGGCGAAGAACACGTCGTCGAGATCGGGCGTATGGATGGACAGCTGATCTACCTCGATGTCGCCGTCGTCGAGCACGCTGAGCAGGTGGCGGAGGGCGGAGACGGTGCCGTCCGTGGGCACCTCGATTTCGAGCTTCTCCTCGTCATACGACGCGCCGTCGAGCAGGGCGACAGCTCCGTGCAGGCAACGGGCAGTCGGAACCTGCAACCGGACATGGCCACCGGAGACGCGCCGCTTGAGCTCGTCTGCCGTGCCTTCGGCGACAATCCGGCCGCGGTCGAGCACGGCGATCCGGTCAGCCAGCTCGTCGGCCTCGTCCAGGTATTGGGTCGTCAACAAGATCGTGACGCCGCCGGCGACGAGCTCACGGATGCTGTCCCACATCATGCGGCGACTGCCCGGATCGAGTCCGGTGGTGGGCTCGTCGAGAAAGATCACTCGGGGGTTCCCCACCAGGGTCATGGCCAGGTCGAGCCGGCGGCGCATGCCGCCTGAGTACGTCGTCACCGGCTTGTGCGCCGCATCGGCGAGCCCGAACCGGTCGAGCAGCTCGCTCACCCGCGACCTCCCGGCGCTGCTGCCGAGATGATTGAGGTCGGCCATCAGTCGCATGTTCTCCAGTCCCGTGCACAGGTCGTCGAGGGCGGAGAACTGGCCCGTGACCCCGATGAGGCCGCGCACGGCATCGGGCTCTCGGGCCACGTCATGTCCGGCCACGCAGACCTGGCCGGCGTCGGGTGTGATCAAGGTCGAGAGGATCCGGACCATGGTCGTCTTCCCTGCACCGTTCGGACCGAGTAGCGCGAAGATCGTGCCTTCGGCCACCGTGAGGTCGACCCCGTCGAGCACGGTCGTCTCGTCGAAGGCCTTTCGCACGCCGGCGGCGACGATGGCCGATTGGCCGGTCGTGCTCATCGCTGTCCTCCACTATCGGTCTCCGGAGGCAGTTCGCCGGCGGCGACGAGCGCGGCACGGCGCTCCTTCCATTCCTGTTCGAATCGCACCATTTGCTCCACCAGGAAGTCGGCGAAGGCAGACAACTCGAGGAGGATTGCCCGCCGCTCAGGGGTGGCGTCCTTCAGCACCTCGAGGCCCTCGCGGGCGAGCTCGCCGAGTTCCCGGTACTCGGTGATGTCCATCCCCATGGCCTCTGGAGAGCTCATGTCGATCCTGATCCGATCCATACGCTCCCCTGCTGACCGCGACCGCCTGATCACGTGCATCGTCTCCAGCGCCTTTGCCGCGCCCGTGATGGCGCTACGGCTGGCGAGCAGGGCATCGGCCAGCTCGGCGATGGTCTGTTCGGGCGTGTCGCAGACCGCCAGGTAGCCGATCAACCGGCCCACCATGGGCGGAAAGGCGTACCGGTTGGCGTAGAAGCGGCCCATGTGGTCGGCGAACGTGACCTGCGCATCTGTCGGCATGCCAACACTATACAGATATAACTGAGATAACACAAATCTCTGTTATCTAGGTCTCCGAAGCGGCGCAACTGGACACACCCACGGGCGGTGGATGGGAGCAGGAGGACTCCAGCTGATGCGCCGTGCCGGCCCTGCGCTCGTCCGACGACGCCGAACGCACCGGCACGCTCGGCGTAAGAGCCATCCTGACCTGGGAGAATGAGTGAGGCTCACCGACACTCAGTGGGTCAGAAGGACGTCTTCTTGAACGTGCACTGTATCCGGCCCGTCCGCCGTCCGCCGTCCGCCAGTATCGGGCGACGGAAGGAACCTGGTGCCTATCGCCCGGCGATGGCCCGGTCGAGGTCGTCGGCGTCCGCCGCAGTGAGCAACCGGTAGGGGGCGTCCTTCTGCGGCCGCCACCACACCGGGTCCGGGCTGCGCCAGCCTTCGTTGCGGAGCACCCGCTTGAGCACCTTGGTGGTGGCTGTTACTGGGAGCTCCTCCGTGATCCTCACGTACCGGGGAGCCCACTTGGTCCCCATGTCCGACTCGCCCGCCAGGAAGCCGGCAAATTCCTCGGGCTCGAACGTGCTCCCCGGACGCAGCAGCAGCGTGGTCATCACCTGATCGCCCACCACGGTGTCGGGCACCGCGTAGACGGAGGCCAGCACCACGTCGGGATGCCGCTGGAGCACCCCCTCGACCGGGGCTGCCGAGAAGTTCTCACCGTCGACTCGCAGCCAGTCGAAGTCCCGGCCCCCGAAGTAGAAGAAGTCGTCATGGTCCCGGTAGGCCAGGTCCCCGGTCCAGTACCAGCCGTTGCGCACCCGGGCCGACTCGGCCTCGGCGTTGCGCCAGTAGCCCTCGAACCCGGCCCCCCCGGCCTGGTTGACCATCTCGCCGATGGCCTCCTCGGCGTTGAGCAGCCTGCCGTCCTGGTCGAAGACAGCCCGGGGGCACTCCTCGCCGGTCTCCGGATTGATGATCAGGGTGCCGGGGAGGGCCCGGCCCAGTGCACCCCGCGGCGTGTCCGGGGTGCGCTGCACGGAGGCACCCCCTTCCGTGGAGCCGTAGGCATCCTGCACCGTGCAGCCGAACCGCTCGGCGAACCGGGCCACGTCGGCTTCGGCCGCCTCGTTTCCGAATGCCCGCCTCAGCGTGTTGTCGGCGTCATCGGGCAGCTCCGGGGTGGCCAGGATGTAGGAGAGGGGCTTGCCCACGTAGTTGAAATAGGTCACGCCGTACCGCCGCACATCGATGAGGAACTGCGAGGCGCTGAACCGCTCGCGCAGGGCGACGGTGGCTCCGGCGTTGAGGGCGGGTGCCCATCCCGCCATGAGGGCGTTGGAGTGGAACAGCGGCATGGCCATGTAGCACACGTCATCGGACGTGAGCTCGAACATCTGAGCGACGATGCCGCCGATGCGGGCCAGCCGGCCTTGGCTGCACAGACACGCCTTGGGGGCCCCTGAGGTTCCCGAGGTGAACAGCAGCAGACCGAGCGACTCCTCGGTGACCAGGGTCACGGCAGGGTCGGGGAGAGCCGCCCCGGCCACGTCGCCCAGCAGCGTGCCATACGCGGTGTCCGCCTTCTCGTCGCCGTCTCCCGAGGGATCGTCGATGACCAGGATGCGCTCCGGCGGCAGGGCAACGCCGAGGTCATGCCCTTCGACCAGGGCCCGGTACTCGAGGTTGGTGACCAGGAGCTGGCACTCGGTGTGCGAGAGGTCCCGGGCCAGCTCGTCCCCCCGGTGGGTGGGATTCCCTCCGACGAGCACGGCGCCGGCCAGAGCCGCCGCGCCCATCCAGAACACGTACTCGGGGACGTTGTCGAGCAGCAGGGCCACATGGAAGGGGCCTGGTCGTCGCAACGAGGCCAGGACGGCGGCCCGCTCAGCCTGGGCCGTGACCACCTGGCGGTGGGTCCAGGTGCGGTCGGACCACATCAATCCCACCGAGTCATCTCCTGCGCGCTGTCGGATCAGCTCGTCGATGGTCTGCATCGCATCCCTCTGGTCGTAGAACCCGGATCAGGGCCCGATGATGGTCAATCCGACGTGCAACCCGTGGTGGCCCGGATCACAGTCGTCGGGCCACCGTAGAGCGGAGGGGAAGACCACGGAACGGGAAGACCACCGAACGGCCGACGCCCCCGACCGGCCGCAGCCCCCGACAGGAGCTGCAATTGCCCTGCGAAGGCCGGAGCTAGGCACAAATCTGGAACGCGTTGCAATTTATCAGATCATCGTGTTACCGTAAACGGCGCCAGAGCGGAGCGCGAGAGGAGCACCCCCACCATGGAGTTCGGAGTCTTTCTCAACGGCTACTTGCCCGGTCAGGCCGCCCACGATCCAGCATGCGAGCACGAGATGTACCGGCGCGAGATGGCGTACGTCATCGAGGCCGACAAGTACAACTGGAAGTACGCGTGGATTGGCGAGCACCACTGCCTCACCGAGTACAGCCACATGTCCTCCCCTGAGGTGCTGATGGGCTACCTGGCCCACGCCACCGAGCGGATTCACATCGGGACGGGCATCATGAATCTTTCCCCGCGGGTCAATCACCCGGTGCGTTGCGCCGAGCGGGTGACCATGCTCGACCATGTGCTCGAAGGTCGGTTCGAGTGGGGGACCGGCCGGGGGGCGGGAAGCCACGAGATCGCCGCCTTCAACAACCTCGACAAGAACTCGACCAAGGCCGAGTGGAACGAAGTCATCCGTCAGATCCCCCGCATGTGGGAGGAAAAGGACTACATGTACGAGGGCGAGAGCTTCACCGTCCCGTACCCCCACAACATCCTGCCCAAGCCCTACCAGGGCCAGGGCCATCCCCCCATCTGGGTCGGCTGCGGCAACCCCGGGACCTTCACCCAGGCGGGCGAGCTGGGCATCGGCGCCATCGCCTTCAATTTCGAGCCCATCTACAACCTCAAGGGCCGGATCGATGCCTACAAGGAGGGGATCGCCAACTGCACGGAGCCCCTCGGCCAGTTCAAGAATGACAACGTGATGATGACCAACGCCGTCATCTGCCTCAACGACAGGAAGCGGGCGAGGGAGATCGCACTGCGGCGTGGCCGTGGCTACCTCTATTCGCTGGTGTGCAATTACCACGACACCATTCCCCATCAAGACGGTGTGCCGGTGTGGCCCGAGCGGCCCCACACCGTCAGCGACGAGGGCATGCTCGACCACCTCATCGAAGAGGGGTGGATGTTGTGCGGCGAGCCCGACGAGGTGGCCGAACAAGTGTCCAAGTATCAGACCGTGGGTTGCGACCAGGTTGTCTTCGGGCTCCCGTCGGACTCGTTGATGGAGGACGAGGTCCACGAGATGCTCGAGGTGTTCGGCACCAAGGTGATCCCGCAGTTCGACGCCGATCCGCTGCACTCCACCACCCGATACCGCCAGACGGCCCAGCGGAAGTACCAGGACTTCAACTTCCCGATCCCGGACATCACGGTCGAAGAGCTGCCGACCAATGCCATGATCCAGCTGGACGGCACCCGGACCATGTGACGACCGGGGCCGTGCACCCGGTCCCGATGATCAGTTCACGCTGATCGACCCGCGATGATCAACTTGCGAGGGTCAACTTGCGAGGGTCAACTTGCGAGGGTCTGGCCGCAAAGGCCCGTCGGTCAGTCCGCCGCCGTGGCCCACGCCTCGGTCACGTCGTCCACAGTGCTAAGCGTGGTGATGAGCGGGAAGGTGTTGTCGAGGACGGCATCGGCGTACGGCCGGGGGATTCCCGCCACCGCGTCACGGGGCACGACCACCTGGTAGCCGAGGTTGACGGCCTCGATGGCCAGGCCGAGCACCCCGAGGTTGACCGAGACCCCGGTGGCCACCACCGTGTCGACCCCGAGACTGCGCAACCAGGTGTCGAGCGAGGTGCCGGTGAACGGCGACACCCCGTGGAGGCGTGGTGACACCAGGTCACCCGGCTCCGGACCCAGCTCGTGGATGATCTCGGTGGCAGCGGTGCCGGCCAGGAGATGGTTGGGATTGCGCACCATGGCGGCGATCAGCTGGCAGTTCACCGTGGAGCCGGCTCGATCGGCGCGGAACTCTGCCGTGCAATGGACGACGGGCACCCCGTGGGACCGGGCGGCGGCCAGGAGCCTGGCCGTATTGGGGACCACCCCGACATGGCGGGAGGCCTCGGCCAGCTGGGGGAACGAGCTCAGATCCCCGACCACACCGCGCTGGATCTCCATGGTGAGGACTCCACACCGCTCCGGTGCGACCAGGTCACGAAGGTCGATGGGCATGGCGCTCGTCTCCGGGTCGGCCCCTCCGGCCAGGCCCGAGCGAACAATCACTTACTCGGGAAAGGACTGGGGAGGGGCCGGGCTTACCAGGGCCTGACCGCGTACGGATCACTGCCCCGAGGCGGTGCGGGCGCCGCCGCTGTCGGTCTCCTCGGGGACCTCGGCCACGATCTCGGCTGCCCAGCGGTAGTCGGGCTTGCCGCTCGGAGATCGCAGGATGGTGTCCACCACGTGGAGCTGCCGCGGGACCTTGTAGCCGGCGATGGCGTCGCGGCAGTGGGCCTGGATGTCCTCCAGGCTGGGGTGGCCGTCGGCCCGGGGCTGGATGATGGCCGCCACCCGCTGACCCCATCGATCGTCGGGAGCCCCCACCACGATGGCATCGAACACCTCGGGGTGGGAGCGGACCGCCGACTCGACCTCTTCCGGGAAGATCTTCTCGCCGCCGGAGTTGATGGACACCGATCCCCGGCCCAACAAGGTGATGGTCCCGTCCGCCTCCAGGGTGGCGAAGTCGCCGGGCATCACATAGCGGGTGCCATCGACGGTGATGAACACCTCTGCTGTCTTCACCGGGTCGTTGTAGTAGCCCACCGGGATGTCCCCGTAGCGGGCGATCTTGCCGATCACTCCGGACCCCGGGGCCACCAGATGCATGTCCTCGTCGAAGACCACGGTGTTGCCGAGCACGGAGACGGTCGGCCCGCTCTTCATGGCGGTGTCTCCCTTGCTCACCGTGGCCATGCCGTTGTTGCCGGACTCCGAGGAACCGACGGCGTCGACGATCACGATGTTCGGGAGGTGGTTGAAGAACTCGTCCTTGACCGGGGACGAGAACAGGGCAGCCGAGGAGGTCACCGCCAACAGGGAGGAGAGATCGTAGGAGACGCCGGGGTCGTCGAGGGCCTCGATCAGAGGCTTGCCCATGGCGTCGCCGGTGATCATGATCGAGTTTGCCTTCTCGCTCTCCACCAGGCGCCACACCGTGTGAGGATCGAACTTGGGGACGAGGATGGTCCGATTGCCCACGAAGCTCTGTCCCATTACCGACCACTGGGTGGCGCCGTGCATGAGGGGGGCGATGGGCAACAGGGTGAGCTGTCCGTTCCGCCCCTTCTCGACCATCTCCTCGGGCCGCTGGATGCGGGTAT
Source organism: Acidimicrobiales bacterium (assembly GCA_015478655.1). Classification (GTDB taxonomy): domain Bacteria; phylum Actinomycetota; class Acidimicrobiia; order Acidimicrobiales; family RAAP-2; genus Bog-756. The sequence goes on along the minus strand of JADMIJ010000009.1, from coordinate 42,060 downwards.
TGGTGGAAGGGTCCACGCCGCCGCCGAGGGCATAGAAGACATCCTCGTGCCTCCATACCACCCCTTTGGGCATCCCGGTGGTGCCCCCGGTGTAGAGGATGTAGTGGTCGTCGTTCGAGCGGGGGGCGAAGTCCCGTTCGGGGCTTCCCAGGGCCAGGGCCTCTTCGTAGGCCACGGTGCCCTCGGCCAACGGCTCGCCGGACCCGTCTTCGATGGCGATGATGAGCCGGAGGTCGGGGAGATCGGGGAGGAGCTCGGCGACCCGCGGCCCGTACTCGGCCTGATGGACCAGCGCCACCAGGTCGGCATTGGTGAACAGGTACCGCAGCTCGTCCTTGACGTAGCGGTAGTTGATGTTGATCCACACCGCCCGCAGTTTGAAGACGGCCCAAGCCGTCTCGACCCATTCCACGCTGTTCAGCGAGTAGATGCCGACGTGGTCCCCGGGCCCCACACCCTGGCCGGCCAGGTAGTGGGCCAGCCGGTTGGCCCGCTCCTCCATCTGGGCGTAGGTGCGTCGCTCACCGGCGGCGACGAGGTACTCGCGGTCGCCGAACGCGTCGACGGCCGCCTCAAAGAGATCAGCGAGGTTGAACGTCATCGGGCCGTTAGTAGAACACGTTTCCATTCGGGCGGCAAACAGTGGCCGGGGCCCGCCGGCCCAGGCCCGGACGGGCTGGCGGACCGAGCCGGAACCATCGGGAAAGACGACGGCGGATCAGTCCAGGACGTCCTTGGCTGCCATGGTCGCCGGGAGCGAGTTTGATGCCTGACCGTCCGGTGCCTCGACAACCACGTTCCCGGTCAGGCCGCTCACCGACTCTCGAACCGAGCGGGCCAACCCGGGACCGTCGAGCCCGAGCCGGCTCAGGATGTCAGTGGGCTTTCCCTGGGTGATGTAGGCGCGGGGAATGCCGAGCGACACCACCGGGGGAGCAGTTCCGCCGGGACACGAGTGGCGGAGGGCGTCCGCCACGAACATGCCCGCCCCGCCTTGGCGGATGCCGTCCTCCGCCGTGATCACGACGGCGTGGCGTGCGGCATCGGCCAGCATGGCCGGGTCGGGGTCTGACACGACCCGAACGTCCCACACCGTCACGTCCAGCCCGTCGCCGCTCAATGACTCAGCGGCCTCCTCGGCTGCCGCCACCATCTTGCCCACGGCCAGGATGCATGCCGATCCGTCCCCCTTGCGGGTGCGCCGGGCCAGCATGCCCGAGCCGACCGCGCCCGGTGCCACCCACGGTGCCGGGGTCTTGGGGAATCGGATGACCGAGGGACCGTCGAGGGTGAGGGCCTCGGCCAGCATCACCTCGACCTCCGGAGCCGACGAGGGCGCGAACACCGTCATGCCGGGGATGGACAGCGCCAGCGCCATGTCCAGCACCCCATGGTGGCTGGGCCCGTCGTCACCGGTGATCCCGGCCCGGTCGAGGACCATGACCACCGGCAGTCGGTGCAAGCCGACATCGAGGTTGGCCTGATCGAAGGCCCGGCTGAAGAAGGTGGAGTAGACCGCCACCACCGGTCGCATCCCGGCCATGGCCATGCCGGCAGCCGAGGTCACCGCGTGCTGCTCGGCGATGCCGACATCCACGAACCGCTCGGGGAAGCGGGCCTGGAACGGCAGCAACCCGGTCGGACCGGGCATGGCCGCGGTGATGGCCACGATCCGGGGGTCGGATTCGGCGTGATGGAGGAGCGACCTGGTGAAGGCATCGGTGAAGGTGGTCACCGGCAGCTGGGCCACCTGGTCGGGGTCGAGATCGAGGCCGGCGGCGCTCCTCGGCAGGATCTGCCCGTCCGACGCCGCAACACCTCCGGCAACCGCCGACGCATCCGCCGAGTCCGGGCCCTCGGCGACGCAGATCTCTGCCGCGGGGGGGACGCTGACCTTGACGTCGTGCAGCCGTTGGATCTCGTCCTCTTCGGCCGGTGCATATCCCCGGCCCTTCTGGGTGAGCACATGGACGACGATCGGACCCGGCCACTCCGCCGCGTTGGCCAGGGCCTGCTCCACTCCGGCGATGTCGTGCCCGTCGATGGGTCCGGCGTAGCGAATGCCCAAGGCCTCGAAGAACGTGTGCGGTGTGACCACCTCACGCAGCGCGCTGGTGAGGCCGTGTACCCCCGAGTAGGCGAGGTCGCCGACGCCCGGGATCTCACGGATGAGATGACGGATGCGCTGCCGGGCGTGCACGTAGGCCGGATTGAGCCGCAGATGGGTGAGGCTGAGCGACAGCCGGGACACGGTGGGTGCATACGAGCGCCCGTTGTCGTTCAGCACGATGACCACCGGCTTGCCCGAGTGGCCGAGGTTGTTGAGAGCCTCGTAGGCCATGCCACCGGTCAGGGCGCCGTCGCCCACCACGGCGATCACCCGCCGGTTGCTGCCCTGGAGTTCGAAGGCGCTGGCCAAACCGTGGGCGTAGCTGAGGATGGTCGAGGCGTGGCTGTTCTCCACCCAGTCGTGCTCGGACTCGGTGCGGTTCGGATAGCCCGAGAGCCCGTCGGCCTGACGCAGGCTGGAAAAGGCCGCTCGCCGCCCGGTGACCAGTTTGTGCACATAGGCCTGGTGCCCGGTGTCCCACAGGACCACATCCCTCGGTGAGTCGAACGTGCGGTGGAGGGCCAGGGTCAGCTCCACCACGCCCAGGTTGGATCCCAGATGGCCGCCCGTGGCGGTCACCGCATCGACGATGAACCCACGGATCTCGGCCGACAGCGTGCTCAGCTCCTCTGGTGAGAGGGTGCGGAGGTCGGCGGGGCTGTCGATGTGTTCGAGGATCATGAGCGAAGGTGGGCCTTTGCGGCCAGGCTACCAGCGCACAGGGTTGCGGCCCCGATCCGCCAGGCGCTCCAGATGGCCCGTGCCAGCACGGCGGATCGGCCGGGAGCGTGCACGCGCCAAGCCTGCGGAGGCGATGGATCCACTACCAGCGTCCAGCGCTGGCTCCCAGGACTTGCTCCAGCCCGGCATCCTCGTCCGACGGACCCGATCCGAGCAAGATAGCGGTACCCAACTGGAGCTGGGCGCCAGGTCCCGGCCACGAAGGAGAGACCATGCAAGCCGAAGTCAAGGGCACCACGATGCCACTCCTGGAGATGATCCTCGAGTCGGGTGAGTCGATCATCTCCAGCCACGGCGAGTTGTCGTGGATGTCGCCGAACGTGCAGCTGTCGCAGACCACCGCCACCGGGGGCCAGAAGGGCCTGATGAGTGGGCTCAAGCGGGCCATCGGAGGCGGCGGGATCTTCCTGACCAAGTACGAGGCGCAGGGCGGCCAGGGCATGGTGGCGTTCGGTGCCAAGCTTCCGGGCCGGATCTTCCCGGTGACGATCGAGAACGGACGGGGCTACCTGGTCCATCGGCACGGCTGGGTGTGCGGCACCGATGGCGTGGTGCCCACCGTCGGCATGCAGCAGACGATGCGTGGGGCGTTCTACGGCGGTGACGGGTTCATCCTCCAGCGCCTCGAAGGCCAGGGTCAGGCCTGGATCGAGCTGTCCGGCGAGATCACCACCTACGAGCTGGCCCCGGGCCAGAGCATGCTGGTCCACCCCGGGCACGTCGGGTTGTTCGAGGACTGCGTGAGCTTCACCATCACCCGCCTGTCGGGCATCAAGAACATCGCCTTCGGGGGCGACGGCTATCACCTGGTGTCGCTGACCGGCCCCGGGACGGTCTGGCTGCAGAGCATGCCGGTGCCGGTACTGGCGCAGGCCATCGCCCCCTACCTGCCTCAGGGTGACAACCACCCGGTCGCCGACGCCGGGATCGGCGGGGTGCTGGGGGGGATGATCGGCAAGAACCTCTGAGTGCAGTCGTGCCCGGCGCCCAGCGCTGGGCTTCCGGCTTCCTGCTTCGGGCGGAGTTCGGGATCAGCGGACGTTCGACAAGAATGCCGTCCGGTCCACGACGACCCGGATCAGCTTGCCCGCCGCAACCAGACCGGCGCTCTCGGAGACCGAGAGGGTGAAGACGAGGCGGCGACCCTCGATGCGGTCCAGCGTGGCCTCGGCCCACACCGTTCCCCCGACCCCAACAGGCACCAGATGGTCGAACTGCACTCGTTTGGCCACTGAGGTGCAATTGCCCGGGAGCGAGTCGGCGATGGCCGAGCAGCTGGCCTCTTCGCACAAGGCAATGAGCCGGGGAGTCGCCAGCACCGGGACGGAGCCCGTGCGAAAGGCCTCCGCGGTGTCGGCCTCGGTCACCTGCAGTTCGATTCGGGCGGACAGACCGGTGTGAGGCGCCACGCCGGTACGATAGGTGACCCAACAGGCGTCGGCCACCGAGCGCCGAGCGGTGTAGCGAGGAGGCTGCGGTGATCGATTCCCCCGTGCTCGAACGGGTACTGTCCGAGGCGCTTCGGCACGGAGGGGAGTTCGCCGAGGTGTTCGCCGAGGACCGGTCGACGTCGTCGGCCATGCTCGATGACGGACGGGTCGAGGAGCTTTCCTCCGGACGGGAGCGGGGGGCCGGCATCCGGGTGGTGTCCGGGGAGACCACCGGTTTTGCCCACACGGCCGACCTGAGCGAGTCGGGACTGCTGCGGGCGGCGGAGGCCGCGTCCGCCGTGGCCCGGAGCGGAGGTGGGGGAACCACGTCCCTGGCTGTGGGCCCGCTCGCCGCGGACGGCGATGCCGGTGGCGGCGGGGACCGGCCCGTCACCCGCTCGCCGGGGTCGAAGGCCGACACACTCGAGCTCCTGACCCGGGCCGACGATGCCGCCCGGGCCTCGGGTGACGCCATCTCCCAGGTCCAGGCCGGCTGCGGCACCTCTCGCCGCCAGGTCCTGATCGCCAACTCGGAGGGGCTGCTGGCCCGTGATGAGCAGGCCCGCACCCGTTTCAGTGTCTCCTGTGTGGCCACCGGGGACACCGGGCTGCAGACCGGGTTCGAATCGGCGGCTCGGACCCTCGGGTTCGAGCTTTTCGACGAGATCTCGGTGGAGGAGCTGGCCCAGCTGGCGGCCAACCGCGCCCTCTCCAAGCTGTCGGCCCGGCCGGCCCCCTCGGGTGAGCTCCCGGTGGTGCTGGCCGGAGGGAGCGGGGGCATCCTGTTCCATGAGGCCTGCGGCCACGGCCTCGAGGCGGACCACATCGTCAAGGACGCCTCGGTCTACACCGGGATGGTCGGCCAACAGGTGGCCAGCCCGTTGGTCACCCTGGTCGACGACGGCACCGTGGGCTCGGAGTGGGGCACGTTCGCATTCGATGACGAAGGACGGCCGGCCCAGCGCAATGTGCTCATCGACAAGGGCATCCTCACCGACTACCTGTGGGACTATCTGCGGGCCCGCAAAGAAGGATGGGTGTCGTCGGGCAACGGGCGCCGCCAGACCTATCAGCACCTGCCCATGGTGAGGATGACCAACACGTTCCTCCTCCCCGGCCAGGAGGATGCCGATGAGATCGTGGCCCAGACTCCGAGCGGGGTCTACGTGGCCAAGCTCGGCGGCGGCCAGGTCAACACGACCACCGGCGATTTCGTGTTCGGGACGACCGAGGCCTATCTCATCGAGGGGGGCAGGCTCACCGAGCCCCTGCGAGATGCCAACCTCATCGGCAACGGCCCCGAGATCCTCAAGCGGATCGACGCCGTGGCCACCGACTTCGCCATGACTCCAGGCACGTGCGGGAAGGACGGCCAGAGCGTTCCCGTCGGCTGCGGCCAGGCCACGTTGCGCCTGACCGGCGTGACGATCGGGGGAACGGCCGAGTGAGCACCGCCACCGACACCGCCCGGACCACTGCTGAGCATCGGCGCGTCGGCGTCCCACAGCCCGATGCCGACGAGCTCCTGGCCATCGCCGACCGGGTGGCCGGCTGGGCGGGGACCGGCGAGGAGGTCGAGGTGTACGTGGCCCGCGGCGACGAGACGGAAGTCCGGGCCTACGCCGGTGAGGTGGAGTCGCTGACCTCCGCCACCTCGGCCGGCATCGGCGTGCGGGTGGTGGCGGACCACCGGCTCGGCTTCGCCTGGGCCGGGTCGCTCGACGAATCGGTGTTGGCCGAGACCTTGGCCGAGGCCCAGGACAACGCCACCTTCGCCACCCCGGACGAGCACGTGCAGCTGGCATCGCCCGACGGCGTCGCCGCCGTCCCCATCGACCTGTGGGACGAAACGCTGGCCTCGGTCCCGACGACCGAAAAGGTGGAGCTGGCGCTGGCCCTCGAGGCGCAGGCTCGGGGGGCGGATCCCCGTATCCGCCAGGTGAGCTCGGCCGACTACGGCGATGGCTCGGTCGAGGTCGCCCTGGTCTCGACCACCGGCATCCGTGCGTCGAGTCGCAAGACGTCGGGCTACCTCTCGGTGGGTGTCATCGCCGGCGACGGCGACGCCAGCCAGACGGGAGGCGGATTCAGCGTGGGTCGCGGGTTCGAGGGCCTTGATCCAGACAAGGCCACCGCCGACGCCGTGCAGCGCGCCGTGCGCCTGCTCGGTGCCACGAAGGGGCCGTCGGGACGTTCGACCGTGGTCTTCGACCGGCGGATCGCCACCACGCTGCTGTCGGTGGTGTCGTCGGCACTGTCGGGCGAGGCGGTGGCCAAGGGGCGCTCGTTCTTCGCCGGAAGGATCGGGGAGCTGGTCGGTGACCCTGGTCTCACCCTGGTGGACGACCCCACCGACCCCCGGGCCTACGGAGCGGCGGCCTATGACGCCGAAGGGCTGGCCTGCCGACGCAACGTGCTCATTGACGCCGGGGTACTTCAGGGATTCCTCTACGACACGGTGTCCGCCTCGCGGGCAGGCGTGTCCTCCACCGGCTCTGCCGTCCGGGGGGGCTTCTCCGGTACCCCCGGTCCGGGTTGCCGGGCCCTGACCCTGGCCCCCGGGCCCGAGGGCTACGACGAGGACGGCGTACTGGCAGCGGTCGGCGAGGGCCTGTTCGTCCAGTCGATGACCGGGGTCCATTCGGGGGTGAACCCGATCAGCGGTGATTTCTCGGTGGGCGCCGAGGGCCTCATGATCCGCGACGGGAAGCTGGCCGAACCGGTGCGGGAGATCACCGTGGCGTCGACCTTGCAGCGGATCCTGCTGTCACTGGTGGCGGTGGGATCGGACGTCGAGTGGCTGCCCGGGATCGCCGCCGGCCAGACCCTCGCCGTGGGCGACATGCAGATCAGCGGGATCTGAGCGTCCGCCAAACGCTGCTCGATGCGGACTCCAGCCGCCTGACCCAGTTCTGACGCCCCTCTTTGAAGACGACCTGCTGGGAGACGACCTATTTGGAGACCTCGATGGCCTTGGTGCACGCAGCCAGGGCACTGGGTGTCGACGTGTAGTAAATCGATCCGGTGATTGCCAGGTTGTAGGGAGCAGTCGAAGGTGCCGTCGGTGTACCACCTGTCCAGAGGGGAGGGGCTCCGGCCGCGGCCGCAGCCGCGCTCGCGGTGGCGGTTGTGGCACCGGCGGTGCCCGGAGCGATCGCACCGAAGCTGAGCACGAACTTCTGGATGACGAACAGTCGGGGGAAGGTGTCCAGGCCGTTGACGAAGGCCAACATTTGGGCGTAGGTCCCGGTGACCGCCAGGTTGGTCGGGACCGCCACCACGCCCGGCGTCGTTCCTGATGGTGTGGTGGCGGCGGTGGTGGCGGGCGCAAATCCGCTGAACTGGCTCAGGGCGACGCCCGTCGCTGCCGCCAGTGCGTTGAATTGGCTCTCGAAGGAGGATTCCTCGGCAGCGACGTCCGTCGGGGTCTGCACGCTGGGGATCTGGGTGGTGATCTTCTGCAGGTCCGCACAGCTGGTCGAGAGTTTGCGTTGCTCCGTCCTCAATGAGGAGAGCTTGGCTTGGAGGCCCGCCTGCTGGCTCTGCAGTTGGGTCTGTTGCGTCCCGAGGCTCGACAACTTCGAATTCTGGGGCGAGACGAGCGCCACCCACACAAGCAGAGCGACAACCAGCGTGCCCGCGCCGATCAACAGCGGCACGCGGTACTCACGGATGTTGTTCATTTGAGGCTCGCATTCTTGTCGAGGCTGGCACTCGGGGTGATGGAGACGGTGAACGGGAACGAGATCGTCGAGTCGGGGTTCACCGTCGTCGCCCCCTGGACCGGGTTGGCGAACAGCTGTGATCCGGCGACGGCATTGATCCAGGCCTCCGAGATGGAGAGGCTCGGACCCGGCCCAGTCACGGCCAGCTGGATGCTGCCGATGGCCGCCGAGGTCGTGGGACTTGCCCCTTGGGACCCGGTGGCCGGGGAAGCTGCGGTCGTGCCTGTGGAGGCGGCAGATCCCGTGCCAGCGGCGGTTGCCGAGCCATTGAACGTCTGCACTTCCGCCTTCGGCGGCGTGATGGCGATCAGCTCGTTGAGGGCCAGGGGCCAGTCCACGGCGGCATTGAGCACCGAGGCCCGACGGGCAATGCCCGCCGAGTAGGCGTTATTGGCCGCCACCACAAGGTCGTACTTCGGCACTTGGGCGTTCAGGGTGCCGATGCTCGCCTGCAGGGCATTGACGTCGTTCTGTGCCTTGTGGACCTGGAAGAACTTCCACGCCCCGAAGGCCAGGAGCAGGACCAGCACGGCCACACACCCGACGAGGGTCCGATCTTGGATCTTCTTCATCCGGCTGCGCCGGGCGACTTCGGGCGGGAGCAGGTTGAATTTCTTGACCGACTTGTCGGGCTCCGGCAGAGCCAGCCCGATGGGTGTGGCCAGTACCCGTCGCACCTCTTCTGCGTGTTCGGGCGAGAGCTCCAGCCTGGACGTGTCGAGACGGGCCAGGGGCGACACGGTGAGCACCGGGAGGTGCACCTGGCCCTCGAGCATGGCCACCAGTCCGTTCAGCGCCGAACCGCCGCCGGTGACCAGAACCCGCGAGATGGGCGGCCGACCGGGCAGCGAGGCGAAGTACTGGATCGAATTGCGAATCTCGCCGACCAACTCGGCCATGCTGGCCTGGGCGGCGCCCGCCCCGCTCCGCTGTTGGCCACCCTCGTCACCGATGCGTCGCTTCAGACCCTCGGCGTCGTTGATGGGAATGCCGAGCGCGGCCGAGATGGCCGCGGTGGTGGCATTGCCGCCGGAGCCGATGGTCCGTACGAACTGGGGCCGACCCTGTTGGTGGATGACCACCACGGTCAATCCGGCTCCAACCGAGACGATCGCTTCGGGCTTGTCGGTCTGGTCTGGCCCACCAATGGCCCGGACCAATGCGGAAGAAGCCAGGTCGACGCCTTCGACGACCAATCCGGCCTTCTCGACGGCATCGATCACGCCGTCGACCAGGTCGACATGAGCCGCGGCCACCAGGATTCGCCGCATCTTGTCGCCCTCGGGCGAGGTGTAGTCAGAGAGAATCTGCGACGACAGGATCGTCTGGTCGGGGGGAAAGGGGATGACCTCTTCCGATTGAAACCGCACGGCGCTGTCAATCTCGTCGTCGGGGACGAAGGGCAGATCGATCTCACGGGTGATGGCCCGGAGGCCGGCAATTCCCACGATCACCGACTTGCTGGAGAACTGACCGTTCTCCCACAGCTTGGTGATGGCCTCGCTTACGGCGGACGCGTCGCGAATCTCGCCGTCGACCAACGAGTCCGGTGGCAGCCCGACCTGGCCGTAGGTGAGCAGAACGGGACGAGAACGACTCAGGTCGAGCTCAGCAGCTCGTACCGCACTGGTCCCGATATCCAGCCCGACGACTAGCTGAGCCATGTGACGTCCCCCGCCTTCACCACGATGTCCAAGGTCATTGTCCGGTCCCTCTACGACCGCCGAGGGCGATCATCTGTTGTGCTGGCGCCGGTCTGAGACTGCACCAGGTTGTACGAGGGTCTATCGGACCGAATCCGCGGCACCTTGAGCTTCTGTGTCGCTTGGGGGGCTCTAATGTGAGCGCAGCCCCCATGCGAGGATTGTCGAGGTCAGCCTGACCCCGTGGTCGACCCTCCGGCCTGCCTCTTGATCGGGCTTGGCCGGTTGGGAACCGGTTGGGAGCCTCCGCAGATCAGGTGAAGTTGGCCGCGGCGAACTGGCCGGTCTGCATGATGCCAGCACGCTCCAGCATGACCTTGAGGTCGTGCGGATTGGAGGCCGTGTTCATGGCCTCGACCAAGTCGATGGTCCCGTCGCCCACGAGCTTGACCAGCGACTGGTCGAACGTCACCATCCCGTAGTACTCGCCTTCGGCCACGATGGCTTCGATGTCCCCCGTAATGAGGGGATCGATGATGGCCTGTTGAATTCTGCCGTTGATGACCAACAACTCGAGAACCGGCACCCTGTTCTTCCCATCGGCCGTTGGTATCAGTCGCTGACAGACGATCCCTCGGAGCGACCCGGCCAGACTCACCCGGGTCTGGGTTTGCTGGTGGGGCGGGAAGAAGTCCACGATCCGATTGATCGTCTCGGTCGCGTTGATGGTGTGCAGCGTCGAGAACACCAGGTGACCGGTCTCTGCCGCGGTGAGCGCGGCGGCGACGGTCTCCGTGTCCCGCATCTCGCCCACCAGGATGACATCCGGGTCCTGCCTGAGCATCACCCTCATCGCCGACGAGAAGGAATCGGTATCGAACCCCACCTCGCGCTGGTCAATGGCAGCCAGGTCATCAGTGTGGAGGTACTCGACCGGGTCCTCGATGGTGACCACGTGACAGGATCGGGTGTGGTTGATGTGGTCGACCATGGCCGCCAGCGTCGTGGTCTTGCCCGACCCTGTGGGTCCGGTGACCAGCACCAGGCCCCGCATCTCCTCGGCCAGCCGGGTGACGACCGGGGGCAGCCCCAGATCACTGACCGTGGCGGCGTTGGCTCGGACCCGGCGCATGGCCAGGGCCACCGATCCTCGCTGGTAGTAGGCATTGACGCGGAATCGCCCCGTCCCAGAAAGGCCGTAGGCAAAGTCAGCCTCGTGGCGCTCGGTGAAGATCTCGAGGATGGCAGGCGGCATGATCGATTCTGCGATCAACTTGGTCTCTTCGGCGGTGAATGATCGCTCGTCTTCGAGTGTCTGCAGGGCGCCGGCAACCCTCATCCGAGGAGGGGCCCCGGCCTTGATGTGCAGGTCCGAGCCGTCGAGTTCGGCCAGCATCATCAACAGGCGATCAAGGTTGGCGGTGTCCACAGACGAACAGTGTACGGGCACCCTCTACCAATTGGCGAGGACCAATTCAATCCGTCCCGGCCACGATTCGTACCTGGTCCGTCGACGCTGGTCGATCGCGGTCGCACAACTCGAGGAGTCAGGGGGTCGACGATCCCGAATCAGACGGCTTGGAACTGCCCGAAGTTGAGGATGCGACGGGATCTGGCTTCTTGGCGGGAGTCTCCGGTTTGGAGGGCAAGCTCTCGCCCGTCGCCGGGGCCTTCTTTCCATCGGAGCTCGACTCGGACCCGTCCGAACCACCGGGACTCTCCGAACCCGTCGTGGGCGTCGTCGAGGATTCGCCGGCGGCTGCCTTCGTCGGCGTCTTCTGGCGGCTGTCGTTCTTGTAGAACCCCGAACCCTTGAACACGATCCCGACATTGCCGAACACCTTTCGGACGGGCGAACCGCAGGTCGGGCAGACCGTCAGTGGATCGTCCTGAAAGGACTGCACGACATCGAAGTTCTGATCGCAGCTGTCGCAGTGGTATTCGTACGTTGGCAAAGCGGGGCATTCCTCTCAGGGCGAGACATGCTTGGAGTTGGCAGTCTACCTGAGAGAGTGCCAATGCCGCCCTCGAGGACCCTTCTCCCATACACTGTGGTCCGTGATCCACGGCGTTTGCCCATGAGCGACCGAAGTCTGAGCCACCTGGATCCGTTTAGCGGTACCCGGATGGTCGACGTGTCGCCCAAGGAGGCGACCCATCGGCGGGCTCTGGCCCGGTGCCAGGTCGCCATGAAGCCCGAGACCACCGCCAAGGTGGCCAACAATGCCATCACTAAGGGCGACGTGCTCGCCGCCGCCAGGGTGGCCGGGATCCAGGCCGCCAAGCGCACAGCCGAGCTCGTCCCCATGTGCCACCCCCTGCTGGTCGGGGCGGTGCACGTCGACTTCACCATCGGCGACGACTACGTCGAGGTGGAGGCCAAGGTCGAAGCGGTGGATCGGACCGGGGTGGAGATGGAGGCCATGACAGCCTGCGCCATTGCCGCCCTCACCGTCTATGACATGTGCAAGACGACCGACCGGACGATGAGCATCGGCCAGCTCATGCTGTGGGAGAAGACGGGCGGGAGCTCGGGAGTCTGGAAGCGGGATCCCCTGCTCTGATGGTGCTTAGTCCTGGGCGTCAAGAGACGGTCGAACCCGGACCCGAGGGGCGACAGCCTGCTTTGGGACGACCTACTTGGAGTGCCGGAACCGCTTCTTCCGCTTGGCGGTGGTGAAGAAGAAGTCCGACGCCAGGGGTACCGAAAGCGCGGCGGGCGTCACCAGCTCCTCGACATCGGTGGTGTCGGGTGGCTGAGGAGGATCTTCCGGTCGTTCGTCATCCGGTGCCACTGAAAGGATGTCGTTCAGCATTGCCGCGCTGGCGGTGAAGTCGGTGCGCGCCAACGGAGGAGCGAGCCCTGGAGGTGGTGGGGGGGGAGGCGGCTCGTTCCCGGTGGTGGCGTCACGGAACCCGGCTTGGTGTCGGAGCTCTATCCCTCGGTTCTTGCCGCTGAATGCATGATCATTGGTCATCGAAATCGATCCGATCCGCTCGAAGGCTTCGGCTGGCGCATGCGGGTCCTCGGCATTGCAACCGGTCCACCTCTCGGTGCCTTGGGGCGCACCCACGGTGCCTCCAGCCGCGTTCGTCCCATGCGGCGATCCACTCTCATCTCTTGTCTATCGTCCCGAAATCGGCAGAAATCAAGGCGATTTCGCAATTGGCCCGCCAAGCAAGATCGCAGGCTAATTTCGGACAGGCTGGTTCGCTCAGAAATCAGACGGCCGCACCCGTAGCAAGAGCCGCAATGCCCCTGTCTCCGTCATCGATCGCCAAACAGGGAGTTGGGCAGGGTCCACTGCGATTTGGACGCTCCCGGGGAGAGCCGGAGGGCCGTCAGCCGCGAACGGCAGAACGGAGATCTCGGAGAGAGAGCTCCGAGGTGGCCTCACCGCCGCACTGCGAGCAATGCTCCACGTGGCGCCAGCTCCGCAATAGGCGTGTCCCCTCGGGGTTGAGCAGCACGACGAATGACTCCGACAACGGATCGATCTCGACGCCGTAGCACGCCTGCCATTCCGTGGAAGCAGGCGTGGCGTGATTGTTCGATCCTTTGACCACCCGACGGAACCTCGAGTGATCCATGTCGATGATCCATGTGCTGTGGCATGACTCGATGATGATCTCGTCCACGGAGTCAGTATCCCACGAATTGATGAGATTCAACCCTCGATTTCATTTCGGTTGGGTGACAGTTGCGAGCCACTGGGGTGGGAACTAGAACGGCCGAGACGACTCTACCGGTTGATGGCCTGGGAGAACAGCGACGAATCCGTTGTGATCAATCCGGCACACGTTGATAATCGTCGCCGGAGGTTGCACAACGGCTTTGGACAGCGGCGAGCTCGACTCCGTCTCGAACGCCTCGTCCCAGGCCAATCGGCGTATCGGAATCTGTCGGTTGAAGGCCGTCAGCGATGCATCAAAACCGGACACCAGGCGGCGGTCATCAAGCTTCAATGTCGGTGGTCCCAGTGGGCTGTCAATGGTCATTGGCTGGTGGGCAGAACCCTCGACTCCAATCGGTGAATCGATCCATCCCGACAACCGCAGATCGGAGGCATCGGAATTGCACTCACTGGCCTGACTTGAGGGCGCCCGTTCGGCCAGTCGGCGCATCCGTGCTCGTGCCGACGCCTTGTGCATCCAGAGAGCTGGTGCCTGCTGGTGTGCCTACAGGAGCAACAACGGGCTACAGAGATGTCCGGCCAGCCTGTTGGCGCCGTCAGCCTCGGGCAATGAGGGCGACCGGCATAGCCAGCGCTAGCGCGGAGACCAGCGGCACGTTCAGCAACGGCACCGCGCTCCGACCGGTAGCGATAACGCCACCGCTGGCTGCAGTTCTTTGACGCGTCGTCCAGACACCCAGCATGCAGAGGAAGTAGACGACGACCCACGTCACCGCTCCGAAGGCAGTGGGACGCAAACCCAGGCCGCCGAACCAGCAACCGGCGACCACGAGGGTACTGCGGCCGAATTCCCTTGGATCCAGGCACTCTGGATCGCGGGCCCGGAGCAGTGAAACGGCAACAAGGCCCACCGCGGCACCGATAACAGATCCACCGACCAACCACCAGTGCCCCTGCCGTCCGGCTCCCACGAAGATGATGACCAGGGCGATCCCCGTACCGATGGCTGCGACCGACAAGGGGGCGCGCTTGCCGTCGTATTCGATGAGGCTGACAGCAACCATGGTGGCGGCCAGCACACAGTAGGCGGCGGAGACGATGGTTCCATCCCAACCCCAAGTCACCAGAGCGAAGGCGGCCCCGGTTCCCAGCTCCACCAGCGGATAGCGAATGGAGATCAGTTGGTGACAGGTTCGACACCGGCCCCGCAAGGCAACCCACGACACCACCGGCACGTTCTCCCACCACGTCAGCTGCCGGTTGCATGTCGGGCAGAACGAACGCGGACCTGAGACGGAGAGCCCTCGAGGAATTCGGTAGACGACGACGTTCAGGAATGAGCCAACCAACAGACCGGCGAGTCCCGCGGCCAGAATCACAAAAGATAGTGACAAATGATGAGAGTCCATTAGCTACGAATTAATGCCATCAAGCCATGTGAGGCCGTCCGCCGTCGGGCAAGCCTTTCGCCATCTGGCAAGCGGAGGGACGGCCGCCTCGGAGACGCATGCCTCGCAGCCAGACGGACGTTGTCGGATGGGACTGCAAGCCTTGAGATCTCGATGGCTGACCGCCACATCCTCCGCTCCTGACTCCTGGCCGTCCCCTACGCGGCTTGGACCACGGCTCACAGCTTGGAGATCGGCCAGAGCCGAGGCACCGTAGCACCGCCTCCCAGTCGAGAAGCGGTCTCTTCAAGCATCCGGGTCGGCGAGACGGGTCCGAAAACCGAACAATTGGATTCGGGTTCAATCTCGCCCTCCAGTCTGCCGATGGAGGAGAGGTGACCGACGTCGACACCATCCGGAGGGTGGCGCGAGACCATGACCTCGAATTTGTCGACCTCGACACCTACGGGGTCGATCCGACCGCGGGCGAAATTCTGCCCGCGTCCCTGGCCCGGCGGCACAAAGTCGTAGCCATCAAGCGGAAATTCGGGACCCCGGTGGTCGCAACCTCGGATCCCGATGACTTCAATGCCCAGGACACCGTCCGCGCCTCCATTGGTCGTGATTTCATCTCCGTGGTCGCCTCCAGGGACCAGATCATTACCTACCTCGATCAACTCTTCGGTCCAGACGACGACGGGCTCGTCTTCGAGAACTTCTCGGCCGATGAGAATTCGAACGGGGTCGGGACCGATGAATCGAGAGCCCTGGATCTCCTCGATGCCGACGGAGACCCGGCCGCCGTGGGCTCGGCGGACGCCATGGAAACGATTGATTTCGCAGCCGACGCCATGTCGACCCTCGAGGACGAATTGTCAACCCTCCAAGCGGAGTCGAGCGTCCAGATCACGGAGGCTCCCGACTCGCCTGTCCCCGACGCGCCGGTCCCTGAGCCTCCGTCCTTCGACAGTGCGCTGACCGCCAGCGTTGAAGAACTCGCCGAACTGGCGCGCACCACGCAGGAGGATCAACAGGTTCCACAGGTCCGAGAGGAACGAGAGGACCGAGAAGAGCCGAGCCTCGACACGACAACGCAGGCCGCCGACTTTGTGGCCGAAGTGGTGGCCACCTACGAGGAGAAGCAGCAGGAGGAACAGCCGGCTGATGCCCCAGAGGGCACGACGTCGAACGACGCGGCGATGTTCCCGCCACTGGCGAGGGCCCTCGTGGAGGGGGAGAGGGTTTCGCTCGACGACATGCAGGGGGTGCTCGACGAGCACGACCGAACCGGGCAGAGCGTCGCCCGGATCCTGACGGCGCAGGGCCTCGTCACCGAAGCCGACCTGATGTGGGGGATGGCTCAAGAGATGGGGCTCGAGTTTGTCGACCTCGACATCGTCGGCCTGGATTTCTCTGAGGCCGGGACGATCCCCGAGGCAACCGCCCGGCACCACAACGTGATTGTCATCGCCAATGACAACGGTGTGCCCGTGGTGGCTGCTTCAAACCCCACCGATGTGTTCGCCATGGACGATCTCCGCACCATCATCGGTCGGAACTTCATCGTGGTGGTCGCCACCAGGTCCCAGATCGCCGCCTACATCGGACGCGCCTTCAACAGTGGCGACGCCAGCGACATGGCCATGGAGGCGTCGCTCGGATTCGATGGATCCGGGCCTGACACGTCTGTCGATGACATTCAGGCCGTCACAGAAGAGGCCCCGATCGTTCGCTATGTCAATCTGCTCATTCTCCAAGCGCTCAATGAACGTGCCTCTGACATCCACATCGAGCCCACGGAGAAGGACCTTCGGATCCGGTACCGGATCGACGGCGTCCTTCATGACGTCTCAACAGCTCCTCGGACGATTGCTCCGGCCGTCACCACAAGGTTGAAGGTGATGGCCGACATGAACATTGCCGAGCATCGGATCCCCCAGGACGGACGGATCTCACTCAACGTGGGAAGCAAGGGCATCGACTTGCGCATGGCGACGCTACCGACGATCTACGGCGAGAAGGTCGTCATGCGCGTACTGGACAAGTCCAGCGTTGTCCTCGGCTTCGCCGACCTGGGCTTCGAAGAGCATCTCTTGAAGACCTACGAGAGTATTTACACCAAACCGTACGGGACCATCCTGGTCACCGGACCGACCGGATCCGGCAAGTCCACCACCCTCTACACCACCCTGACCGCCCTCAACTCGCCAGAGAAGAACATCATCACCGTGGAGGATCCGGTCGAGCTCCCTCTGAAGGGAGTGAACCAGGTTCAGCTCAACCTGAAGGCCGGCCTGAACTTCGCCTCCGCCCTGCGCGCCATCCTGCGCTCCGACCCTGACATCGTCCTCGTCGGCGAGATACGGGACAAGGAGACCGCCGTCATCGCCATTGAGGCTGCCCTCACTGGCCACATGGTGCTGGCAACGCTTCATACCAACAATGCTGCCTCGACCCCGATGCGATTGATCGAGATGGGTCTCGAGCCGTTTCTGGTCACGTCCTCAGTCTCGGGAGTGCTTGCCCAGCGCCTGGCCCGGCGCCTGTGCGCCCACTGCAAACAGGCCTATGAGCCGACGGAGTCGGAGTTCGTCAGCGCAGGTTGGAAGCTGGAGGAGGTAGAGGCCATGGGAGGAATTTCCACGGTGTACCGCGCCGCAGGATGTTCAGCCTGCGCCAATACCGGTTACCGGGGCCGAAAGGCCCTGGCCGAACTGCTCCCCATGAGCGAAGAGATCGAACGCACGATTATTGAAGGAGGATCGGTGGAAGAGATTCACAGGGTCGGAGTGGCCCAAGGCATGACGACACTGCGCCAGAGCGGGCTGCGCAAGGCCCTCGACGGTGAGACCACCATCGAAGAAGTGCTGCGGGTGGTCGCATGAGCCCGGTCACGGCAGAGACGCGTAGTGAATGGTCGACCAGACTGGCACAGGCGCTGGTACAAGGCGGCTACGAGACCGAATCGAATCTCGCGCCCTTACTGGCGGAATCGCGTGCCACGGGAGAGCCGCTGGCAGTTCTGCTCATCAGCCGGAACTTGGCCCTTCCGGGCGTGGTGGTCGGAGCTCTCGCCCATCTGGCTCAGCTGCCCGCCGTCGATCTGGGGGCAGTCACTCCCAGCGGTGATGCAGCCCAGGCGCTTCCCGCGGATGTTGCTCACGAATTCGAGGCTGTGGCGCTCCAGATCGACAACGGTGTCCTGGCCGTAGCGTTTGGCGAGCCACCCTCTCAGGAGGACCTGGAAGTGGTTTCCTCGAGGGCCGGGTGTCCCATCAATCCGGTACTCGCCGATCCGGTCCTGATCACGCAGTCACTGAGGGCCGGTGGAGGCTCCGCAACGACACAAATTGCCACCGTCGATTCGATGGCGGTAGCAAATGGGGCTGCCCCAGAGCGCCCCAGTGGCGTACCAACTGTCCAGAACTTGCTCGAGCATGGCATACCGGCGGCGGCCACCAACGGTAACGTGGCACTCCACATCGACGACTTGCTCCGCTTCGCAGTCTCCGTGGGAGCGTCCGATCTCCATCTCACCGCGCAGATGCCGGGCTCGATCAGGGTGCACGGCGCCATCCGGCCGATCGAGGGGTGTCCCGTACTCGACAACGAGACACTCCGGGACATGGTATTCGGCATCCTCCCGGCGTCGCAGCGGGAGCGATTCGAAGCTGAGAACGAACTGGACACCTCGCACTCCATCGCCGGGATCGGACGGTTCCGCGTCAATGTCTCCATGCAGCGCGGGACTGTCGCCGCCGCTTTGCGTCCCATCCCTCACGAGATGCCGGAATTCGACTCGTTGGGCTTGCCGGAATCTATCAAGTCCTTCACCGACCTTCGGACAGGGCTGGTGCTCGTCACCGGCCCCACCGGTTCTGGAAAGTCGACCACGCTGGCTTCGCTGATCGACATCATCAACCGGACCAAGCCCTTGCACATCGTGACAGTAGAGGACCCGATTGAGTTTCTCCACGATCACAAGCAATCCATCGTCACACAAAGGGAAATTGGGGAGGACACCAACTCGTTCGCCGAGGCGCTGAGACGAGTCCTTCGCCAAGATCCCGACGTGATCCTGGTGGGCGAGCTCCGCGATCTGGAGACAATCTCGACGGCGCTGACGGCTGCAGAAACTGGTCACCTGGTGTTCGCCACGCTCCACACCCAAGACGCCCCCCAGACCATTGACCGAGTCATTGACGTGTTTCCGACCAACCAACAAGAGCAGATTCGAGTGATGTTGGCCGGGACGCTCGAGGGCGTGGTCACCCAACAATTGATCGTCAACGCTGACGGCAGCGGGCGTGTCCCCTGCTCGGAGGTGTTGATGTGCACCGCGGCCATCCGCAACCTGATCCGCCAATCGAAGACCCACCAGATCTATTCACTCATGCAGGTGGGCGGTTCATTCGGCATGCAGACCATGGACCAGGGATTGGCGAAGCTAGTCAAAGAGGGAGTGATCTCCGAAAGCATCGCCTATGACCGCTCTGCCAATGAGGAAGATCTCCGAAACCACCTCAACACCTGACCTCATCCAACTATCCATTTGATCGACGAAGCGGGGAATTGTGGCACTCACATTTGACTACAAGGTCCGAGACAAGGCTGGCGACCTGGTCGAAGGACAACTCGAAGGCGACAGCATGGCGCTTGTCGTGCGGCGGTTGCGCGAGATGGGATATATGCCGATCTCCGTATCCCCGAAGTCAGCTGTGAACCTCAAGACGGAGATCAAAATCCCCGGACTATCTGATCGGGTGAAGCTTCGAGAGATTGCCGTCATCACTCGACAGCTGTCGACCATGGTCGACTCCGGACTGTCGGTCGTTCGTTCCCTCGGCATTCTCGCGGCGCAGGTGGAGAATCCGACACTGGCTCGGGTGCTGAATGAAGTCCGCTTGGATCTCGAACACGGCTCCTCACTCTCGATTGCCTGTGCCAAACACCCGAAGATCTTCTCCAATCTCTACTGCACGCTCATCCAAGCCGGTGAAGTCGGCGGTAACCTCGACGAGGTCCTCGGCAGTTTGGCGAACACGATCGAGAAGCAGGCACAACTCAATAAGACCATTCGCTCGGCCATGACGTATCCCGCCGTGGTGTTGAGCGTCATGGTGGTCATCTTCACCGCCATGATCGTGTTCATCGTTCCCGTGTTTCAGAATCTCTTCAAGACGCTGGGTGGAAAGCTGCCATTGCCGACCCAGATCCTCATCAAGGTGTCGCAGACGATCACCAGCCCCTGGGTGTTGGTAATCATCGGTGTCATTGTCGGTGGGATCATCGGCGTGCGAAAGTGGATCGCCACGGACAACGGACGGCGACGGTGGGATCGGTGGATGCTCAAGCCTCCCGTTTTCGGTCCCCTGTTCCACAAGGTGGCCCTCGCCCGCGTCACTGGAACGTTGGCTTCTTTGATCAGCTCCGGAGTACCCATCCTCGAGTCACTGGACATCTGCTCCGACACGGCGGGTAACCGAACGGTGGGCGACGTCCTCCTGGAGGCGAAGAATGGCGTGAGGGAGGGACGACCACTGGCCGACCCGCTGCGGGAACACGAAGATGTGATTCCAACCCTTGTCGTCCAAATGGTCGAGGTAGGCGAACAGACCGGTGCATTGGATGGCATGCTCAAAAAGGTCGGCGAATTCTACGACCAGGAGGTCGAGGTGACGGTGGCCAACCTGACTGCTCTGCTCGAGCCCCTCTTGACCGTGGTTATGGGCATCGGTGTGGGCCTCATGGTCATCTCTCTGTACCTTCCCATGTTCAGCTATATCAAACTTATCCACAACTGATATCCAGCATTCACGGGTTGGAGGCAGAGGCACCGGCCAAGTTTGGCGCGCCGCGTACCTGCTGTCCTAACCGCGGCTGCAGGAACTCCGGCGGAAGTACGTCCAGCTGAACATGGTCAAGCGAGCAAACGCTTGCCTCCTCTGATTCCAGTGTGGGCTCGCTGCCGCTAAACGAAAGAGGCCGAAAGAATCTCTAAAAATGTCCTAAAGGTACGCCGAAGTCATGACGATGCAGCTACCGGACACCAATCCAGGTATCCACATATTGATGCATCAATAACTACGAGGAGGCTTCAAATGTTTTCATCTGTAATTGGGCGCCTTAATGACAGGCGTGACGCTGCGGGAGATATCGGTGAAGACGCCGGTTTCACCCTCATCGAGCTCATGGTCGTGCTGCTGATCCTGGCCATTCTGCTCGCCATCGCCATCCCGACCTTCCTCGGTGTGACGAAGTCGGCGAACGACCGGGCCTCGCAGTCCAACCTGAACACCGCCCTGGTCAACGCCAAGGCTGCGTTCCAGCAGGCCGGTCAGACGTACACCACCCTGAACGCGGCAACGTTGTCCTCGGCCGAGCCCAGCCTGAGCTACACCACTGCCAACAGCGGGGCGCAGTCGACCATCTCCCTGTACACCTCCGCAGACGGCAATGGCGTCGTGTTGGTGGCGTTCTCGAAGTCGAACAACTGCTGGGGGATTGCCGACAATACCCAGGCGATCACCAATACTCCGGCCAACCCGGTCCAGTACACCAACAGCACGGCCGCTGGATCCGTTCCGGTCGCCGCTGGTGTGTGGTACGGCAAGTGGGCCGGCGCCACCGCCGCGCAGTGCAGCTCCGCCACCGGGCTGGCCAGCATGGTGTGGCAGCAGAACAGCTTCGCTCCTTGAGTCTGACGGAGTGACTATCTAGCAGGGAGTACCGGATTCTCACCGGTGTGACCGACGAGAAGGCCCCGTCCATCTGGACGGGGCCTTCTCCGTTGACTCGTGATCCACCGTTATTGACCGCAGCGTTGTGGATCACGATCTCAGCGGTGAAACAAAGACTCAAGCCCGACATCGTTCGTCACGATGAACAAACGTGACTATCGTCGTGACGCCTGCCACAATTTCTGCCCACCGCCCATCGCGACCCGATGTGTGGGACCGCACCCTCCGCCACCAGGCCGGTGAAGACGCCGGTTTCACCCTCATCGAGCTCATGGTCGTGCTGCTGATCCTGGCCATTCTGCTCGCCATCGCCATCCCGACCTTCCTCGGTGTGACGAAGTCGGCGAACGACCGGGCCTCGCAGTCCAACCTGAACACCGCCCTGGTCAACGCCAAGGCTGCGTTCCAGCAGGCCGGTCAGACGTACACCACCCTGAACGCGGCAACGTTGTCCTCGGCCGAGCCCAGCCTGAGCTACACCACTGCCAACAGCGGGGCGCAGTCGACCATCTCCCTGTACACCTCCGCAGACGGCAATGGCGTCGTGTTGGTGGCGTTCTCGAAGTCGAACAACTGCTGGGGGATTGCCGACAATACCCAGGCGATCACCAATACTCCGGCCAACCCGGTCCAGTACACCAACAGCACGGCCGCTGGATCCGTTCCGGTCGCCGCTGGTGTGTGGTACGGCAAGTGGGCCGGCGCCACCGCCGCGCAGTGCAGCTCCGCCACCGGGCTGGCCAGCATGGTGTGGCAGCAGAACAGCTTCGCTCCTTGAGCCTGATGGAGCAGTGAGTTGGCCGGCAGATCGGGCATCTCATCGGAATGAAGGGGGGAAGGGGGCTGTCCCAAATGGGCGAGGGGTGACCCTCGACGCTGCCGCAAATAAACTCAAGCCTGCCATCACTCGTCACGATGAAACATACGTGACCATCGTCATGCCGGCAGCACCTCCTGCCCACAGTCCATCGCGACCCGATCTGTCGGTCTCAACCCTCGGCCATCGGGCCGGAACCTCCATCGCCCGGCGATGTTTTCGTAGGCGGTGGCCACTGCTCCTTTCGATCGCCATGCTGGCAACGGGTATGGCCTTCATGTTCGAGTGGAATCCGCTCGTCCATCACTCGGACAGTTGGAATATTGGGAGTGATCTCTGGAATACCTTTCGGGCCGCTCACTACGTCGGCTGGGGCTACCTCGGGGGCATTTACGATCCGGCGAACGGCATCATCACCTTCCCCGGCATGGCCGCTTTGCTGGCTCCGGTGGCGATGCTCAGCGGAACCCTCCACCTGAGCGAGTCCTTCATGCCCTACACGGTGCCGTATCCGACAGCGGCCTTGCTGCTCGTCCCGATCGAACTCGTGATGGCCGCCAGTGTGGTGTTTGCCACCGATGCGTTGGCAGAGAGCCTGCAGGTCGGAACTCGCCGACGAGCGGCGCTCTGCGTCCTGGTCGCCGTGATTGCCTGGCTGACCGCTTCGGTCTGGGGCCATCCCGAAGAGTCTTTGGCCATGACGTTCGCCCTCTACGCGATGATCGCGATGCTCGAAGGCAAGTGGGTCCGTTGCGGTTGGCTCTTCAGCCTAGGAATCGTGCTGCAGCCGTTAGTGGCTCTAACGCTTCCTCTGTTCATCGCCGCAACCCCCCGGGGGATGCGAATCATGTTGGCGGTTCGCTCATCGGCCCTTTCATTCGTGCTCATCGCCGTGGCAGCTGCGGGTAACTTTGGCGACACCTTTCGTGCCTTGGTTGAGCAACCGACGCCACCGGCTCTCAACCACCCGACCCCCTGGGTCTCACTGACTCCGAAGATCACTTCGGGAGGACGTCACCTCACCAACTATGCGTCCATTGTGCATTCCCATGGGCACATCTCGGTCACCCACTCGTCCGCCATGACCCAATCGCTTGCATTCGTGGCCGGTGGCCCCGGACGGGTGATCGATGTCATGTTGTCCGTGCTGGTGGGTGTGCTCGTCTGGCGTAAGCCCCAGTCAGCCGTGAGGGTTCTCTGGTTGGCATTGTGTGTGCTGGCGTCCCGATGCTTCTTCGAACCGGTGATGACGCCGTACTACCTGGCTCCACCGCTCTTCCTCGCATTGGTGCTTGCCGCTCGGGCGGGAGGGGCTCGCTTCTGGGCGGCGGCGGTACTTTCGCTGGAGGTCACGATCCTCGCGTACCACCATCTCAACCCTTGGATCTGGTGGTCGGCGATCGTGCTCGGCCTCGCCGGCATTGTGGCGCTCGGCTACCCAGTCGACCGCGTGCCCACGGACCCTCTGGATGATGGCCAGCATTCCGTCGTCCCGGAGGGACCGCCTCGTCTCGGACGTCCCGTCGTGGCCGAGCGTCGCTTACCTGTTCCGACCTTCAACAGGCATCGCCATGCCCAGCCAGCGTCGGCCTAGCCCACAGCCGGGACTTGCCATGTCAGATTCGAGCGAGCACCAGGTCTGGATCGTTCGCCACCTGATCAGCCGGACCTGGCCGGTAGTGATGACGATCGTGCTGCTGGTTGTCACGATGGCCTACTCATTCTGGTGGAATCCCGTGATCCATCATTCCCAGGGTTGGGTCATTCCCGGTGATCTCTGGTCAACGTTTCGTGCTGCGCACTGGGTGGGATGGGGAGACCTCGGGTCGGTGTATGGAAAGGATACGGCTCTCGTCTCCTTCCCAGGAGTGGCCGTCCTACTGGCTCCGGTGGCCATGATCTCCGGCGCGCTGGGGCTGAGCGAGTCCATCGCCCCCATCTTTCTGGCTCGACCTACATCGTGGTTGGTGCTTGGACCGGTGATGTGCCTCTTGGGCTCGACATGCCTCTTTGCATTCGATGCAATGGCTGAGGATCTAGGCGTCGACAAGGCCAAAAGAGCGGTGTTGTGCTGGATGGAGGCCGCCATCATCTTCCAGGTATTGGCGATCTGGGGCCATCCGGAGGACCTTGTGGCCATGGCCCTGGCGATTTACGCCCTTCTGGCCGGATTCCGGAGCCGCGTGTCCCTGTCGGCCTGGTTGTGGGGGGCGGCGATCGTCGTCCAGCCGCTGGTGATCCTCATGTTCCCTCTGGCCCTGGCACGAGCGCCGAAGGGACGCCGGTTCCGGCTCTGCGTGGTTGGAGCGGTCCCGTCGCTTGTCCTGGTCGGTACTCCGTTGATCGCCGAGTGGAAGGCCACGTCGAGGGTCCTGTTCCACCAGGCCAACTTCGAATACCTGGACCATGCGACCCCTTGGGTCGCGCTCTCACCTCGGCTCAGCACCATCAGCGTGGGAGCGGGACCTGGCCGTTTGATCGCCATCGGCGTTGCCGTACTGCTGGGGATCGCGGCTGCCCGCTGGCGGCCGTCATGGCCAGGAGTCATTTGGCTTTGTGCCCTTGCGCTGTGCCTCCGATGCTTTTTCGAAGCGGTCATGGTGTCTTTCTACCTGGGTCCACCCTTGGCGATGATCGTGCTGGCGACCTCATTGCGGAACAATTGGCGCAGGCTGTGGGCTGCTTGGACGATCGCCATGATCGCCACCGTGGTTTCATCGCAACGGCTGTCAGAGTGGGGGTACTGGATCCCGATGGTGATCCTGCTAACGGCCGGCCTCGTCTTGGCGTGGCCGGGTCAAGAGGCGATGGCAACACCTGATTCCGGGCGGAGCCGATGGTCAATGGGCATTCTCCCCGATCCACTGGGGTGGGGTGGGGCCCGTTTCCCTCAGACAGCGGCGTTCCCGGATCAGACGGTCGGAACGCAGCGAGATCACGTGGCCATCTGATGGGGTCCACCGGCACGCCGGCTTGTACGACGCCCTAGTCCACGCTGGCGAACTTACATCTGGAACCTACATCGGCCCCACGGTGTGCTTGCGGCCGGGCAGCATCTCCCGTGATGTCTCCAGCGCGCCGAGCGCATCAGCGACCACGGCCCGGGTGTCACCGGGGTCGATCACGGCGTCCACGAATCCCCGTTCGGAGGCCTGCCACGGGGTCAGGAACCGCTCGGAGTAGTCGGCCCGCAACGATTCCTGATCCTCGGGGCGTGCCCGCCGATGCAGGATCTGCACCGCCCCTTCGGCGCCCATCACCGCGATCTCGGCGCCCGGCCAGGCAAAGCAGAGGTCGTTGCCGAGTCCCTTGGAGTCCATCACGATGTAGGCGCCCCCGAAGGCCTTGCGCAGGATGACGCACACCCTGGGCACGGTGGCCTCGGCGTAGGCGAAGGCCAGCTCGGCCCCGTGGCGGATCATCCCCCTCCACTCGAGGTCCTTGCCCGGCAGGAATCCGGGCGTGTCCACCAACGTCACCAGCGGGAGGTTGAAGGCGTCGCAGAAGCGGACGAAGCGGGCCCCCTTCTGCGAGGCGGCGATGTCGAGCGTCCCGGCCAGTGCCTGCGGTTGGTTGGCGATGAACCCGACGGTCCGTGCGCCGATGCGCCCCAGTGCCGTCACCAGCTGGGGCGACCACCTCGTCCACAACTCGGTCACGTCGTTGTCGTCGGCCAGCGCCGCGGCCACCCGGCGCACGTCGTAGGAGCTGGTGGCCCGGGACGGAATGATCTCGCGGAGCTCCCCGACCTGGCGATCGGGCGGATCGTCGGTCAACAGGGTCGGGGCCAGCTCATCGGCATGGGACGGAAGCAGGCTCAGCAGGTGGGCAACATGGGCCAGCGCATCCTCCTCGGTTGCGGCCTCGATGGCACACAGCCCGCTCGACCGGGCATGCATGGCGGCTCCACCCAGCTGGTGGATGCCGATCCGCACACCGGTGAAGTCCTCGACCATGGCCGGCCCCGAGACGAAGGCGAAGGCGTCGGTGGTCATCACCACCAGGTCGGCGATGCCCAAGAGGAGCGCCGGCCCCGAGATGGCCGGCCCGGTCACCACCACCACGACGGGCACGATCCCAGAGCACATGGTCAAGGCCCGCGCCGCCTGGCCCCATCCGTGCAGCGATGCCACCCCGGCCGACACGTCCGCACCGCTGGACGCCAGCACCATCACCATCGGTATCCGGAAGGACAGCGCCGATGCCGCCGCCACCCGGATGGTCTCGCCGTCCTCCATGGACAGCGCCCCGCGGCGCAGGGAGGACACCGAGCGCGCCACCATGACATGTCGGCCGCCCCACTCCTCGACACCGGCCTGGACCGTTCCGGTGACAAGCCGGCGGAAGATCGGCGCCGAAGGCGCTTGCAGGGTCACGTTCCCATGCTAGGGATGCGTTGGCGGCTGCGCCCGCCATGGTCGTTCGCCGAGGGTCGGCGGCGCTCTGTCAGGGAGTGTCGGGCGGGTCGGTGTCGGGGGGATCCACCGATCCGGACCGGTGGTCGGTGAAGTCATGACCGGTCGCACTGCCGGGGCCCGATGCGCGTCCGGGATCAATCCCATCCGCCGGGTCAGATCCGGGCGGAACGGAGGGTCCCGTCGACGACCCGGTCACGACCTTGGAGCTGCGCCGGTCGGCCCGTTCGAACTCCCGCTCGACGTCGGCCCAAACCAGGGGGTCATTGTCGCCGAGCTCCGCATCCGAGGTCGAGGCCCGGGCCAGCACCACGGCGCCCACCGAGAGCAGGATCAACAACATGCTCAGTTTCGAGACGAACCCGGCGATCTGCTGGTCGTTGAGCGGGCGCATGCCGATGGCGGCGTGGGACCGGGCAAACGTCGGATAGAGAGGGTGGACGGCGAAGATGTAGATGAAGGACAGGAAGGCCGGGACGACGGCCTGGATCACCAGGTAGCCGAAGCGAACGACGGGTTTGAGCCGGAGGATGCCCGGTATCCGGCCCAGCACCGGGATCCAGAGCACCAGCCCGGCCACGACGATGAGCGCATCCAGGCCGCCCCGGGCCAGGGGAGAGGTGGCCTGGGCCCGGACCAGGGCCGGGGTCATCGATCCCACCACCAGGACGGTCACGGTGGCGACGGCCAGTGGCGGTCGTTGGAGGCGGTTCAGGACGGCGTCGAGGGCGGCGGGACGGGTGAGCCATTGGATGAGGTCGTAGGGGAGGCCCAGCAGGAGCATGGGGGCTACGGCCAGCAGCAGGACCAACCGCTGGGTGACGAGGGCGGTGAGCGACCAGTGGGCGGCGAGGTCGGCCATCGGCCAAGTGAGGGCGACCACCGAAGCAGCGAAGGCACCAGCGAAGAGGACGATCTGGTGTCGGGTCCATGGGATAGGGCGCTCGACGGTGCGCGACAGGCGGCGGTGGCCGCCGACCACCAGGGCCGCAGCCAGAATCAGAATCGACCAGGTGACCAGATGGGGATCCCATGCGTAGGGGCTGGTCACCGCCCCCACGATCAGAAACTCGCCTTCAGGGTTCTAGATTGACCCCGGTGCAACGTCTCGATCGGCTTGAACGGGTGACTGACCTGCTGTTGGTGCTCCTCGACACACCGCACCCGCTGAGCCTGCGTGAGATCGCCAACCGGGTGCCGGGGTACCCGGACGCCCACGGGGCCCGGCGCCAGGCGTTCGAGCGAGACAAGCGGCTGCTCCGGGACGAGGGGGTGCCGGTGATCGTGGTGCCCATCGGCGGCGAGGAGCAACTCGGGTATCGGGTTGACCCCGACTCCTACTACCTTCCCGACCTCGGTCTGGAGCCGGAGGAGCAGGCTGCACTGAACTTGGCCGTCGCCGGAGTCCACCTGGGCGAGCCTATCGGCCAGGATGCCCTGTTGAAATTGGGCGCCAGCGAGGAGTCGACGAGCCGCGAATCAGCAGCCCCGCTGGTGGATCTGCGGCTGATCGACGGACTGCCGGCCCTGGCCGTCCTGTTCGACGCCATCCGCCAGGGCGCCTCCGTCGAGTTCGACTACCGCGGGAAGAGGCGCCACGTGGACGGGGCCGGTCTCCGGTTCCGGACCGGCAATTGGTACCTCGTCGGGTTCGATCGCGACCGGGGCGAGGCCCGGACCTTCCGCGTCGACCGGATCGAGGGCGTGCCCGAGCTCGGTGAGCCGTCGTCGGCCCAGGTGCCGTCGGACTTCGACATCGACTCGACCTTCGGGCGCGACCCCTGGCAGTTCGGGGCTGGGGAGGAGATCGAGGTGGACGTGCTCATCGACGGTGCCGAGTCGGGACGGGTGGTGGCGGAGCTCGGCGCCGATGCGGTCGTGGAGCACCGGGACAACGGCGGGGTGGTGGTGCGGCTCCCGGTGACCGATGTTGACGCGCTCCTTCTCTGGGTCCTCGAACTGTTGGATCATGCCGTGGTGTTGGGCCCAGAATCCGTGCGCGCCGCGGTCGTCGAGCGCCTGGTGGACAGTGGAGCCCGCCGGGCCAGTGGAGCCGGCGACAGGTCCAGCCGGTGACCGCCAGGGCCGACACCGCCGTCCGCCTCCGTCGCCTGTTGGCCATCCTGGCCTGGCTGGCCCAGGTCGGCGAGGCTCCGATCGACCAGATCGCCGCCCGCTTCGAGCTCACTCCCGAGGCGCTGGTCACCGAGCTCGAGATGGCCGCGTGCTGCGGTGTTCCTCCCTATACCCCGGACCAGCTCATGGAGATCGTGGTCACCGACACCACGGTGTCCACACGGGTGGGCACGGCGCTGGCCCGGCCGCGCCGGCTGAGCCCGTCCGAGGGCTTCGCCCTGGCCACATCGGCCCGGGCCCTGCTTGCCGTTTCCGGCAGCGACGAGAGCGGGGCCCTGTCCAGGGCCCTGGACAAGCTCGACCGGGCTTTGGGGGGCGAAGGGATCGCGGTGGAGCTCGACGCGCCGGAGTTGTTGCCGCTGGTGCGTGATGCGGCCGCCGCCGGCCAACGGCTGTCGATCTCCTATTACTCGGCATCGACCGATCGGGTCACCGAACGGGAGATCGCGCCGGTCCGGGTCTTCGCCTCGCAGGGCCACTGGTATGTCGACGCCAGGTGCAGCACGGCCGGCGACCTGCGGCGTTTCCGGGTCGACCGCATCCGAGGGGCGGATGCGATTCCAGGAGACCCAGAGGCCGGAGACGGCGTCGCCGGCCCACCGGTCGATCCCGGCGAGGGTGGCGGAGTCGGTGGGGAGGGGCAGGGAGATGCCGGCTCCCCCGGGTTCGACCCCTTTGTCCCGGGCCCCGACAGCCGGAGAGTGCGGATCTCCCTCGACCCGGCCATGGCCTGGCTGCTCGAGTCGGTTCCCTCCACCGGACCTCCCGTGTCGGTGGACGGACGTGTCGAGCTCGAGCTCTTCGTGGGGGGAGACGCCTGGCTGGAGCGCCTGCTGCTTCGCCTGGGCCCCGATGCCCGGGTGGTGGATCCCCCGGAGTACCAATCACTGGCCGCCGATGCGGCCTCGCGGATCCTGGCGCGTTATCCAGATTCCAAATGACATAAAAAGATATGGTATTGTCTGAAACATCATGATTCAGTACGATCTGGGCGGGAGGTCCCGGGTCGTGCTGAGAATCCATGTGGTCCGCGAGGGCGGCCACCACTACTACGTGAACGACCTCGTCCCCGGTAGGGCGGAGGGGACCCTGGTGGCGGGCGAGGATCCGGGGATGTGGTCGGGCGGCGGATCCGTCGGCCTGGGCCTGCGGGGCACCGTTGAGCCGCAGGCCTTTGCCGAGGTGCTGGCCGGCCGGGACCCGGTGTCCGGAAGGTCGCTGCGGGTCCGGCGCGGGGCTGGCAGCGTGGCCGCCTACGACCTGACCTTCGCCGCACCCAAGTCGGTGAGCCTCCTGCACCTGCTGGCTCCGAAGGAGATCGCCACTGAGGTCGGTGCCGGTCACCGGGAGGCGGTGAACGACGCCACCGACTACCTGGGACGGGCGGCAGTGGGCGTGCGCCGGGCCCGGGGCGGAGATGTCAGCCTCTTGCCCTCCACGGGGGCGGTGTCGGGTCATTTCGTCCATCGCACCAGTCGGACCCTCGATCCGCACCTCCACACGCACGTGGTGGTGGCCAACGTGGCTCAGGGCGTCGACGGGTCGTGGTCTGCGGTGGACAGCAGGCGGGTCTATGCGCACGCTCACGCGGCACGGGGCGTGTACCACGCCCGGCTCCGCCTCGAACTGGGCGGGCGAATCGGTGCCACCTGGGACCTGCGTGCCTCGGGTCTCGGCGACGTGATCGGTGTGGCCGGGAGTTTGCGTCGACTGTTTTCGCAACGTTCGGCCGCCATGGAGGAGTATCGGTACACGCGGGCCGGTCCGTCGCAACGCCCGTCCCGCCACGGAGCGTTCCACGCCACGCGTCCCGACAAGAACCGCACCCGCACGGTCGAATCGTTGATGCTCGAGTGGAAGCGGCGAGCCGCGGACTTCGGGTTCGACCTCGGCGACTTGACCCTGGTGGTCGGGAGCAAGCGGAACCTGGAGGCCGGCAACGAGATCGATCCCCAACGGGTGCGGGACGGGCTGGGGGAGTTCGCCCATGGCAACCGGACGGTGGCCCCGCGTGACCTGGTGGCGGTGGTGGCGGCCGCATCCACTCTCGGGGCGACGGCACGCGTGGTCGAGTCCGTCGCCTCGCGGATGGCAGAGGCCTCAGGTCCGCCGATGGGCGCCGGGCGACGATGGCCGGCCCGAGAGGTGGCCCGGGCCCTGGAGCGAGAGAGCGCGGCCATCCTGGCCGGTCCGGCCCTCCGTAGCGACCGGGCCGTCGGGGTCGGCCGATCCCCTGCGACGGTCGGGCTGCAGCTCGACCACGGCCGGAGTCGAACAGACCCGGCTTCACGGGCGGACCGGCGTGAACCGTCCCATCACCTGACCCGATGACCGCTCGATCCACCAACGGTCAACGCTCGAGGCCGGGCACGGGCAGACGCGATCGATCGTGCGCCGGCTCCGGTCGATGGCTTGTGCGTTGGAGGCCGCGCAGGGTCCGCCATGGTTCGACGGCGTGGGAGGGCGCCATAGGGAACCACGCGGGACGATTGCGATGGTCGAAGGCGAGCGCGTGACCGGGTTGGCCGCGGGCGATCTGGTCGGGGGGCAGCCGCCTTCGCCACAATGTCGACACGCTCTCGCCGTGCTGCGGCCGGCCTCCGGTGAACAGGTCGACCATGGGCCGGTCGGTGAGGGTCCGGCCGGCAGAGACCGTCCGGGTGGGAATCTCCTCATCGCCGGCCAGCGTGGACAGGGCCTCGAGCGTCCGCACATCCCCGATGCCCGGGAGCACCACCGTGGTGCCGAACAAGGAGGGAAAGCCGTCCGCCCGCTCAGGCCACCGATCCCGCGCCTGCGAGAGGTCCTGCAGGCACGCCACCGTGACCAGGCCCTGTCCGCCTCCCTCGCTGATCATCGAGGGCAGGTCGGGGAGGGGGGCGATGTTCGCCACCTCGTCAAGAGCCAGCAGGACGGGTGGACCCGATCGGCCTCCGAGGGGGAGTTGGGCGCTGCGTGCGTAGCACGCCTGTCGGATGTCTTCGATGAGGCCCACCACCATCGGGGCGACCAGGCTCTGGCGGTGGGCCGGGGCGGCAATGAATATGGTGTCCGACGAGCCCACGAAGCGGGGCGGGTCGAAGTCCGGGTCGGCGGTGACCTCGAGGGCATGGTCTGACCGGAAGGCAGTGAGCGATCCCGAGGCCGTGGACCAGATGCCGCTGAGCTCCCGTTCGTCGGTGGCGGCGATCCCGTCGAGCAGATTCCGGGCCAGCTCGGTGGATCGACGGGGCCCGCCGGCCAGAATCTGCTGGGCCGGCAGCGCTTGTCGGCGATCGACCCAGGTCAGGACGGTGCGCATGGTGGCACCATCCAGGGCGGCGGCATGCAGCAGTGGTGCCAGCAGGGCCTGGGCGCGCTCGCTCCAGTGTGATCCATCGCCCCGCCGGCCCCCGGTGGCGCCGGACGGCGACCCCACCTCGACCAGGGACCGGGCCATGGCCAGCGCCCCCATCCATGTGGTGCAGGACTGCAACGGGGACCACCGGAGGGGGAGCACCCCGCGGGGTGGTTCGACCCACCCGGTCGGATCGAACAGGAGGCAGGTGCCGAGTGCTGAACGCGCCGACAAGGTCGCCGCCATGACATCCGGTTTGGTCGACGTGGACACCACCGCCCCGTTGCTGGCCAACACATTGGGAATGATCAGCGATGTCGTCTTACCCGACCGCGGCGGACCGAGGATCATCACCGAATGCTGAGGTTCGACGAAGTGCCAACCGAGCTCATCGTGCCCCAGATACGCGCCGTGGTCCGCGTCTGCCGATGCACTCAATGCGGCGCGATGGCACGAAGTAGCGGCTGAGGAGGGTACTGACGAAGAATTATTTTCCATCGGATATGCGGCTCGCAATCGGTGCTTTCGACGTCGATGTGTAGCAGCGCACCCGAGGCGCACGATCACGGCGCACGAGCGCCGATGCCAAATAATCCTTGCAAACAAACGGTTTTCTGTCCATGGTCGATCGTGAGCGTGCCGGAGTTTCGTTCACAACGACGCGCTGAACTCTCGAGCGCGCCACGCGCACGGCGTGGGCGCGTGGTCGCGTCGCGCGCAAAGGTCCTTGACCTGGCCGCAAAAACCCATTTTGCTAGTAGGGGTTACGTATCGCTGAGGAGGTGATCGTGAACAAATCTCAACTCGTCAAATCAGTGAGTGGGTCGACGATGTCGTCTCGCACCGTTGTGGAAGACGTGGTTGATGTGCTGTTCGAAACGATCGTCGCCGAGGTTCGATCCGGACGGAAGGTCACAGTGATCGGATTCGGGACATTCAACCCGACCGATCGTGGCCCCCGAGTGGGTCGAAATCCACGGACTGGAGCAGTGGTACGTATCCCGGCGTCGAAAGGTGTCCGGTTCGCCACCGGTTCGGCGTTCAAATCGGCGTTGAACCCTAAGGAGGGAGTATCAATGGCAGTAAAGAAGGCAGCAGCCAGGAGGACGGTCCGCAAGGCTCCGGCCAAGAAGACAGCGGCCCGTAAGTCGACAGCCAAAAAGGCGGTGAAGAAGGCTCCGGCCCGCAAGGCTCCGGCCCGTAAGACTGCAGCGAAGCGAACTGCCGCCAAGCGCACGGCCAAGAAGGCTCCGGCCCGCAAGCGGACGGCCAAGAAGGCTCCGGCCCGCAAGACGGCAGCCCGGAAGTCCACGGCCAAGCGCACGGCCAAGAAGGCTCCGGCCCGCAAGCGGACGGCCAAGAAGGCTCCGGCCCGCAAGACGGCAGCCCGGAAGTCCACGGCCAGGCGCACGACCAAGAAGAGGGCTCCGGCCCGCAAGGCCGTCAAGCGGACGGCCAAGAGGCGGTAGCTGCGCAGGTCGGCACCTTTGGTGCCGCCAACGAATTGTCAGCAGGGGCCTTCGGGCCCCTGCTGACGCGTCGGAAGCGGATCAGAGATCGGTCATCAGTCGGAAGGCCTCTGCCGATGGGTAGCCGGCGAGCGATCCATGGGTCGCCAGTTGGCGTAGCACCTTCGAGGCGAACTCGGACCCCGGCGGGACGCTCTCCGGTCCCGAGCTGCCCGATGACGGTGCCAGGTCCCCGAGGCCCATCGTCGATTCCAGTTGACTGTGATGGCAGAGCAGCGCCTCGATCTTCACCTCTTCGAATCCCCTCGCATCCTCGAGGTGATTGGGTAGGTCTGCCTCCCACAGCAGAAGGGACTCCGGTCGATGGGGCTCGAGCCCCAGTTCGGTGAAGAAGTTCCGGTCGCGAGCCCCGACGAGCGCATCGACGGTGACAAAGCCCGCAGCCCGGTGATCTGGATGGAGCCGGTACCGTCGCCACGGGTCGTGGCCCAGCACCACAGTCGGGCGGACCAGGCGGATGAGCCGGGCCACAGCCCTCCGCTCGTCGATGCCGTTCTCGAGCTCGCCATCGACCCGCTCGAGGAAGAAGACCCGGTCCGGGGGCGGTGTCGTTCGATGCGGCATGCCGTCGACGACCGCGGCTGCGTCGTGACACTCCTGTCGGCGGTCGGCCACCAGTTGGCGGATATCGGCGTCGGGGCGCCAACTTCCCTTGGAGCCGTCGGTGAGCACGAGGTAGTGGAGCTCCGACCCGGCCGCGGCCCACTTGGCCAGGGTGGCGCCGCATCCGAATTCGATGTCGTCGGGGTGGGCGCCGACGGCCAGCACGGCGGCGGGCACCGGGAGATCGACCGTGACGGGTCCGGCAGAGAGGAGATCGCCCACGGGAAGCCCGCTCGGACCCTGGTGGCCATCGGTGGCGCCTTCAAGCCCCGTCACAAGGCCGAATCACGACTGGCGGCCACGGGCACGACGTCACCGGGCTCGTCGATGTCAAAGGCCAGGTCCGGACGATCGAGCACCCGGACGGGAAGCCCGATCCGGTGCGCTTCAGCAGTGTGTCGGGCAAAGGAGCCCGGTCCATAGGAGAACTGGAACCCGGCATCGGCCGGCAGCGCGATCACGTTGGTGCCGTTGCCATAGCGGTCGGGCACCAGCGTGATGACCGAGGCATCGCCGACGCCGGCCAGATCGGAGGCACGGGGGAGGTCGGCGTGGGCCACGGTCACCTGGGTCACGCCCCCGGCCCGCAGGTGCTCGACGCCCGCTTGGACGGCGCCGTTGAGGCCGCGCCCCGGTTCCCACACCACCAACGCCCCCCGGGCGCGGGCCCAATCGGCCACCTCGGTGTCGTCGCAGACCACGGCGACCGGCAACGGGTGTGCGGCGCTCATGACCCGGTCGGCCATGGCGCGTGCCAGGTCGGCGCGTTGCACTTCGTTCAGGGCCAGATGGAGTCGGCGCTTGGCCTGGTCGAACGCTTTGACCGGGATGAGCACGGCGCGGGGCCCGAAGCGAAGGGGATGGCCCGGCAGCGATGACCGGAGAGAAGCGGCTGCCACCGTGACAGTGTAGGGGGCGACCCGCCGATCCTTCCCCGACGGCGTGTCGACCTAGGGTGTGATCGTGTCCAACAAGGTCGCCACCGAGGGCCAACAACGAATGGAAGCCCTGGCCCGGGTCCGTTCCCTTCTCCTCGAATTGGGATGCACGAGAGAGGAGATCGACCGGGCGGTGGCCGACGATGTGCTGGACCTCCTGGTGGTCGACAGGATGCTGGCCCCGGCAGGGACTCGCTTGACGCAGGCCCAGGTGGCCGAGCGAACGGACATCCCCATCGAAGTCGCTCGGCGTTTCTGGCGCGCCCTCGGCTTCCTCGACGTCGATGAGGATGACCTCGCCTTCACCGAGATGGACATCGAAGCCGTCCGGCTGTTCCAGTCGATGGTGGCCATGGGCCTTGTCGACATCGATTCAGCGGTGCAGATGGCCCGGGTGATCGGTTCGTCGATGGCCCGAATCGCCGAGGCCGAGACGGGAGGGGCCACGACCCCCATCCTGGCGGCGTCGGGCGACAGCATCATCGACGCCGACGAGTTCGCCATGCAGGCGGGGGAGGCGCTTCCGGCCATGGGCCGCCTCCTCGAGTACGTCTGGCGCCGTCATCTGCAGGCGGCGACGCGGCGGGCCATGCTGCTCCGGGCCCGTGCCTCCGAAGAGGGCATCAGCCCGGTCATGACGGTGGGATTCGCCGACATGGTCGGTTTCACCGTGCTCAGCCAGCATCTGGGTGACGAGGACCTCGCCGCCGTGGTGGCCCGGTTCGAAGAACTGGCCCATGACACGGTGGTGGCATTGGGCGGCCGTGTGGTCAAGATGATCGGCGACGAGGCGATGTTCGTGGTCCCGACGGCCACCAGTGCCGCCGAGATCGGGTTGAGCCTGGCCGAGGCGTACGCGGATGATGAGCTCCTGTCCGATGTGCGGGTGGCCCTGGCGGTGGGACCGGTGCTGGTCCAGGACGGAGACTTCTACGGTCCCGTGGTCAACCTGTCCAGCCGGCTGGTCGGTGTGGCCAACCCTGGGACCGTCCTCGTCTCCGACGACTTCCGCACGGCGCTCGAGGCCGAGGGTGCGGAGGGCTTCACCACGCGGGCGCTCCGCACCCGCAACCTGAAGGACATCGGCCGGGTGCAGGTGTGGAAGCTGTCCCGGGCCGGTACTGAGCCCGGGGCCGATCGCCGCAGGAACGTGAGGTGGGAGCGACTCGGCGAGGTGCTGCGCGAGCTGGATGAGCTGCGCGATCGGGGAGAGCAGCTGGTGGTCCGCGCCTCCCGACCACCCGCGGGGGAAGCCGGCCAGTCGCAGCCGCCCCGACCGGAACGGGATGTCCCGGCCTCAGTCCCCGGCCAGCCGGGCCGTGGCGATTCCCTGGGTCCGGAGCTCGAAGCCCCCCTCGAAGGGGACGACCGGCCCGCCCCGTAGGTCGACGAGCCAGCCGGTCCGCCCCGGGAGTTCGACGAACGTCGGGGTCGACTGTGGATTGAACACCCGCACCTCGAGGAGTCCGCCCTCCCGACGGACCGAAGAGACCTCGGCTCCTCGCACCGTCAGGGCCGAACCACGACCGGCCCGGTCGCCGCCGCCGAAGGACACCGTGGTCGCCAGGGGCACCAGCAGGTCTTCGGCCGCCTGGTAGGGATCGACGTCGCCTACCTGCAGGGCGTAGCTCACCTCGATGGGGCCGATGAGCTGTGGGCCCTCGATCGGCGTCATCGGCCCGGCCGGCAGGGGCCGGGTGCTCATTCCCAGCCGGGACAGCATGCCGGTGGAGCGCAGCAGCGTGAGCGCCAATGCCCGGGCCTCGCCGGCTCCCCCGGGCCCGGACCCCTCGATGTCCACCAGCTCGTACTCGAGGAGCCCCTCATGGACGACGGTCAGGCCGCCGCTCGACACGAACCGGCGCGACGGGAAGGTGGGTGTCGGGAACTCGTCGGCCCGACCTTCGGCGGTGAGGCCGCGCTGGACGACGGTGAAGGCGCATTCGGCCTGCGATGTCGCAGCCGGCTCGGGTAGGGGGAGGTGCACCCGCACCCGATGGTCCCTCGACGGATTGTCGAAGCTGGTGCTCACCCGGACCAGCGACTCGTCGGCACGGAGCTCGACGGTGGTGATGACCGACACCTGGCGGCTTCCGACCCTGGCCTTGGTGTCGTGATCCACCCGATCGGGCCAGGTGAACACCGACGTGATGGCGGCGGTGGCCCGGACCGGTCCGCGATCGACGATGGCCACCGACACCGAGTCGGGCGAGGAGACGGCGTGATCGATCCGGGGCGGCGAGTAGTTGTAGGTGTCGCCGTAGTCGCCGCTGTCGACGAGACGCCCGTATCCGCCGACCCCGTTGAGTGAGAACGTGCCGTCTGCCGGGTCGATGGCCACCGTCACCAGGCCGTTGGCCAGGGTGATGGCACCCCGGGCGTCGCCCTCCACGCGGACCGGATGGACCAGGGGGGCGGGATCGAACGGGGCCCATCCGAACCCGGCGACCTCGGTCTGTCGGGCCAGGATGCGCCGCATCGGTGGTTGGTCGAGCGTCAGGCGGACCTCGGTGTCGGGCCGGGCGGTGAGCCGGGTGAACAGCTCACGCTTGATCTCCTCGACGGGCACCCCGTCGCGCGGCTCGGCGCCGAGGACGATGGTGATGTCGAGCCCCGTCTCATCCTCGGCCAGGGTGACATCCGTGATGTAGGTGTCGTCGTCGATACGGGCGCCCTGGATGAGCCCGAGCATGTTGAGGACCGTCGGGCCGTCGAGGGTCATCGACCCCGGTAGCCCCAGCCGCTCGGACAGCACCTGAACGTCGGGCCCGATCTCGCCGGCCGCCGGAACGACCACCTCGACCATTCCACCGCGCTCCCGGGCCGACGGGTTGACCACGACGGGTCCGGCCGAGGCCATCGACGCGGCCACGGCCGCCAGGGCCTGGTCGGCCAGACCCTGCCCGATGTGGCGGACCTCGGCGTAGCGGTGCAGGACGGCATCCACCACGTCATCGATCGAGCAGGCGCAGATCGAGTCGTGAGCGGCGTTGCGGATCATCAAGGTCCAGGCCAGATCCAACAAGGACGCCGGCCAGGACGTGGTGGGGAGGAACAACGCCGAGAGCGGCTCGGCCATGCGCTCGAGCCACTGCTCGGCCCTGGCTGCGGCCTGCTTCACGTCGACCCGGTTGGAGCCGACCCCCATCAACAGGTTCGTGCGGGCACCGGAGCGCAACTCGCCCTGCCAGTGTGGGAGGTCACGCTCGGGCGCCAGTTCGAGGTAGTCGGGCAGTGAGGAGATGGTCAGCTCGAAGTCGCCCTGGATCTGGTTGGCCTCGGCGACCACCCGTCCCAACCACGGCTGGGGGCGAAGGTGGTCGCTGCCGTTCATCAACAACAGCGGGTCACCGTCATGGAGGAAGGACCCGAACTCCTCGAGGTGGGCGTGCAGGCGGCGCACCAGGGCCTTGGCGTCCTCGGGAAGGGCGGCGCCGTTGCCGTACCCGGCGGCCAGGTACTCGGCCCGAACGCTCGAACCGTCCGGGGACTCCCACCGGAAGGCCGACCGGTCGACGGCGGACGGCACCCCGCGCCACACCACGGCGCCATCGAATCCGGCCTCGGAGAGGATCTGGGGCATCTGGGCGATGTGGCCGAACATGTCGGGCAGGTAGCCGACAGCCATCACCCCGCCGAACGCGGCGCCACGGCGGATTCCGGCTTGGAGATTGCGGATGATGGTCTCACCGGACACCAGGAACTCGTCCATCAGGATGTACCACGGTCCGATGGTGATCCGACCCGCGGTGGCCAGAGCGCGGAGCCGTTGTTCATTCTCCGGGCGGATCTCGAGGTAGTCGTCGATGACCGCCACCTGGCCGTCGAGGAGGAAGTGGGTGTAGGAGCTGTCCTGCTCCATCTGGTCGAGCAGGCCGTCGATGAGGCGGACCAGCTTGAGCCGGAAGGTCTGGAACGGCTCGTACCACTCCCGGTCCCAGTGGGTGTGGGGGACGACTGCGATGCGGCGGGGCCCTCCCGAGGTGCTCACGAAGGAATGGGGCCGTACTCCGCTTCGTAGGCCTGGAGCTCGCCCACGATCCGCTCGGCGTCCTTGGTCGTCTGGTCGGATCCGCGCCCAGAATGGTCGGCGTAGATGGCGGCCCCGAGGTCGCGGAGGAGCCCGTCGGCCTTGTGCTTGGCCTGGGCGGCGTCCAGTTTGGCCTGGCCGGCCTTGCCCGCCTCGGTGGCCTTGGCCAGTCCGATCTCGGCCGATGCCTTGACCTTGTCCATCAGTCCCATGGTCTGGTTCCTTTCGATCCTCGCCGCCCGCCGACAGGAACCTGTCTCGGACAGCTGGGGCGCTCGCCGGATCAGTCTGCCACCGGTGCACCCGATCTGCACCGCGGATCGCCCACGACCGTCCAGGCGTCGGGTGCCGGTCGAGGCCCGCCTCCGTTCGACTAAGACTGGGGCCCGCACTGTTGCCGGGCCGTTCGGGTGCCTCGGGCATCCCCGCCCGGTGACCGGACCGAGCAAGGAGGGCGCCCTGCGTCCCTGGCGTGATCATCTACCGGACGGCTCCGGTCTGACCTCGGAGGGCCTGGTGTCATCGGGCACCCTGCTGCGCGCCTGGTCCGCCCGATGGCAGTCCGCTCCGGATGCGCCCCTGTGGAGGGAGCCCGGGCGTTCCGCCTCTCGCCCCGGTGGACCGGCCTCTGGCTCCGATGGGGAAATCCCGGTCGGGCGCCGATGGTGGACAGCGGGGGAGTTCGACGAGGCCACCCGTCGGGTGGCCGGCAGGCTCCGGGCCGCCGGTCTGGCGCCGGGTGATCGGATGGTCTGGTCGACGGCTGCATCGGTGGCGGCCCTGGTGGCCAACGTCGGCGCGCTCCGGGCGGGCCTGGTGGTGGTACCGCTCAGCACCGCCTACTCCGAGCGGGAGCTGGCCCACATCGTGACCGATGTCCGACCCGCGGCCGCCGTGGTGGAACGCGCCGAGCAGGCCGAGTGGGTTCGCCGGGCCTCGCCCGGAGCCGTGGTGACGGTCGGCCCGGAGGTGGACCTCCCCGAGGGCGACGTCGGGCCGCTGGATGCCGCCCGCCCGGACGACGCGGCCTTGATCCTTTACACCTCGGGCACCACCGGCGCGCCGAAGGGCGCCGTGCTGCGGCACAGCCACCTCCTGGCCGGCACGGAATCGGTGAGGGTCGCATGGCGGTGGGGTCCCGAGGACCGGCTGGTCCACTGCCTGCCCCTGTTCCACGCCCACGGTCTGTGTGTCGGCGTCTACGGCACCCTGCTGGCCGGTGCTTCTGCCGTGCTCCTCCCGGGCTTCGATCCGGCCGGTGTGGCCGCGGAGGCACTCGAGGAGAAGGCGTCCCTCTTCTTCGGGGTGCCGACGATGTACCACCGCCTGGTCCGGTCGGGCTACGCGTCGGACCTCCGTCGCCTACGGCTGTGCGTGTCGGGATCGGCTCCACTGTCGTCGGATCTGCACGCCGCCGTCAGTGCCGCCATCAGCTCGCCGGTGCTCGAGCGGTACGGGATGACCGAGACGCTGATGCTCTCCTCCAACCCGTACGACGGCGATCGGCGGGCCGGAACGGTGGGCTTCCCACTTCCGGGAGTCGCGATCATGCTCGGCGCCGGAGACGAGATCCTGGTGCGAGGCCGGAACGTGTTCGACGGTTACTGGAACCGACCGGCGGCCGACGCCGAGGCCTTCGTGCCTTCGCAGGACGGCGGGTCGCCCTGGTTCCGGACGGCTGACCAGGGCCGCGACGATGACGGGTACCTGGTCATCAACGGACGCTCCAAGGAGCTGATCATCTCGGGAGGCTTCAACGTCTACCCCACCGAGGTCGAGGACGTGCTGGCCACCCATCCCCGGGTGGCCGAAGTGGCGGTAACGGGCACGCCGTCCGACGAGTGGGGCGAAGTGGTCACGGCGTGGATCGTGGCCGACGGCTTCCCTCCGTCGGTCGACGATCTGGCCCAATTCACATCGGCCACGCTGGCCCCCTACAAGCGCCCCCGCCTGGTCCGCATCGTCGAGGACCTACCCCGCAACGCCCTGGGCAAGGTGATGCGAAACCAGCTGCGGCAGTGAAGTTGGCTGTAGGTTGCGCAGGTGGCGTTGGTTTCCCCCCTCGGCCAGATCGATCCCCGGACGTGAGGCGAACGGCGAAGGCGGTCGCCCGCACCCCGGTCCGGGCGCCGGTATCGGCGCCGGACGACCGGGTCGAGCGCTCCCTGCGCGACGGAGGGATGCAATTCGTCGCCGGCCTGGACGAAGTGGGCCGCGGCGCATGGGCCGGTCCGGTTTCCGTGGGAGTGGTCGTGTTCCCCGAGAACCTGGAGCCCCCCGAGGGTGTGCGCGACTCGAAGATGCTGACCGAGGACCGTCGCGAGGCCCTCTACCCGCTCATCACCGAGTGGACGTCGGCGTGGTCGGTCGGTCATGCCGGTCCCGAGGAGTGCGACTCGCTGGGCATGACCGCTGCCTTACGGCTGGCCGCTCGTCGCGCCCTTGACGGGCTGAGCTTCCAGCCCTGCGTCGTCCTGATGGACGGCGCCTTCGACTATGTGACCGAACCGGGCCAGGCCGACGAGGCGGCGTCGGCCGTCAGCCCGACGCCACCGGTGCGCACGGTGGTCCGGGGAGATGCATCGTGCGTCTCCATCGCCGCGGCCTCGATCTTGGCCAAGGTCACCCGGGACCGAATGATGCGAACGATGTCGGCCAGCTTTCCGCCCTTCGACTTCGACCGCAACAAGGGCTATCCCTCGCCGGTGCACCGCACGGCCCTGGCCGGTTTCGGCCTGACCTCGATCCATCGGCGCTCATGGGCGTTCGTCGACGACCTGGCCTTTCGCTAGGAGACTGTTGAACAATTCTCCCGTTGGTGCTCGCGATTTGCGGCCAGATCG
>JADMIJ010000277.1 GCA_015478655.1 Acidimicrobiales bacterium | reverse complement strand
CCCATGCCGGGCATGTCGGCCATCCCGCCCTGGCGCCCGGACCCCATGGCGGACATCGGCGGCATGTTGCCGACGGCGCGGTCCAAACTGGTCTGCTCGCCCATGCTGCGGCCGAAGCTCGGGCCGTAGGCCTCGGACGACAGCGCCGAGCCCCCGGTCGCGATCCCCATGCCGCCGGTCGAGCTCTGGCCGGCCCTCATCCCCTGGACCGTGTGGCCGCCCATCGGGCCGACCATCGTGCTCATGAAGTTCATCATGTGGTGGAACATGTGGCAGTGGAACGCCCAGTCGCCCGGGTTCTTGGCGATGAACTCAACGTCCCGAGACTGGGCGACCGCCACCAGGACGTTGTTGCTGGGAATCCAGGCGGTGTCCGGGATACGGCCCGCTTCGGTCCCGGTGATCCAGAAGGTCAGCCCGTGCAAGTGCATCGGGTGATGGTCGATGGCGCTGAAGTTGAAGAAGCGGATGCGCACCCGCTCGCCCTGCTTGATGACCATAGGTGTGATGTAAGGGGCCGCGCGGCCGTTGAGGGTGAAAAGATTGAACTCCATCGACATGGTGTTCGGGATCGAGGACCCCGGCAGGATGGCCCATTCCTGGATGATGAGGGCGAAATCGCGATCCACGGGCGGGTCGTGGGCCACCTTGGGATGGACGATGAACAGGCCCACCATCCCCATGCCTTGCTGCATGGCCACATGCGTATGGTAGGCGAACGTGCCGTTTGCTCGAGGGTGAACTCGTAGGCGAACGACTCGCCGGGCTTGATCGGCTCCTGGTTAAGGGACTCCACGCCGTCCATGGCGTTGGGGACTTCGATGCCGTGCCAGTGCATGATGGTCGGCTCGGGGAGCTTGTTGTGGACGATGACCCGGACCTTGTCGCCCTCCACGACCTCGATCATCGGGCCGGGCATGCTGCCGTTGTAGCCCCAGACGTCGATCCAGACGTCGGGCAGGAACTCGCGCTTGACGTGCTCTGCGGTCAAGTGGAACTCCTTGGTCCCATCGACCATCTTCCAGGCGAGTTTCGGAGGGCCGTCCGGCACCTCGACCGGGACGGGTGCCAGCCCGGTCGCCCGGAAGCCCGGCACGAGCTTCCCGCGATCGGTCTTGCTTCCCACCGCGGGCCGCTCGCTTGGCCCGCCTCCCGCTTGGCCGTGGCCCTCGTGGCCCCCACCGGCCGGAGCATCCTGGGCCGCCGCGGCGGCCGCCCCGGCGATGAGGCCGGCCGTCGCCAGGGTTCCGCCTTGGAGAAAAGCTCGCCTGGTCGCCTCGCTGTCCATCGTATCACCTCGGTTCGGGGACAAGGTCTTGTGG
>JADMIJ010000276.1 GCA_015478655.1 Acidimicrobiales bacterium | reverse complement strand
ATCATGCCACGCGCGACGCCGATCACCCAGCCCGGCTCGACGATCTGGCTGATCGCCGCCGGGCCCTGGTCGGGCTCTCCCCGGCACGGGGAGGTCGAACAGTCGACGTTGTTGTCCCCCATCGTCAGGAAGCCGGAGTGGGACCCGGACATCGAGGAGCCGAGGGTCACGGTGACGGTCGCGGAGCGCCAGCCGATACGGTAGAGGTTGAGTACGGTGCCGTTCGGGAGATCGTTCCAGGCGCATCCACCGAGCGTTCCGGATGTCGAGTAGCTCGCGTTGGGCCCCGAACCACAGGGGAGGCCCTGAAGCTCGGGGATGGAGAACGTCGCGCTCGTCGCATTCCAGTCGAGATAGGCCAGCGGTCGATGGATGACGGGAGTTCCGCCCTGACCGTTCGGCGAGTACAGGATGACATCTCCATACTCGCCGTA
The DNA here is from genome assembly GCA_015478655.1 of Acidimicrobiales bacterium. Classification (GTDB taxonomy): domain Bacteria; phylum Actinomycetota; class Acidimicrobiia; order Acidimicrobiales; family RAAP-2; genus Bog-756. Next base: position 894 of record JADMIJ010000276.1, on the reverse strand, counting down.
CGTCGAGTACCCCCGTTCCATCCCGACCATGTAGGTGACCACATGGGACACCGGGATCTTCTGCGCGAGCACGAGGTCTCCGGCGTTGATCAGCCCGACCTGGTCCGACCCCCCGTGTTGCATGCTGATCGATTCGACGACGTACACCGGCGGCCAGTTCTGCGTGTAGCCGTAGACGCCCACGAGAAGGATGACGATGATCGCGAGGGCGACAAGGGGCGCAAAGTAGAGCGAATCCCGGGCCCGCCAGCTCGGGGAAGGCTTTCCTCGCTTCCCGGTCCGATAGTACCCTTCGGCCTCCCGGTCGGTCGGTGGCTGGGCCTTCGACCCAGCGGCCCTCCACCCCTGAATGGGCCGGGGTCTCGTCCGACGGACGTTCGTAGGGCGGGCGGGCGTGGAATGCCGGGAGGACGGCTTCGGCTCGTCCGCGTCGTCGTCGATCATCAGGTCGTCCTCGTCAAGGTCGGACGACATCGGGGCCCGGGCCATCGCTCGGTCTCGGCCAAGCCGCCCATAACCCTTCGTTTCGAACGGAACCCCACGATTGCGGCAGGGGCGCGGGGATTCTATCGGGAGCGAGAGCGGTCGGAGGGGGGCGTCCGTCCGACCCACGCCGGGCCCGGCGAGAGGCTCACTCCCGGTCTTCGGGAGGAAGCAGATCGGGGATCCCGTCCTCGATCGGGTAGTCGACGTGACACTTCGGGCAGGTCAGGCTGCCTTCGAGGATCTCGACACCCTCCGTTCGGCGCGAGCTCAGCGTGAGTTCTCCCCGGCACACGGGACAGCAGAGGATCTGCATCAGGTCCGATTTCATTTCGCGGGTCCCTCAACGATCCCGTAACCGATCAGGCGCCAGGCGCTGATCCGCCGGGAGATGGCCACGCGGCTCTGCGG
>JADMIJ010000122.1 GCA_015478655.1 Acidimicrobiales bacterium | reverse complement strand
CCAATTATTCCACTCCACGGAGGACTAGCGGTGTATTATACAAAGATCTTTAAGTGCCATGCGACGCCTACCGAGAGACTGGTGTCGACTATCCGGTGGATTTGAGAACGCGGGATTGCAAGGACGCGGGTCGCCACGAAATGCCGATCCTCACTTCCGGTCGTCCGGCACGAAATGCCAGGTCAATCGCTTGGATAGAAAATTCGGCACCCAAAGGGTATCGACATGGAGTACAAAGACTCCAATTGGATCTACTACGAGTTCGATTGGGCAGACGACCGCTAAGTTCCGCGTCCCATTCGGAACCCACGGATGCGGCGGCGAATGCGACTGGACGAGCCAGGTCGAACGCGCCACCTGGGCTCAAGGGCGCCAGTATCTCGATCGCCCACTCGATCCGGACCTGGCCCAACTCCTTTGCATGTCAGAGACTCCATCCGAGCCGCGTCAGCCTGGACTTTCATTCGGGGTACGGAGCGAGCGAGTACGGCCTATGGCACTGTCGTTCCTCAATTTGGCGTTACTTGGGTATTGCAGTTGCTCCGAGCCGGTGTTCGCACCGGGCGGTAGCCTCTGGAGATGTCAGTGCCGGTGTGACCCTGAGTTGGCCCGGCAGCTAAATGGGCGAGAACGCCGCCCACCATCGACAAGGAGCAAGATCGACATGACCCTCTTCCAACGGGCCCACGACATAGTCGAGGCCAAGGCCAACAAGGCGCTCGACGCCGCCGAGAAGCCAGACGAGATGCTCGATCTCTCCTACCAGCAGATGCTCGAGCAGATCACCCAGGTCCGCCGGGCTTTGGTGGACCTGGCAGCGTCGCGCAAGCAGATCGAGCTGCAGGAGCAGCAGCTCCAGCACACGGTGGACCATCTCCAGGATCAGGCCAAGGCGGCGCTCTCCCAGGACAAGGAGGATCTGGCGAAAGAGGCGCTCTCCCGCAAGGCCGCCGCCCAGGCCCAGATCGACGCAATGGAGCCCCAGCATGAGCAGCTCACCGAGCAGGAGGACAAGCTCGAGCACACCCTCGCCGCCCTGCAGAAGAAGGTGAACGACTTCCGGACGCAGAAGGAAGTGATGAAGGCGCAGTACACGGCGGCGAAAGCCGTGAGCACTGTGGATGAGAGCGCCGCGGGGATCTCCAAGACCTTCGACGACTCGGGAGCGGCCCTCCAGCGAGCCCAGGACAAGATCGCCACGATGCAGTCCCGCGCCGGCGCCATGGACGAACTGCTCCAGTCCGGAGTGCTCGAAGACGTCGGGGGCGCCACCGACGACATCCAAAAGGAGCTCGACGAAGCCGGGTCGGCCGCCGAGGTGGACAAGGAGCTCGCTGCGCTCAAAGCCGAGATCCGCCCGGGCTCATCGGCACCGCCGGAGCTCACTGGACCCTGACCGTTCGCAGGTGAGCCGGGCCATCGGGCGGCGTCAATCGGACGGCGGCCGTGGTGCATGTGCTACAAAGTGTCGTGCTGCGTGTACCACCAAAAATGCTGAAGGGTGTCATCGGTAATGCGTGCGCTCCCAGTGAGGGGGGCTTTCGCGCAGAACGGGAGACATCATTGTGCGATGCACACCGAAGCTCGATGAACCGTGAGGTAGGAAGGTTTTGCTTCCGACGGGATAGAGGCGACTATCGCACGGCCGCTGGTTGGTCGCGACCAATGTCCAGGACCGGCGGCAGGCCCAACCTGACGAGATCACCGAAAAAGTCTCGGCCTTATCCATCCAACGTCGCATGGTGATCCGAAGAACGGATGTGGCTTCCGTTCTCACTCGTGTTTCCATCGAATGATCGAGAGACGAACCAAGTCGGGCAGGGACCAACGTGGCAAGGAGCCCGTCGGGGGGATTGCATTCCAAGCCGTCCCAGCAAGGAAAGGTTGATTCCATTGAATTCAGATCCTCATCCGCCGCGCCAACGGAGACGAATGGCAGTTCTGCTGTTGGCCTCTGTGGTCGCCGTAGTCTTCGGACTCTCGGCGCAATCGGGTATCGCCTCTGCGTCACCGCACGCAAGCACGACTGCCCACACTGTGCCTAACGGCGACATCGGGACGACCATTGATCCCCTGCAGTACAACTGTGGGAACAATGCTCCGACCTGTGGCCAGGTGGGCGAGTCGAACGGTTACTACAGCGGGACCAACGTCGACTTGCTCTATAGCGAGAATTTCTATTGCGACAGCAACGTGAGCTCGGCTGCTTCCACCGGGTGCGAAGCAGGTGCCGGCGCTTCGGGTAGCCCCAGTGCCGCGTCAGCCGGAAACACCGGGACGACGCTCGGGAACACCACCCACGCCGACACCCTCTACATTCCGGTGCCGTTGTTTGCCAATCCTCCGGCAACCCAGTGCGTGGGAACGGCAACGTGCATCGATCACCCACCGACCATCGACCTGTCTCGAATCGCTGGAGCACTCCCAGGCAGTCCATCCCCGAGCAGCGTGAGCAATGTCCCGATTCCAGCTCACGACCACGTGGTGGGAACCCGGAACAGTGGTCTTCCCGAATGGTGGAACGTAAAGGTCATTGCGACGACCGACCCAGCCACGTTCAAGACACTGACGAGCGTCAGTGCCATCAACACTGCCCTGGGGAATTCGTCGGCGATCATGGCCCCTACCAACGCGTATCTGTTCTTCCAAGTCCTGCCCGGAACGCTCTCGACTTCCATGGCAGCGGACTTGACTGCTACCGCACCTCCCGGGCCGTCCGCGGCCACTGCTCCAGACCCCAATCCTGCTGTCAACCAGGTCGAACCGGGAACCACCTTCAACAACCTGAAGAACGATTGTGGGGCGCCGGCTCCTCTCTGCCAGAACATCGGCATCAGCCGTGACTGGATCGACGGTCAGGATGTCCAAGCGCTCTACACCGAGCAGTTCTTCTGCGACACGTCGGTCTCTGCTGCCTCGTCATCCGGCTGTGAAGCCGGTGCGCCCCCTTTGCAGGTTCCACCAGGAGTCGCTGACAGGACGGCGCCATCGCCGACGGTGACCAACGGCAACATCGATCCGTTGTATATCCCGGTCCCGCTCTATACCAGCCCACCCGTGGCCTACAGCCAGTGTTCGAGCGCCATCACCTGCATTGACCATCCGGCAACCATCGACCTGTCGCGGCTGGCATCCACCCTTGGTGCCCCAGCGTCGGCGCTGACCAATGTGCCATTGCCCGGTCATGACCATCTCCTGACCACTCGCAACGGCGATCAGCCTGAGTGGTGGAATGTCATTGTTATCCCGGTGACATCACCCAAAGGGTTGGCCACCATCGAGAGTGCCAAGAACTACAACGCGGTCAAAGCACTGGAAACAGTGACTGGTAGCGGTATCGGCGTCCCCGGGGTTCCTGAGGTTCCGACTAACGCCTACCTGTGGTTCCAGACCCTCCCGGGTGGAAGCGCTGCCACTCCCGGTCCGGTGCAGACCAACTGCATGACACACCTCCCAGCGGGGTCTGTCGTGGGATCGGCTGCTCTCGATGATGGCACCGGGTACTACGCAGTGGACGCCCAGGGCGATGTAGCTGCATTTGGTGCGGCCACTTGTTACGGTGCCATGACTGGCAAACCTCTAAACAAGCCGATCGTCGGCATGGCCGTCGATCGGAACACCGGAGGGTACTCGTTGGTCGCCGCAGATGGCGGCGTCTTCTCCTTCAACGCCCCGTTCTACGGGTCGACGGGAGCGATCCATCTCAACAAGCCGGTCGTGGGCATGACAGCCACCCTCAACGGCATGGGTTACTACCTGGTTGCCTCTGATGGTGGCGTGTTCACCTACGGTGACGCCATGTTCCAGGGGTCAACCGGGTCCCTTACCCTCAACCAGCCAGTCGTGGGCATGGGTCTCGATCGGACAACCGGTGGGTACTGGTTGGTGGCATCCGATGGCGGCGTTTTCACTTTCAATGCTCCGTTCTACGGATCGACCGGTGGTATGAAGCTGAACAAGCCGGTCGTCGGTATCGCGCCCGTCTCGGACGGAAGCGGCTACCGGCTGATTGCTTCAGACGGTGGAGTGTTCGACTTCAATACCCCGTTCTATGGATCGACGGGTGGCGTCACGTTGAACAAGCCCGTGATTGCTGGCCTCAACAACAACTCCTACGATGGCTATTGGCTGGTGGCCTCTGACGGTGGTGTGTTCACCTTCGGCCCCCCCAACCAAGGGATGCCGTTCTACGGTTCGGCCGCCTAAGCCATTGGGCACTGCGCAAAAGGGAATGAAGCCAGAGGGGCGGGCCACGGCCCCGCCCCTCTGGGCTTTGCTGACCCGACTGACGTGTACCGCTGTGGTACCGGTGGTACAGACTTTCGTGGTGCGGTTACCACGAAAAACGCACACACCAAGGTAAATCATGGTCAATTGCGGCGAGTGGGGGTCATTCGAAAATCGCAGCCGACCTGCCCAAAAGTGAAGAGATGCAGGTAGATTGATTGCGCCTAGACATATTGCCAAGGTGAGGGTCGCGGGTTCGAATCCCGTCGTCCGCTCTCAGTTCAGTGGGCTTGACCCCATTCAGTGGACCACTTGAGCTTGACCCCGTTTGGTGACCGCACTTTGTGAGAATGCGGCCTGGGTTCAACGACTCCATGGGGGCGTTGTCATAGCAGTCGCCCACCGAGCCCAGGCGCCCGAGACGGCGAACGTGCTCGGAGGCCCACGAGGTGAGCTGACTTCGTGCCTGACATAGCGCCCCTTGTCGGTGCCAGCAAAGGATCGTCTGTGGCGTGACGAGCACTGGTCGCCAGCGTTCTCGAGGCACAACCCCGGCGAGGAGGGCGACGAGAGCCCGGTCGGACCAGCAGAAGCGAGGGCGGCAGATCTGCCGGCAGCACGGCCAACTGGTGTTGGAGCATTGGGATTTCCGCGTCCTTGCCCGCTGGATCCAACCGATGGACGCGAACGACCTCAGTCACCCGCCAGAGGAGCCCTTCTGGACCACTTGTATGAGGTTCTCGGGCACCGGCAAGCGCGTAGAAGTAAGGGATTGCAATATGTGTGCCTCATGCATATACTGACAAAATGGCACAGACCGTCGAAACCAAGTTGAAGATCGAATCATGGGACGAACAGCCTACGAGTGAGTTCGCCGATGGCACCAAGATCACCAAGACCGACGTGATCTTGAGCGGGGAGGGAGACGTCACGGCGGGCCGGTCCCAGTCGCTGCTGTTCTACCGCGCCGATGGCACGAGTGCCTTCGTGGTGCTGATGCGGGTCGAAGCAACACTGGACGGTCATTCCGGTGCCTTCGTCCTCACCGGGACTGGCAGCTACGACGGCACCACGGCCAGGCAGGATCTGGCGATCGTCGACGGATCCGGATCTGAGGGTCTTCGCCGTGTCGGCGGTTCCGCGAGCAGCGAATCCACGCACCACGACTACCCCTACATGCCACTCCGTCTCGACTACGACCTGGGATGAGCACAGGTGAGCGTCTTGGCGATGCCACGATCCTCGGAGCAGCCGCGCTTGCGATCACCGACCGGTGCGTGGCCGCGGTGCAGTCTCCGGATGCCCCGTCGGCGTCGGCGGCCGCGGCGCTGTCGGCGCTGCGCCACTTCCTGGACGGCGCCACGCTCGATCAATTGCGAAGCGTCTTGGGCCTGTCTCACTCCGGAGCGGTGCGACTGGTTGATCGGCTCTGCGCGTCCGGGCTTGCGCAACGAGGCCCGGGCAGCGATGGGCGCAGTCGGTGTGTCACTCTCACTGAACGGGGTACTCGGCTCGCGGACGAGATCACGGCGGCACGCCTCGGGGCCATCGATGCGCTGACCGCAGGACTATCGGCAACGGAGAAACGCACGCTCGTCGAGTTGGCCGGTCGGGTCCTCGCCAACGTTGTCGCAACCAAGGACGGCGGTGCATGGACGTGTCGCATGTGCAACATCTCGGCGTGTGGTCGTGAGCGCGGGCTTTGCCCAGCTGCCAGCGCGGCGACCAAGCGGTTCGGTGCGGCTGTCACCGGCGTCGCCAAGCCCTCGTGAGATGCGCGTGTGCACTCACTTTGTGGCGCCGAAATCCCGGTCCAATCCGTGCGCCAGGAGTTTCGCCAGAGGTGAAATAGAAATGGGCATTTAGCTGCTATGTGGATATGTCCAGGTCAGCCAATTGTCGGTCTGAATCCGCAATGTAGAGGCCGACGGTTCGAGTTCCGTTCAGCTCCAGCGAATACCTAGGTCAGGGGCTTGAAAGTGGAACCATCAAAACGCATCCATCGTGCGTCCGATTCGCAAGGGGATGTCCCAGGATGCGACGCGCTGTCCTTGTGCCAGCTTGCGACGTTGGGCACGCTTGGTTGTGGGATCACCGGTGGCGGACCGCCGATGATCGTGCCAGACTGCCGATGACAGCGGAGTGGCGGAGGGGAAGCTAGTGACTATGCATTCCAAGGCGATCCGGAAGACGTTTCTCGTGGCATCGGCATTGGCAATGCCCATGAGCGTGATCGTCGCCACCGGGGTGACCGCGAGTGCGGCGATTCATCAACCTGACCCGCCGGTCACCTGCAGCGTGAGCGGCACCTTCATATTCGGCGGTTCCGGAATCTCGAAGCAAGGGGGTGTGGGATTCCCGGTGCTGAATTTTTCTTGAGACGGGCGCCTTCGGAGGTTGCAGCGGATCTGGGACGACCAACGACATCATCTATGGGGTGCGGTGCGACAAGCACGCACCGGGCCTTCCGGTCTCGAATCCAGCTTGCCAGCCGAACAACTACGGATTCAATTCTTGGGCGAACGTCACAGATGGCACGTTGGCAGCAGAGATCCAAAAGGACACCAGGGGCCAGCAGGGATGGCGGATGGTCATCAACGGGAGGGGTTACTACGCGAACGCCACGAGCGCGGATGCGGTGGAGGACGCGGATCTTGGTGTTGGTCGACTCGATCAGCGCGTTCGACA
>JADMIJ010000121.1 GCA_015478655.1 Acidimicrobiales bacterium | reverse complement strand
GTGCGGTGGTGGGCGGTGGTGCGGGCATGGTGGTCGTGGTGGCTGGCGGCTCGGTCGTCGTCGTCGTGGTGGGCGGAGGCTTGCAGTCCTCGATGGTGTGTTGGAATCCCCGCTTGGCGTCCCAGGGCGGTCCGCCGATGTAGGCGTCCGCTTGGATCACGCCGCAGAAGTTCGGAGGGTAGGCGATGGTGAGGATGCCGGATGTTCCGTACACCGTGGCCACGTCCACGTTCAGCTTCGGCTCATTCATGAAGAACTTCCACCTGCAGTCCGGCTGCGACGCCGGACAGGCCGGAGTGGGAATGGTCAGCCTGGCTTGGTGGGCGGCGTCGTCGAACGTGATGATGGCGGTGGACGAGGTGTCGGCCGCACTCCACGCCGCACCTCCCAAGGTCACGCTGAGAGCGATCAGCGCGATGACGGAACTGATGACCACGACGATTCGTTTCACTACGGCTTCCTCTTCTTGAACCCGCTGTCACTCTGCGGGAGGGCGGTGTACCCGCCCACGATGCCAGCACGTGCGGCCATCCGATTGCGCCGATCAGCGGCCTCGATGGCCTCATCCTCGGTCAGCTCGCCCTCGACCACCATTTGGCTGCCTTTGAACTCAGGACTCCACACAACCCAATTCGTGATCCCGTCGCGCTTCGGGACTCGACCCGCCGTCCTTGTCGCGAGCGACGTTGCCATGCCAGCACGGTCACTTTGCGTCGGTGGTTGATCCGTTGATGTGGATAGTGCCATCGGCCTTCCCAACGGGACTCACTTCGTTGGTGAGACCGTAACCCGACACTCCAGCCTCGTCATCACCAAGAATGATGAGGTTGCGCCACTCCTGCATGGCGTCAATGTGACGAAGTCACCGAGGATTTGGTCACGCTCTCACCGGCTCCGGTTGGCGATCGGGCCGACTGTCCGGCGGATGGGCCGGAATCTGATGCTCCGTCCGCGCGCTTCACTGGCTCCGCTATGCCCTGTGGGCAGGCCATCGATACTGCAACCTGACTCTTGCGAAGAAGTCCCGCAAGGGTAAGGTTGTGGTGTGAAGGGTGAGCAGAAGGAGGAGCACGATGCCTTTCGAATCCAGACCGGTGGGCTCCAAAGCGTGGAAGGCGCTTGACCGGGTGGTCGCAGCCAACGAGGCCATGAGAGACGCAGAGGCCAAGCGGGCCCGGCAGGCCAAGAAGCGGGCCAAGGCCATCGATGAAGCCCGGGGCTACGGAATGTCCCTGGATGCCATCGCCGGCCGACTCGGGGTCAGCAGGGAGCGGGTGCGCCAGATGGCGGCGAGACAGGTGAGCGGCTGAGTCAGTCGTTGGAAACGGGTCGCCAGGGTTCTCCTGCGGCCTCTCTTGATGTCAGCCGGCGTCGTCAGGGTCGGCTACTCCCTCGCCGACGGCCCCCGGTTTGTGGCGAACGTTTTCGACCCCGCGATCAATGTGTCGTTTCGGTGACACGGCCCAAATGCGCGTCGTCCCCGATCTCTGTCTCGATGCTCTGTGATCACGGGCGAGCGTGATCAGCACGATGGCGCAGCATTCCAGCGGATCGTCACCACTGCTTCCGATCGCAGCCGGTCGGGCTATGCGGGCCGGGTGGCACCGGCCAGCCCCGGCCATCGGGCGCTGTCGAATCGCACCAGGGCTCCGGTGTGGGGTGCATCAGGCACCTTGCCGGGACCGGATCCGACGATGGCCAAATCGGATCGCCCGGAAGCACCACGGCTCGACCGAGAACGCCGGGTGGTTGATCACGGCCAAATCCAGCGCTCGGCCCTGTGGGCTACCTGGTCCCGTGCTGCGGATCAACCCCCGAGTAGGTCGGCCAGCACGGCGGCCTCGCTGATGTCGGCCTGCTTGGTGGCCGTCAGCAATGTCAGATTGCGCCGCTTGGTGAGCGCGCGTAGGTGCTGGAGGGCTTCGGCTCGTTCGGGTTCTTTGAGCTCGGTCCGGTAACGGCGACCAAACTCCGCGAAGCGGTCTGGATCATGGTTGTACCACTTGCGTAACGCCGTCGACGGCGCCACCGACTTGCACCACTCGTCGAAGTCGGCCTTCTCTTTGCTTAGCCCCCTGGGCCAGATCCGGTCGACCAACACCCGAACGCCGTCTCCCCGCACCGGCTCGTCGTAAGCCCGTCGGACCCGCACCCTGTGTTTGGTCGCCATGCTCCGTCCCTTCTTTCGTTGCGATTTGTCCGATAGCCGCTGTCATCGTCCCGCCAGCTTGCTAGTTATGGCGGTTCCTAGCATCCGCACCCGTCAGTAGAGCAACGTCAGGGTGGTGTCACGCCCGCACGTCTCCGCATGTCGACGGAGTACGGGTTGGCGATCACAGCGGTGCTGTTCGGGTGCTGACTGCGAACTCGGCCTACGGCGCCGGTCAGAACGGTATATTCAAGCAGAGGGCCGGCGGGATCCCACCAATGGCTGGAGCAGGGGAGGGCCAGGCCCGTCAGGATCGCAACCGGCATGTCTGTCTCCGTCATCGCTCTCGCCATTGCCGACCGTCGCTTCCATTGGATCTCCCGCCTGATCCAGCCGGCTCGCCGTGGCATACGTGGAACCAATGACCGGAAAGCCAGGAAGACCAGGACATAAAGGAGCACCCGATGCCACATGTCGCATTCCCGGTAACTGACCAGGTCGTGATCCAGCCCGGTTCGGTCGTTTCGAAGGTCATCCATCGAGATGACGCGCTAAATGTGACCGTGTTCGGTTTTGATGCCGCAGAGGGTCTAAGCGAGCACCAGGCCAGGCAGGCGGCAGTGGTCCAGGTTCTGTCTGGGCGCCTACGGTTCACCGTCGATGGCGAGGATCTCGATCTCGGGCCCGGATTGTGGCTCCACATGTCGCCAGGCACACCCCATGCGCTTGAGGCCCTGGAGCCGACGGTGATGCTACTCACGCTCGTTCAGCCGTGACGACGACCGAACGGTAATGACGCCGAAGTGCCTGTCCACAGGGTCGGTGGAGCACTAGGCGTGGCATAAGTGCCGTCGTGGGGCAGGGCATAGCGGCGGGCGCCGGTGATAAGGGTCGGCGTCGCCCGGCACGAGCCTCGCTTTGAAGTGGCTCAGGCGGCGATCACGAAGCTGAACGGCAGCTCCAAACGTCGGTACCGTTCCGTACGAGGCGTCTCAGGCACCTCGCCGGGACCTGAGCCGACGAAGGTGGGGGATACTGGCAATACTGGCTAGAGCAGATCAGCTCGACCCGGGCATTGGAAGATCAGCTCGACCCGGACATTGGAGGAGGCTAGTGGCGAGGACTGAGCCCGTTGGTGATTGGACGTCGGATTTTGACGTCCTCGATGAGTCGTATGTGCAGAACCCGTTCCCCCGCTGGGACGAGTTGCGCCGGGTGTGCCCGATTGCACATACGGACCGCAGGGGGCGCGCCTGGCTCCCAACGGCCTATGCGGACGTTACGACAATGGCGAAGGACATCGATCACTTCAGCTCGACCAACACCAGCGTCATCGATTCCGTTGACGAGGCGGAGACTCCGATCCTCACGTATGGACTACCGCCGATCACTTCGGACCCACCGCTGCATACCTGGACACGAAGGCTCCTGCTTCCCTGGTTCTCCCACATGAGGGTGGAGTCCTACGAGCCGATGACGAGATCGTTATGTGGATCATTGGTCGATGCTCACCTAGATGCAGGCCGGGCAGACGCCGCAGCCGACTATGCCCAGCAGATTCCCGTCCGTGTCATCGGCTCAATCCTCGGAGTCCCCGAGGAGCTTGCGGACACCTTCACCGGCTGGGTCCGTGATGCCCTGGAGTTCGCGGATGATGCCGAACGCGTCGAGCGCGGGATGTTCGGCATCGGCTACTACCTTTGGGATCGGATCAACGAGCGCCGCGACGCCGATGGCGACGACCTGCTGACCTACCTGCTCCACGCCGAGGTGGACGGAGGATCGGTCGATGACATGATCGTCTTGGGCATGGCGATACTAACGATGATCGCCGGTATCGACACCACCTGGAGTGCAATCGGGTCCTCGCTCTGGCACCTGGCGACGAACGATCAGGACCGCGAGCGGCTGGTAGCTGAACCTGCGCTCATGGACACGGCCGTCGAGGAGCTCCTCCGTGCCTACTCGCCGGTGACGATGGCCCGCGTCGTCACCGAGGACGTCGAGTTCAACGGCTGTCCCATGAAGCAGGGCGACAAGCTCCTCTTGAACTTCCCGGCAGCGAACCGGGACCCGGCTGTCTTCGATCGGGCCGACGAGGTGCTCCTAGATCGCCAGGAGAACCGACACGTGGCATTTGGCTCGGGCATCCACCGGTGTGCCGGTTCTAACCTGGCGAGGATGGAGCTACGTGTCGCCCTCGAGGAGTGGCTGGCACGGGTTCCGGTCTTCCATCTGGCCGAGGGGGCAGAGGTCCTGTGGGCCGGGGGACAGGTCAGGGGGCCGCGCCAGCTGGAAGTCGTGTTCGGGTGAGGGATCGGGTCGAGGTCACACATTCCGATGCGGCACCGGCTGCAATGTGGTCGCCCTGTAGGCGCTCCGACGTCGACGGGTAGCGATTACATCACTGCGCTGGGTGCCGATCCAACGTGCCAACTGCTGCGTCGTGCCTCATAGCTGCTGGTATGGGGCTCGGGGGACCACCCGCGTGGAGTCAAATTCGGCTGACTCAGGTAGTGACGAGGAAGCTAAACGGAAGCTCCAAACGTCGGTTCCCTTTTGGATAGGTGTGTCAGGGACCTAGCCGGAACCGGAACCGACGTTGCGTTGAAGGAGAAGCAGCGGGTGGAGGAGTAGTGAAGGGCGTGGCTCGGATCAACTTGCGTGGCGGTGCATATCCGCGATTTGGGGCTCGTCAGATCGCGAGGGATGCGGGCCGTTCGGCTGGGTCTTTGTTGATCGGTGCGGTCCACCGATCGCCGGGGAGATTGGTGCCAAGGACGACTCGGTACGGAGGTCCGGCCAGATTGCGGTGCAGCCAGCCGGCTGGGGCCTCGAGGCGGCACCCAGGACGTACGTCGGTCACCTTCCCGTGCTCGTCAGCGAAGCCGCCGGTTCCCGAGATCACAAAGCTGACCGAGTCGAACTCGTGCCAGTGGAGTGGTTCATCTTCTTTCAGGTCCTGATCGAAGGCCAGGCCGTGGAGGCCCAGCTCGGCGACCTGCGCAAGCGCCTCTTCCTCGGTGATCGGCGTGCCCGTCTCGAAGAGGTAGTCCATGGTCGATCTTGCTCCGTAGTCTAGGGGTCAGTTCAGAGCGATTCTCGGTATTCCACGCCAGCGGCCGCCAGCGCCACGCCCTCGCCGATGTCGATGACTGGGACGATCTCGAACTCGTTCCATGTTACGAACTTCGTGATTTCCGCAAGCAAGCCCGCCGGGTTGTCGGTCTCTATCACGGCAAATCCACTTTGACCGTCCAGGCTGCTCAGGAACTGCAGCCAGTCCTGATCGGCCGGCGGTTGCCACTTGGTGAACGCCGCGAGCAGCGACTTGCCATCATCGTGGTTCTGTTGGGCGGAAGCGCCTTCTCGCGTCCTCCAGGTCATGTGGTACTTCGTCATGAAAAAGCCTGCCCTTCCATTGGATCCCCGCGATTCCGGGGCACTTCGCTGATTGTTACACGTTTTCGTCTGAGCTGCTATCTCGTGGCGGTCCTGATCGCCAGGTGTCAATAACCGCCGCTGACCCGGCAGCGATTCGGGGGCCCCTCCAGTCGGGCTGAGCTGAATGTTATGACCGCTTTGGCTTTGTCTTCGTGGCCTTCGTCGGTCGCACTGGTTTGATCGCCTGTCGCTCGGCCTCCTCCTTAACGGAGGCCACCGACGCCTCGACCGTCTTCTCCCACTTGACGGCTACTTGGTCAGCCCACCATGAGCCGAGTGCCCAAAAGTCCGCACCCATCTCACCCGTGTAGATGAACGCGGTGCCTCCTTCGTCTGGCCGCAGATCGAACGTCTCGGTGACCTGGGGAACCGGACCACGGACGAGGCGGAAGCTGATGGTGTGGGGGCGTTCGAAGCGGACCGTTTCCACGGTGATGGCTGTCTGGCCGCGACCCACGTCTGTGAAGTGTTCGGCAAGCACCATGTCGGTGCCACGTTCGACGACTCGCAGCTTGGTCTCCATGGCGTGAGGGGTCTTGCTGAGGTACGGCGCAGCGATGATGTCGAAGACCGTATCGGGATCGGCAGCGATCCTGATCTCGATGGGCCCGAGGGGCCGAACGCGCCGCCCGATGCCAGAGTCCAGGGTCAGCGCGCCGCGAACGGTAAGGCCATACACCTTGGCCAAGCCGACCAGGCCGAGGGCAGCAGAACCGAAGAGGACCCGTCGGGCTTTCATGGTCCGATCGCCTCGGGTCTCACCCTGCCTCCCAGATGGCTCGCTGATGACGCCCGACCATACCGCGACCCTGACAGCTCGCAACCGCCGGGTCACCGAGCGGAGATATTTGGCCAGCTCCCCTAGCCCGCAAAGTGCCGCACTGGGACTCCCACCCGGCGAATCGGAAGCACTGTCATATGGACATGGGTTACTCCGCTAGTTGGGGTCAGGCGGGAAGCTCAGGCTATCCCTGAGAGACCCTTTTGCAGATCGTCGGTGTTCATGACCGGTGAGATTTGCACTTCAGCGTCGAGCTCCATGAAAAAAGGCTCGGCGAATGGCGGGATGGCCGAGGCGTCGGGCATGTCAAAAATGAAGAAGGCCGTGCGCCTCCCATCGAAGGTCGTGAAGTAAGCCGCCTCCGGCTTCCAACGCTCGGCTGTCTTCTGCATGACCTTGGGCAGCGATCCATCTCGGATGCCTTTGTTGCCTGCCTCCACTGGGATCGAAACTCTCGCCATCACTCGCATATTTCCTCCTCGTCAAGTCCAGGGACCAAGATGACTATTGACTGCACTTTTGAAGATGTCAATCGGGCTCTTCGCGTTGAATTGGGGAGCATGACGTAGGAAGAGGTCCACCAGCGCGGCCAGAGGCCCCGCCATCG
>JADMIJ010000120.1 GCA_015478655.1 Acidimicrobiales bacterium | reverse complement strand
TCCCCACGGTACGCGCGGAACCCGACCAGGCGGTGGACCCCGCTATCCAATTACGGTCGGGCCAGGTCACATCCACGTAATTACGGTTGTGTGATACCCTGAGCATGCAGGTTGACCGTGAGGTTTCGGTTCAGGGTCAACCTCTGATCGAGGTGGAGGATTGGCAGTGGCCTACGGCACAATCGACGACAACGCTGGCGACGATCACACGACGCGATCGGATGAGGGCTTTCGGGGCGCTCAGGTGTGCTCGCTGGTCGGCATCACCTACCGCCAGTTGGACTACTGGGCCCGCACCGGTCTGTTGCGGCCCTCGATCACCGATGCCACCGGTAGCGGGAGTCAGCGCCGCTACTCGTACCGCGACGTGCTCGAGCTCAAGGTCATCAAGCGGCTACTCGACGCCGGACTGAAGTTGCAGCAGGCGCGTCAGGCGGTGGAATGCCTGCGGGGGGACCTCGGCGCCGACCTGGCTTCGTCGCAATTGGTGCTGGCCGGAAGTCGGTCGGTGCTCGCCCAGTCCGACGGTGAGGTCGTCGACCTCCTCGCCGGTGGCCAAGGCGTCTTCAACATCCTGCCCCTCTCCGGCGTCGTCTCCGAGCTCGAGGCGGCCATCGTGGAGATCAGGGAGGCTGCCCCGGCCGAGCGGCCGCACCGTCATCCCGCCGCCGACTACCTGGCGTCGGCCAAGGCTGTCGAGCGGTGAAGTCACCGCTTCCGGCCGGCGATACCAATCCGCTGGCCTCGGTAAAGCGATTCGCCCACGAGTCCGAGCACCGATTCGCCCGCATCCTCGACTTCTACGGAGTCCTGTGGGAGTACGAGCCCGTCGAGTTCGCCTTGGAGTGGGACGGTAGCGGTCGACCGACCTCTGGATTCCGCCCCGACTTCTGGCTACCGGAACCGGGTCTGTTCGTCGAGGTGACCACACTCAATCAGCGGCTGGTCACGAAGAAGAACGGCAAGGTGCGACGGATGGCCCAGCTCTATCCCGACGTGAGGGTGACCGTCCTCTACCAGCGCGACACTCTGGCGCTGCTGGCCAAGTACGGGCTGGCCGGCGAACGCCTCGGGTACCCGGGCGTCGCCCGCACCGCCTGATCGTCCGCGCCGGTAACCTTTCGACGTGGGCGAAACCTCGACGGCACTCGACGGTGCGTCTCCTGTCGAATCTGGCGAGCCGCTCCGACACACGGCGCTGATCGATGCCCACCGACGGTTGGGAGCCAAACTGGTCGGCTTCGGCGGATGGGAGATGCCGCTCTCCTACGGGCAGGGGACCATCGCCGAGCACCGAGCCTGTCGCGAGGACTCCGTCGTCTTCGACGTCAGCCACCTTGGTACGGTCCGGGTGTCCGGCGGCGATGCCCTGGCCGGGCTCCAGGCGGCACTCTCCAATGATCTCTCCAAGGTCCATCCGGGCCGGGCGCAGTACACCCACCTCCTGGACGAGGCGGACGGCTCGGTGGTTGACGACATCATCGTCTGGTGGGTGTCCGACGATGTCTTTGACGTCATGCCCAATGCCTCCAACACCGATCGGGTCGTCGACGCCATCGGTGGCGAGGACACTACCGATGGCCGCTGCATCATCGCCGTCCAGGGCCCCCATGCCCGCGCCCGCCTGGCGACCATCGCGGCCGACGCCGCCGCCGTCCCACGGTTCGGCGTGATCCCGTTCGTGTGGGAGGGCGTGCCGTGCCTGGCGGCGGGGACCGGTTACACCGGCGAGGACGGCGTCGAGTGCGCGGTGCCCATCGACGCCGCGGATGCCCTGTGGACAGCGTTGCTGGCCACCGGCATCCAGCCGGCCGGGCTGGGAGCGCGTGACACGCTTCGGCTCGAAGCCGGACTGCCCCTGCACGGGCATGAACTCGGACCGGGCATCACCCCCCTGCAAGCCGGGCTGGGTTGGGTGGTCGGCTGGGACAAGGCCCGCTTTCGGGGCCGCACGGCGCTGTTGGCCGAAAGGGAGCGGGGCGTCTCTCGTCGCCTGGTGGGACTGGCCACCGCCGGCCGTCAACCCCCACGCGAGGGTTCTACCGTCAACAAGGACGGGAGGATCGTCGGGAAGGTCACCAGCGGGAACTTCTCGCCCATGCTCGAGCATGGGATCGCCCTGGCGTTCATCGACGCCACCGTCGACCCCCAGCCGGAGATGGCCGTCGACATCGAGCAACGGGGGCGGAAGCTCCCGGCCACGGTGGTCAAGACACCCTTCACGCGTGCCGGTCAGTGGGCGTCCTCCGCGTGACAGGCGCTGGGCCTGGGCATTGGGCCTCCTGGGCCACCGTCAACTAGACAACACACAACTCGTTCGAGGAGCGCTTCTGTGGGCACCTACATCCCGCACACCGATGATGAAGTCGAGAGCATGCTCGCCTTTCTGGGCCTGTCCTCCGTGGCGGATCTCTTCGCGGTGGTACCTGAGGCGCTGAAGCTGCAACGCCGGCTCGAGTTGGCCGACGGCGTGGGCGAACCCGACGTGCTGGCCCGCATGGAGGGGTTCGCCGATCAGAATCGGGCGCGGTCGGATCGCCTGGTGTGCTTCGCCGGGGGAGGGGCCTACGACCACGAGATCCCCTCGGTGACCAGAGCACTGGCCGGGCGTTCCGAATTCGTCACCTCCTACACGCCCTATCAGCCGGAGGTGGCCCAAGGGGTGTTGCAGGCTGTCTTCGAATACCAGACCATGGTGGCCCGCCTGGCCGGGCTGCCCGTGGCCAACGCGTCGCTCTACGACGGCGGAAGCGCCGCCGTCGAGGCCGTCAACCTGGGCGTCGCCGCTTCGGGGCGGGAAACGGTGTGGGTGTCGGCTGGGATCCATCCGCACTGGCGGCAGATGCTGGTCACCTGCGCCGCCGGCACCGGTCATCGGATCGAGACGATCCCTCTGGTTGACGGCGTCACCCGCTGGCCCGACGATGACGCGCACCTCGACCATCCGCCGGGCGTGCTGATGGTGGGCTACCCCAACTACCTGGGTTGCATCGAGGACCTGGCCGAAGCCCGCGCCGTCTGCGACCGGACCGGGGCGCTGCTGGTGGTGGGCGCCGACCCGGTGGCCGCCGGGCTCCTCAAATCGCCCGGTGCATGGGGGGCCGACGTAGTAGTGGGGGAGGGCCAGGTATTCGGCACCACCCTCGGGTTCGGTGGGCCCTATCTCGGACTCTTCGCCTGCGACCTCGGCCAGGTTCGCCGTCTCCCGGGCCGATTGGTCGGCGAGACGAGCGACGTCGACGGCCGCCGATCCTATGTGACGACCTTGCGCGCCCGCGAGCAAGACATCAGGCGCGAGAAGGCCACCTCCAACGTGTGCACCAATCAGACCCTGATGGCGGTCACGGCCGCCGTCCAGCTCGGATGGCTGGGCACGTCCGGCCTGGTCGAACTGGCCCGGCGATGTGCGCAGGCCACCAGATACGCCCGTGATGCACTACTGGCCCTGGACCGCGTCGCGGCGTTCGCCCACGCGCCGGTGCTGCGCGAGTTCGCCGTCCGCCTGCCTATTCCGGCCGCCGTGGCTGTGGAGCGTATGGCGGACGCCGGGTTCCTGGCCGGCATCCCACTGGGCGAGGACTTCGACGACGGAGAGCATGGCCTCCTCATCTCGGTGACCGAGCGTCGGACCCGCGAGGAGATCGACGCCTACGTCACCGCGCTGGACAAGGCGGTGGCGTCATGACCGAACCGGCCGTGTCCGCCGATGGGGGAGCGCCCGGGGGCAAGGCGAACAGCGCACCCCTGCTGGGCCGAGCGGCGGAACCCACGCTCTTCGAGCTGTCCCACCCCGGCAGGCGGGCGTGGTCCTTCCGCACGTCCGGCATCCCTGAAGTCCCAATCGACCAGCTGGTGCCCGAAGGCCATCGTCGGGAAGAGCCCGTCCCGCTGGCCGAGGTGTCCGAGCGCGATCTCGTCGCCCACTTCACCCGGCTGTCCCACCGCCAGTTCTCCGTCGACCTCGGTGCCTATCCTCTGGGCTCCTGCACCATGAAGTACAACCCGAAGGTGTGCGACACCGTGGCCGGGCTGCCCGGTCTGGCCGGAGTCCACCCGGGCGCACCGGCATCCCTGACCCAGGGCTGGCTGGCGCTGCTGGTGGAGCTGGAGGAGACCCTGTGCGAGATCACAGGAATGGCTGCGGCCACCTTGCAGCCGGCGGCCGGCGCCGCCGGCGAGCTCACCGGTCTGCTGCTGATGCGGGCGTGGCACGAGGCCAGGGGATCGGTACGGCACAAGGTGATCATCCCCGACTCGGCTCACGGCACCAATCCGGCATCGGTCACCCTGGGGGGCTACGAAGTGATCACTGTCCCCAGCGACGACCGAGGTTGCGTCGACATGGAGGCGCTGGCCACCGTGCTCGACGAGGACGTGGCCGGCATCATGCTCACCAATCCCAACACCCTGGGGCTGTTCGAAGAGGACATCGCCGCCATTGCCACCGCCGTCCACGAGGTGGGGGGACTGCTCTACTACGACGGAGCCAACCTCAACGCCATCCTGGGCGTGGTCCGCCCCGGCGACATGGGTTTCGACATCGTGCACATGAACCTCCACAAGACCTTCGCCACTCCCCACGGTGGGGGAGGGCCCGGAGCCGGGCCCGTGGCCGTTTCCGAGCGCCTGGTCCCCTTCCTCCCGGGCCCCCGGGCCGTGCGTGTGGAGTCGGCTGACCAGTCGCCCGTCTACGAATGGATGACGCCGCCCCAGTCGATCGGCCGGATGCACACCTGGCACGGAAACGCTCTGGTCCTGGCCAGGGCGCTGGCGTACATTGTGGCCAACGGGGGAGACGGCCTGCGCCAGATCGCCGAGACCGCGGTGCTCAACGCCAATTGGATCCGACAGCGGCTGACCGGCACCTACGATGTTCCCTTCGACCGCCCGTGCATGCACGAGGTCGTGCTCTCGGTCCGCACCATCAAGCAGGCCCACGGCGTGCGCGCCCTCGACGTAGCCAAGCGGCTCCTCGAGGAGGGGTTCCATGCCCCGACCGTCTACTTCCCTCTCATCGTGGACGAGGCGCTCATGATCGAGCCCACCGAGACCGAGAGCCCCCAGACCCTGGAGGCCCTGGCCCAATCGTTGGAGCGGATCGCCCACGAGGCGAACAGCCACGAGGAAGGCTGGATGGCCGAATTCCCACACGAGACCCCGGTGCGGAGAGTGGACGAGGCCAGGGCGGCCCGGACCCTGGTCCCCACCTTCGACGCCAGAGGCTGAGCGCCGGACCGGCAATCCGTGGACGGCATCTTCACCACCCGCCTGGTGGACCCCTATCTCAAGTTCCACAAGTTCATCTATGAGAAGACGGAAGGGCGCTTCGGCAAGCACAGCAATCGGGTCCCGGCACTCCTACTCACCACCACCGGGCGGAAGTCCGGGCTGCCCCGCACCAACGGTCTCACGTATTGTCGCGACCGCGGCGACGTCATCGTGGTGGCCTCCAACGGGGGAAGCGACCGACCTCCCGCATGGCTCCTCAACCTCCAAGCCGATCCCGATGTGACCATTCGCCTCGGCCGCCAGGTGACTCGGGCGGTGGCACGGGTGGCCGACGCCGATGAGCGGGCGCAGCTCTGGCCCCTGGTCAACCGAACCAATCGAGGGATGTCGCGCATCTTCCATCGGGGGGTAACCGGTCGCTACGACGTCTATCAGCGAAACACCAAACGGGAGATCCCCGTGGTCATCATCACCCTCAAGCGAGAGACCGACCCGACGGACGAGTGACGGCCTTCCTCGAGACCCGGGACCAATCCCGGGCGATCAGTCGAGCAGGTCTGGCTGTTCGCGCAAGATCCGATCGAACAGTGGTTGGAAGCTGAACCAGCCGGCCAGGTGGGAGCCGACCTGGCCCTCGGTCATGCGGGCCATCTCGGCGTCGATGAGGACGGGCGTGCCCGCCGAGGAGGCGAGAATCTGAGCCTGGCACGAGCGCTCCATGGTGATGAACCACCACGCCGCCTCGTCGACCGAGTGGCCCACCGTCAACAAGCCGTGATTCCGCAGGATGGTTGCCTTGTTGTCTCCCAGCGCATGGGCAATGCGCTTGCCCTCCTCGATGTCGAGCACGACGCCGGTGTAGTCGTCGAACACGCTGTGATCCTCGAAGAAAGCACACACGTCCTGGGTGATCGGGTCGAGCGTGCGTCCAAGGGCGGACCACGACTTGCCGTAGATCGAGTGGGCGTGGGCGGCAGCCATCACATCGGGACGCGCCGCGTGGATCTGGGAGTGAATGGCGAAGGCGGCGGTATTGACCGGCCTGTCTCCTTCGACCACGTCTCCACGATCGTTTACCAGGATCAGATCGGACACCCGGATGTGACCGAAGTGCACGGCGAGCGGGTTCACCCAGAAGTGATCGGCGCGCTCCGGGTCGCGAGCCGTGATGTGGCCCGCCACCCCTTCGTCGAAACCGAACTTGGAGAAGAGCCGGAAGGCCGCCGCCAGTCGTTGCTTGCGATGGAGTCGCTCCTCCTCAGGGGAGTCAAACTTCATCTTCGGTGGGATTTGCACGATCTCGGCCACAATTCCTCCTTGACTTCGCTACCGCCTCCACAAGGATGCTTCCGCAGGGCGGCCTGGGTCCATCCTAGGTCGCGCCGGCGCCTCGAGTGGCCTGCACCAGACCGGAAGGGCGAGCTCACCCGCGGACCTTCTCCGCCTGAAGTCGAGCCAACTCCATGACCTCGGCCCACGGCCACAAGGCTCCGGATCTCGAGAAGCAGGTGATGAACAGGATCCGACCGATGGTCCCAGCGACGTAGCACGCCGAGGTGTCTCCTTCCGTGCCCGTCGTCGACTTCTCGAACATCCATGTGTCGGCGACCCCGGGTAGGACCCGATCCTCGACGACCCCGTCCGCCACGAGCGTCTCGCCCTTTCGAAGGGTCCCGACGAAGAACTTGGGAACTTGACCTAGTGAGACCCCAGCGTCCTCGCTTGTTGTTGAGCGCCACGTTGATTGAGCACCAACAGGCGGTCTGACGCCACCGAAC
>JADMIJ010000275.1 GCA_015478655.1 Acidimicrobiales bacterium | reverse complement strand
CCGCATGCACGAGATGGGTGCGGTCGGCGTACTCGGCCAGCCGGATTCCGGCCAACGCGAGCGCGTTCGGGTCACGGTCCAGCCCGACCAGGGTCAGTTCCGGATGGGCGGCCAGCAGGGCGGCGGAGTGCCCACCGAGGCCGAGTGTGGCGTCCACCACGATTCGGGGTCCGCCGGAGAGCGCGGGTGCAAGCAGTTCGAGCACCCGGTCCAGCAGGACGGGTATGTGGCCGGCGGTTGGCGATGGCTCGGACACCGGCCGCTCCTTCTCGCTCACCGCTGCATCGGTCGTTGATCGTTTCGCGCCGCTGGTAGCCCCGCGGACCCCTCGTCCGCGCGGGCTCGCCCACGTGGTGCGGACGGTCTCGAGCGGATGTCCCGGGGTCTCCGCTCCGCTCTCGGCGGACCTGGCACCGGGGAAGGTGCGCCAGGGCCACCAGCAGCGGAGTGGAGGCCTCGGGGCACCCACATCGGGTACGCCAGGGATCCACCGCCTGGGCATCTCCGCATCAGAAGATGCCGGGCAGTACCTCCCCCTGGGCCTGCGCGTAGCCGTCTTCGTGCTGTTCCTGATAGCTCTGCCAGGCCTGGGCGTCCCAGATCTCCAGCCGGTTGACCGCCCCGATGACCACACAGTCCTTGCTCAGCGATGCGTAGCGACGTAGCTCCGCGGTGATCGGGATGCGGCCCTGCGAGTCGGGGTGCTGCTCGTCGGTGCCGGCGAACAGGTAGCGCTGGTAGGCCCGCACCGACTCGTTGGTGAACGAGGCCTCCGACACCTTTCGGGCGAGCTGCTCGAACACCTCGCGGGGGAAGACGAACAAGCAGTGGTCCTGCCCCTTGGTGATCATCAGCCCCCCTCGCAGCTCGTCGCGGTACTTCGCCGGCAACGTGAGCCGGCCTTTGTCGTCGAGCCTGGGGGTGTGCGTGCCGAGGAACACCGGCACCATCTCCCCTCAGCTCCAACGATCACCACATTACCCCACTTTCCGCCACAGTCAACGAGCCGATCCGACCCTAGGCCACGCTGGCAGCGTATTTCCGCAGTTCAGAACCAGTGGGGAGCGGTGGGGAGAGTTCCCCTGAACGAGTCGACCGGCCTGTCGGGGGCCGACGCGCCCCAACCCGGCACAATCGACCACTACTCCCCTGAACAGCAGGTATGTCCGGATGCGAGGTGAGTGAGCGGAACGCTCCGAGGCCCAGGACCCTGCGGGGGGATCCGGTGGGGAAAGGTGGGGGACGTGGGGGTGGAGACCGTCGACGGGCCGGACCGCGACCGAGCCGCGGGTCGGCCGGAACTCGTTTGACAGACTGCGCACGACCGGTCGACGCCAGG
>JADMIJ010000119.1 GCA_015478655.1 Acidimicrobiales bacterium | reverse complement strand
GGAATGACGGCATCAGGCCACCGATGAATGGCGGCGTGAAGAGGACGGGCTAGCGGATTGTCGCGCGTCCGCAACGGTAGTCGTCGCCACTTGCTCTACGGCCATCAAATTGGATGAGCCCGGCACCCGCATGGGCTGTGTGTCACGAAGTGGCTGGCTCCAGGTTTGTTCACGTCCACACACGTGGTGTACGTCTTGGGCCGTGGTGATTTTCAGCTGCCCTGGCCGGAGCGCGTTCCAAGGCAACGCTCATCCGGTGGGTATCAATGGCAGAACTGACTCGGGTAAACTCGCGGCGTGATCGAGGAGTGGTCCTACCTGACGGATTCAGAATCGCCTCGGCCTGGCGTGCCGCCTCTCGAACACGCTACTTCGCTGATGTGGTAGCTCGATCCATGGAATCTACCCGGTTTGGACCGCTCGCGAAGGTTCGGAGGACTGCCCAACCGGCGGGTTCGGGCCTGTGACCAGGGTGCTCGTGCTCGGGGCGAACGGAATGCTAGGGGCCATGATTGCACGGGTTTTGGCATCCAACCGGGCATTCGACGTGGTCGGGAGCACCCGGCATGGAAATAACGGCGCCGTAGCCTTCGACGCCGGTCGGAACTCCATTGCGGAGTTCCTCAAATCGGCCGAATGCGATTGGATCGTCAATGCCATCGGGATCCTCGACCGCCGAATCAACGAGGACGACCCGAATAGCGTCGCTACCGCGATCGACGTTAACGCAAAATTCCCACACCGGCTGGCCGCGGCGGCCAACCGCCGCCGCCGCGTGATCAACATCGCCACCGACGGCGTGTTCTCGGGACGAAATGCTCCCTACGACGAGCGAGCGCCGCACGACGCCCCAGGTGTCTATGCGCGCTCAAAGACTCTGGGCGAGGTGAGCTCCCCGAACGTCCTCAATCTTCGTTGCTCGATCATCGGCCCCGAGCAGGCTCCGGCCACATCATTGCTCGGCTGGGCGCTATCGCAACCCCCTGGGGCGACTATCACCGGTTACACCAACCACCGCTGGAATGGAGTCACGACATTCCATTTCGCAAAGATGTGTGCCGCAGTAATCCTTGCCGAACAACACGATCTTCCGTCTCCACTTCATGTCGTACCCGGCGACGTTGTCAGCAAAGCTGAATTGCTCGGGCTAGGACTTGCGGCATTCGGGCGGAGCGACGTGACCGTCGTGGCCGAGCCGGCGCCGGTCCCGGTGGATCGGACGCTTGGCACCCTCTACCCAGAGTTCAACCGGCGCCTTTGGGCTGCGGCCGGGCATCCACACCCGCCGACGATTGCCGAGATGATGAGGGAGCTGGCTACGATCGGTCGATGACGCTCGTGCGCCCGTTGCACGTGTTTCTGGTTACACTGTCGTACTCATGCCCCACGTGATTCTTACTCTCGGGATCCGGCCCGACCTGATTCGTGCCAGCCGGATCATCCATTTGCTCAAGGAGAACAAGGAGATCCAGTTTACGTTGTGCTGGTCAGGACAGCACTACGCCGACAACCTCAAGGACGTATTCATCCGGGACCTCGAACTGCCGCCACCCGACATCGAGCTGGGAGCCACTGGGAACAGCGATGCCGAAGTGGTGGCGTCGGTCATTTCCCGACTCTCGCCGGTCCTGCAGGACGTCAAGCCCGACGTAGCGGTCTTTTTGGGCGATACCAACACGGTCATGGGTTGCATCGCCGCCGGACAGCTCAACATCCCGATCGTCCACATCGAGGGACTCATGCGCTCCTACGACTGGAGGATGCCTGAAGAGAAGTACCGAACGGTGATCGACCATCTATCGGACGTCATCTATACTTACTTCGACGAGTACAAGTTGCAGGGAATCCGAGAAGGAATCAATCCGCGCAATGTCGTGGTGATCCAGAACCTGATTGTCGATGTCCTGAACCACTACTACTTCGAACGGCAGGACGAATACGCGCAGTATGCGTCAAAAGAGTTCTTCAGCGAACGGGGCCTCGAGCGCGACCGCTTCTATTTGATGACATGTCACCGGCGCGAGAGCGTCGAGTCGCCACAGCCGCTGCAGTCGATCATGGATCTCGTGGCCCAAAGCCCCTGGCCGGTCTACTTCCCCGCCAGCTACCGCACGCAGAAGCGCCTCCAGGATTTCTCGATCGATCTTCCGCCCAACGTGACCATGGTCGACCCGATTGGCTACCGCGAACTTCTGGCCCTCCTCGGAAATTCGCGGGGTTCGCTGACTGATTCGGGCACAGTGGTTGAGGAGACCGCGGTTCTTGGCGTTCCCTCGCTGCAGATCCGCAAAGCGACTGAGCGGCCGCAAGTGTACGACTGCGGATCGAGCGTCAAGTACGACCCGGCCCGACCGGAGGACTACCCGGCCGAGCAGGTCTTTGCCAAGTTGGACCTTCTCCACGGGAAGACCTTTGATCACGGCCTCGGAGATGGCCACGCCTCGGAGCGGCTCGTCGCCGACCTGGTAGGCCGAGTGGTGAATGGGACAGTGCGGGGCCATCTTGCTGAGAACTCGCACATCGATGTCTCCCGCTCGTATCGCGAGGACGGCTTGCCAGTCCCATGAGCTCTACCGCGGCGCCGTCGGACCCCGATGTCGCCTGGCCTTCTTTGGCCACTGTGGTGCCGGTCTACAACGAGGAAATCGGTATCAAGCGCTCCTGCCAAGCCATCGTGGCTGTGGCGAAGCGCTATCCGGGGAGGGCCATTGTGATCGCCGTCGACGACGGCAGCCTCGATACGAGCGCAGCCATTCTCTCCGATCTGCAGCAGCAGTTGGATTTGCTGCAGTTATGCAGGCACGAGGTGAACGCCGGCTACGGCGCCGCCCTTCGAACCGGGGCGCAGCAGGCCTCGGCGCTGGGATTCGAGTACGTGGCTTTCATGGACAGCGACCTCACCAACCCGCCCGAGGACCTGATGAAGATCGGGGAGCTTGCGAGCCGAGGCCACTCCTACATCAAGGGTTCAAGGTTCGTCGACGGGGGAGGGATGGGGTCGGTCCCATTCCGGCGGCAGGCCTTTTCCGAGGTGGGGAACGCCATCGGCCGGACCCTGTTCGGCACGCGTCTCCGTGACGTCACCAACGGGTTCCGGGCGATGCGTACCGATCTCTTCCTGTCCTGGCCGTTGCGGGAGCGGGGGTTTCCTGTCATTGTCGAGGAGCTGGATTGGGCCCTGCAGGCGAACGTCGAACCGGTGGAGTTCCCGACCATTCTGACGGCGCGGGAAGGCGAGCAGCGACCCTCGTCCTTCCCTTACCGTCCGCGGGTTGTCTTTTCGTATCTTCGGTACCCACTGCGCGCCCAGATGAGGCGCCTCCATCGAGCGATGAGGAGGTCTACGTGAACGAGTCGAACCAAGTGATGGACGTATGTCGGGGTTGCGCCTCCGCCGCGGTGCGGCCGTTCTTCGATCTGGGAGAGCTGCCCCTGGCCGGAGGTTTCCTGACCGAGGAGCAGGTTGCTTCAGAGCAGCGCTACCCGCTACTGGTCAGCGTCTGTGAGCACTGCGGCCTGGTCCAGATCGTCTCTCCGGTCGACCCGGACGTCCTGTTTCAGGACTACTCGTTCGCCACCGGGACTGTGCCGGGCTTGGTTAGGCACTTCGACGGCTACGCACAGTGGATCTCGGACACGCTCGGGCCCAAATCGGTGATCGAGTTTGGCTGCAACGACGGCACGTTGATCGCCGCGTTGGAGCAGCGGAGCATCCGGTCGCTCGGCGTCGACCTGGCGGCCAATATCACCGAGATGGCCCGCCAGCAGGGACGGAACGTCCTAACTGGGGCCTTTGGCCCGGGCATGGTCGGTGAACTGCGCGACCAGATGGGCCAGGTCGATCTGATTACCGGAAGCAATGTCTTCGCCCACAATGCCGATCCGGCCGCCATTCTCGAGGCCGCCGACGCCTTGCTGGCGCCCGACGGTGTGTTGTGTCTGGAGGTGATGTATGCCGGCGACCTGCTCGAACAACTCCAGTGGGACACCTTGTACCATGAGCATCTGACCTTCTACTCACTCGGGACGTTGCGAAGGCTCTTGCGCCGGTATGGCTTCGAGCCGATTTCGGCATTGCGGATCCCGATGCACGGTGGCTCCCTCCGTTTGGCCGCGGCTCGGCCCGATCGCCGCTCGGCGGATGCCTCGGTCGGCGAACTTGAATCCTGGGAGGGGAAGATGGAATTGAACGAGGCGACCACGTGGGACGGGTTCGCCGGCGACTGCCGCCGGCGGATCGATGTCTTCGGCGGCACCATGCGACGCCTGTCCGCGGGAGCATCGATCTGGGGATACGGGGCCGCGGGCAAGGCGACAATGTGGGTCAACGTGTGCGAGATGGACTACCTCGAGGGTCTGGTCGACGCCTCTCCGTTGCGTTACGGGAAGTTGATGCCCGGAACCCACACTCCCATCGTCAGCCCTGAAGAGTTCGGTCGTCATCAACCAGACTATGTTTTCGTATCGGCGTGGAATTACCTCGACGCAATTCGCGCCAACGAGCCGAGCTACGCTGGCTATTGGATCGTGCCGCTACCGGAGATGCGCATCCACTGAGTTCTTCAGTGCGGCAGGGCAATATCCCGATTGGGCGCAGCTCTACCTAAAACCAGCGCACACCGAAGCGATGAAGAGAAGCCCTCATGAGGGTGACCATGTACCCCGCCAGCTCGTTGCCAAGCCGGAATTTAGACTGCTCCCGAACCATCGGCCCGGTAGGTACCCCCGGCAGTCTCACTGTCTTGCCGCCAGCCAGCATGACCTTGAAGGTCATCTCCGAGCAGACCGACAACCGCTGCCCACTGATTCCCAGCGCCTGTACGAATGTGCGATTGAAGGCCCGGAAGCCGTAGGTGCTGTCAGGGATGTCGACCCCTAGCAGTAGCTTTATGGCCCGCTGGTAGAGGTTCTGGTATACGACAAACCGTCTTGGCACGTCTTCGGTCACAGTGGTCCCGTCGAAGCGAGAGCAGAGCACGAGGTGGGCTCCGCCGCGGAGCTCGCTCAACATCTTCGGGATCAGCTCAAGTGGATCGCGGGCATCGGGCATCAGAACCACGCAGTATCGCCCTTCGGCGTAGGCGATGCCGAGGCGGAGGACAGAACCGAAGCCGCTCTGGGACCGGTCCTGAACGAGCAGCCGGGTGTGGAGCAGCGGGTAGCGGTCGGCAAGATCGGCGGCGAGCTCCAGTGTGCCGTCGCGACTGCCGGCGTCGACGATGAGGACCTCCGCGGGGGCCCCCGCAGCTGCAAGTGCGGTGTTGAGGTTCTCGAGCGTCTTGGCGATGGTTGGTGCGTCGTCCAGTGTCGGGATGATCACTGACGTTTCGATGCTGTTCAACGCTCGACCACTTTCCACGGATCCCAGTACCGGGCCGGGAAACGAATGTCGTCGCCCAGTGACGCCTCGAGGCTCGCATCCGAGAGGTAGAGCAGCTTGGTCTGAGGTGCCAACGACATGGCTCCGTTGGCGTAACCCGCCGGAACCGACAGGACCGAGGGGTTGCTGGCATCGAGTACGAATCGATGAACGTCCGTGTTGGTCGACGGAGTCTCCCAATCGTCGATCTCGACACAGCAGGCGAGCGCTGCCCCCCTGACTGCCAGGACCCATTTGCGTTCGTTCCGGTGGGCGTGCCAAGCCCGCACCGTCCCCGCGGAGAAATTCTCCACGAAGTAGAACCGGCGGCAATTGCTCACATCTAGCCCATTGGCGAAGAAGACGCGGCCGCGGTCGTCGCTCGACACTCCTCCGGGGATTAGCTCGGGTTGGTCGCTCATCGAGGTCCGGCGTGACGAGACAGGCTGTGAGGTCTGCGAATCTCTCGGCCCAGCGGGATTTCCTCCGGGCACAGATAGGGGCGCAGGGAGTGCAGATTCGAAAAGGCGGCCAGGCTCATGTCCTTCACCCGCCCATTGTCGATGAGCCAGGCCACCTGGTCGATGGCGTCGTCGACCGAGTACTCGGGCTTGAACCCCAGTTCCCGCTCGACGCGGTCGAAGGACACCCGATAGTTGCGGGTGTCCTGAAAGGGCACGTCTACTCGCTCGATCTCACCAGCGCCGACGCGTTCGACGATGCGGTCAGCAATGGCGGCGATGGTGTCGTTCTCTGCACCGAGGTTGAAAATCCCCGAGGCGTCGCCTTGGATCTGGGGCACCATCGCCGTGGCGACGTCTCGCACATGGAGCATCGGCCGGTACTGGTCGCCCCCGAAGACCTGGAGGTGGCCGACCAGCTTGGCCCGCATCACCAGCAGATTGACAACCAGGTCCATCCTGATCCGCGAGTAGGAGTCGCCGACCCCGGCGATGGTGGCCAGGCGGAAGATCAGGCTTTCCGGTCTCCTCCGCATGATGACGCTCTCAGCCTCGAGCTTGGCCTGGGCGTAGAGCGAGAGAGGATCGGTTGCGCTCCTCTCATCGACCTGCATCTCGTTGGCTCCATAGACAGAGCATGTCGAGGGGAAGATGATCCGGCCGTCGAAGGTACGGCACAGCCAATCGACCGTGTCGACGTTGATCTTCCGGGTGACGCCCGGGTTTAGTGCACAGGCCGGGTCGCCGACCAGAGCAGCCAGCCACACGACAGCGTCGGCCCAGTCCAGATAGGGATGTAGCCGCTCGTAGTCCAGCACGTCGCCAAAAACGAAGTCGACGTCCTTGAGGTAGCGCTCCTCATACAGCAGGAGGTCGTAGACGCGGACGTCGTGTCCCTCCTCCACCAATTTGTCGGTCAGCCAGCCGCCGATGTAACCGGCGCCCCCCACGACCAGCACGCGTGCCATCGTCACCTATGCCTTCAGCTCGAAACTACTTCGCGAGACTATATACCCTTGCCGAAGCCACGCCCATCGCTACCGTCACCCGTAAATCGGTCCCAAGCGGGGGTCTCGAGGGAACGGAGCTGCGGACGACCGTAGTGTATCTCACACCTCTGCTTTAGCCTCGAAAATTCGTCCCGCCCCTGATTCGAGGGTGTCCGCCGTCCGCGGAGAACCCTCCCTGTTCTGGGAGAATGTGAGTCTCTACACAACACATTTCACAGAACC
>JADMIJ010000118.1 GCA_015478655.1 Acidimicrobiales bacterium | reverse complement strand
CGCGCTGGTGGACCTCTTCCTACGTCATGCTCCCCAGTTCAACGCGAAGAGCCGGATATGGCGCACCGCCCGTCTATGGCGCACCTCCTGCTTACGGCGCACCACCCGCCTACGGCGGACCTCCCGGTTACGGGGCACCTCCTGGCTACGGCCCGGCTCCGGGTTACCCCATGGGGATGAGCCCCCAGAAGACAAACGGTCTGGCCATTGCCGCCCTCATCCTCTCGATTGTCTGGTTGGGAGGGCTCGGATCGGTCGCGGCCGTGATCCTGGGCATCATCTCCCTCAATCAAATCTCGAAGGCGAAGGGCGCTCTCGGTGGCAAAGGGCTCTCGATCGCGGCTCTGGTCATCGGGGGTATCGGAACAGTGCTGACCGTACTGTTCTACGCCGCGGTGGTCTTCACTGTCGGTGTCGTCAGCCACCTGGCGCAAACCGCAACCGTTCCGGTCGGCACCACGATCACCGTCAAGAACAACTCGATCAACTACGGGATCTCCTCGATCGTCGTCGACCAAGTCACTACTTCGTCGGCCGGCGATGGCGGCGTCGTCCCCGACAATGGCAAGCAGTTCGCCTTTGCACACGTCAAGATCTGCGCCACCTCGCAGGGGACGTCGAACTACTTCGGGGCGTCACTGTTCACGGTGAACTCCTCGGACGGCCTGTCGGACATCGCGTCGACTGGGGGCGCCCACTCGCCAAGTCTTTCGGCCGTGAACTCGATCGCCGGCAACCAGTGTGTGTCCGGTTGGCTGACATTTCAGATCTCCAGCTCGGCAACGGCGAAGTCGATCAACTACTACGCCTTACCGTTCACCGACTTCACCTGGACCGTCTCCGGCTGACCGCGATGCTTTGACGCGGGGTCGAATGGCGTCGGCCGACCGCCTAGATCCGACCACGGCGGCCGTGCTGGGCCGCCGTGACGTCAGTACCATGGCGCGGGGGACCTGACCACCTGGTAGGTCTTGTGCGGACAGAGCGAACAAGGGAGATAGCCATGATTGGGGTCTACATCCGCCCGGAGTCCATGACCGTTGAGCAGTATCGAGCAGCCGACGAGAAGCTGCGGGCCGCAGGCGTGTCAGAAGAGGGCATGCTGATGCACACCTGTTTCAGTGAGGGAGAGAACCTCGCCGTCTTCGACGTGTGGGAGAGCCAAGAGGCGTTCGAGGCGTTCGGTGAAAAGCTCATGCCGATCGTTCAAGCGGTCGGGATCGTGATGACGCCGCCGATGTTTGTCGAGATGATCGACTACGACGTCAGGTAGATCGCGATCGCGATCGTCGAGTGGTCGCCGCGCCCTGCCGTCATCCTGAGCAGCGCCACTCAGGCCGCCGCCATTTCCGTTACCGGGGCGTTGAGCGGCTGCCCGCCCTTACTGCCGGAGAACCCCGCATCACCGAAGGCAAAGAGGCCGCCGTCCGAGGCGACCAACCAATAGCCTCCGCCGTCGAACGATGACGCCATGCCCACGATCGGCTTGTTGAGGGGGTGGCCACCCGTACTGCCGGAGAAAGGCGCATCACCGAAGGCGAAGATGCCGCCATCGGAGGCGACCAGCCAATAGCCCAGGCCGTCGACCGTTGATGCCATGCCAACGATCGGCTGGTTCAGATGGACGTCACCGGTCGAACCGAAGAAGCCGGCGTCCCCGAAAGAGAAGATCCCGCCATCCGAGGCGACGTGCCAATAGCCTCCGCTAACGGGCGTTGACGCCATGCCAACGACCGGTTGGTTCAGATGGACGGCACCGGTCGAACCGAAGAAGCGGGCGTCACCGAAGGAGAAGATGCCGCCGTCGGAGGCGACCAACCAATAGCCTCGGCCGTCGAACGTTGGCGCCATGCCGACGATTGGCTTGTTCAAAAGGTGGCCGCCCATGCTGCCGTAGAAGCCCGCGTCACCGAAGCCGAAGATGCCGCCGTCCGAGGCGACCAACCAATAGCCTCCGCCGTCGGGAGTTGCTGCCATGCCGACGATCGGCTTGTTGAGGGGGTGGCCGCCCATGCTGCCATAGAACCCAGCGTTGCCGAAGGCGAAGATGCCGCCGTCGGTCGCTACCATCCAGTAGCGCGGGGCGGGATCGACTCCCAGACTCACTGCGGAGCTATGGGTCGCACCCGGCCCTGTGGCGATAACGGAGACTGGGTAGTCGTCGCCTACCGGTGTCGAGGATGAGGTACTGATCGTCATCGTCGAGCTTGCCCCGACCGCGATCGAGCTGGGATTGGACGAAGCGGTCGCTCCGGACGGAAGCCCACTCGCGCTCAGCGAGACCGTCTGTGCTGAGCCATTGGTGACGGCAGAGGTGATCGTCGTCGTCCCGCTCTGCCCTTGGGGAACAGTGAGGCTGTTCGGATTGGAGCTGAGTGAGAAGTCATTGCCAGCGATCACGGTGAGGGTCATCGACGTGGTGTAGTTCGTCGACGTTCCCGTCCCCTTCACGTTGACGGTGTAGGTCCCGGTAGGCGTCGACGCCGATGCCGCGATGGCCATGGTCGAGCCCTGGCCGGAGTTGATCGGGTTGGGGCTGAACGAAGCGGTGGCTCCAGCGGGAAGGCCGCTGGCGGTCAAGTTGGCGCTCTGCGACGAGCCGCTGGTGACTTGGGTGCCGATTGAGGTTGTGGCGCTGTGGCCCTGTATGACACTGGTCGTGCTCGGGCTGGCGTTCATCGTGAAGTAGTTCGTCGGTGGGGGGCTCCCGGGATTGAAGTTGATGTCGAGCACGGGGTGCAGCTCGATCTTGTTTGGCGCAACGTTCGAGGTCAGTGTGTTGTTATCGAAGAAGCCGACACCCTTGATGGCGACAGTGGACCCGATTGCCGATGCCGCATTGGCCGAGAACACGCTGCGGGAGTTGGCCGCCATCGCCGCGAACGGGCTGGAGCTGGGGACGCAGGCGGGATCAGGAATTTCGGTGATCATCACGTTGCTCGAGGAGTTGTCCTGGATCACCACGTGACAGTCGTTGTCGTGCTGGAGCTGGTAGTCGACGATCGTCCCGGTGATCTCATACTGGGTGAGCTCGGTTGGTGCCAAGCGGGAATTGTCCGAGAGGCTGGGCTGTGCGGAAAGGCTGGTGAGGAAGCCGACAGTGGTCGGCGTCACCGACCCCAGGTTCACCTGGCTGGCTTGCGGGTCCTGGCCAGTTTTCACGTTCCACCGGTAGCCGCTGCAGTAGGAGGGACCGTAGGCGGCGGCCGGTTGCTCCCCTGCAATCGAGACGCCCAGCGTTCCGAGCAACACCCCAACAGCGACCGCGGCCAACGTCCGCTATCGAATAATCGCCAGCACTCGGCTGGAGAACCCTCTGCGGCCCCCGATACCCAGCATCTCCAGACCCGTCCCACCGTTCTGCCCGTGAGCCAAGAGACCGCCCGACCGCCTCGCGCCCCTTTGTTGCACCCTGCCCTCAACTCGCCATTTGCTCACGGACATTCAGGCTTGTCAATCGTTCACGCGAAGCGTGAGAATTCGACTACGCCTGGTGAGGGAGGAGGATCGACGCAGCCTCATGTGCCCGTCCCGCCGGCGCCCGCGCCCTCCCGGGTTCGGTGACCGTGAGTCGACGCGCGGTCCTTCGACCCTGTTACCACCTCCGCCGGCTGCGGGATCTGCGCGAAAAGCAAACGGCGGATTGAACGGTGGGCTCACCCTGCCTGTGGCGAATCGGCGGTGAACGTCCGCCTTGGTACTACTGGCCCCTGATCTCCGCCAACAGGTGCAGCAGCGAGGCCTCAGCGCCCCCAGCTCCTCCGGACTCGTTCGTTCTGCCCAGTGCTCCTCGACCCGCTCAGTCGTAGCGTGGGTCACTTAAGTCCTGGTTTCCCGCAGAACCAGCGGCGATTTCCAGACACTGATATCACGTGAAATAGGTCGAAACGCACTGTTCTGCTATGAGGAGTCGATCACTCCTGGCTCCGCAGTTGAGTATTGGTCCTCTCCGGCCGATACCTCCATCGTGGAACTCGATGTACGAGCCGATTTACCTGGGAAAACCCTCTCGACACGCCTGGTCGGCCGGCTGGCGGGGGGCGCTGTGGATCGGTTGTGGATTATTGGTCGTCGTCACGATGCCTTTGGCCACTTATCCGGCCTCGGCATCACCCAGCGGAGTCGTGGCGGTGGGCTGTGCGGCCGTCGGCTGTGGGGTAGCGATTTAGTTTAGTTTCTTAGCAGTCTTGATCAATCCCCTCGAAACGGCATTCAAGAATTGGTCACCAGATGTAGTGGGGTTCCCACACTCCGTGTATGCGCTTGACAGCATCGAGCGGGGCGGTTGTAGTTGCCGCAGGGCAGGCGAGCATGGGCCGGTTGCAAACCGAAGCGAGACTCGCACCCTGGGGGGTATGAGGGTGCTGGGCGTACATAGGGTCAGTGTCGGAGGCCAAAGGGCGTTCTCCAGGCGAGTGCAATCCGTCGGACGGTCAGAGGCATGCGCCGGACCGGCTGCTGGGGTGTTGGTCGTGACGTTGTTGGTCTCGGCCGCGCTGAAGAAGGGAGCCGTCCGGAGCGTGCCGGGCGAGAGCTACCTCGCCGATGTGGTCATCGAGAAGGACCTCAAAGAGCTGCCCCCTGTGGAGCTGGGCTGATGACGCTACGTCGATATCTCGTACTGGGTGCGATTCTCTTGGCCACCATGGCGGCGATCGTTGGCTCCACCGGCGCGATCTCCTCGGCAATCGTTGGCTCCATGGGCGCGACCTCCTCGGCAACCGCTGGCCCCATGGGCCAGGGATATTGGACGGTAGCCCGCGACGGTGGTGTGTTCGCCTTCGGTGGTGCTGCCTTCCATGGCTCGACGGGCAGTATGCGCCTCAACCAACCGATGGTGGGCATGGCGGCCACCCCGAGTGGGAGTGGCTACTGGTTGGTGGCCGCCGATGGCGGCATCTTCAACGGCGGGGACGCTGGGTTCTACGGGTCGACCGGTGCCATTCATCTGAATCGGCCCATCGTGGGTATGGCCTCCACGCCAACTGGTCACGGGTACTGGCTGGTCGCCTCAGATGGCGGCATCTTCAGCGGCGGGGACGCTCGGTTCTACGGCTCGACCGGCAGCTTGCACCTCAACCAGCCGGTGATCGGGATGACGCCCACCTCTGACGGAGGTGGCTACTGGCTGGTGGCGTCCGACGGGGGCATCTTCGCCTTCGGCGACGCTGTCTTCCGTGGCTCGATGGGTGGACACCCCCTCAACTCTCCGGTGGTGGGTATCGCCGCCGACCGGGCGACCGGTGGCTACTGGCTGGTCGCCTCCGATGGCGGGGTCTTTGCCTTTGGCGCTCCCTTCTACGGGTCGACCGGAAACCTCCGGCTCAACCGGCCCGTAGTCGGTATCTCGGCTACCGGCGACGGGGGTGGCTATTGGTTCGTGGCCTCTGACGGCGGCATCTTCAGCGGCGGGGACGCTGGGTTCTACGGGTCGACCGGGGCGATCCACCTCAACCAGCCGGTGGTCGGGATGGCCGGGACTGACGGTGGTCTGCCTCCTGCCCCGGTGAACGGGGGCACGCCACCGACTCCGCCGACGACGATCCCACCGCCCCCGCCTGGGACGCACAAGGTCCTGGTCATCCCCGAGGAGAACGCCACCAGGGCCGGGGTCGCGGCGGGGATGCCGTACCTAACGAGCCTCGGCAACCAGTTCGGCCAGGCGACCAACTACTTCGCCGTCATCCACCCGAGCCTGGGGGACTACCTGGCCATGTTCGCCGGTCAAACGCACTCACAGTGCCCGGTCGGCCCCCTCTGCAACCCGCCCCCGCCCTCGGTGTTCGGCCAGACGGTTGCCGCCCACAAGCCGGCCAAGGTCTACGCCGAGGACATGCCCGCCAACTGCGGACCCATGCAGGTCGGCCTGTACGTCCCCTGGCACGCCCCGTGGCCGTACTTCCTCGACCCGACCGAGCAGGCAGCCTGCCAACAGCTCGACGTGCCCAGTGGCACGACCACCGGCGGGGCGCTGCTCTCTGACATCCAGAGCGGCAACCTTCCGGTGACCGGGGAGTTCGCACCGAACCTCGATCACGACGCCCACAACGCCGTAGCTGGTGGAGCACTGCCGTCAGCTGACGCCTTCCTGCAATCCTGGCTCCCGATCATCATGGTGGGGCCGGACTACACCAGGGGTGACCTCACCATCATCATCACCTTCGATGAGGATGATGGCACCACGGGCAACAACGTGACGTTCGTCGCCATCGACCCCCGGCTCAGCCACAAGGTGGTCACCCTGGCGTCCACTCACTACTCACTGGCCCGGTGGCTGGAGGACAACGCCAAGGTGGCGCACGTCAACAATGCCGTGACGGCATCGAACCTCAAGAAGGCGTTCGGGTTGTGATTCTCGATGACCCGCAGGAGGCCGACGCTGATCGCCCTGGAGCGGCTGGCCGAGGAGATGACGTCGGGTCGGACTAGCGGACCCGGTTCGGCCAGGTGCAGTACCGCCCTCGCTCCGGCCTTGTGGGATAACTCAAGTGGGCTCGGGCGTTCGATCAGCAGGTGGGTGTGGGACAACCCGGATCAGCGGATCATGACCACCTTGTGCGGCGTGGGGCTCGGGACGTAGCGGACGTGCCCGCCTCCCCCAGATCTGCAGGCAGTCAGCAAGAGGGCCACGATCACCAGGACGAGGGGTGTCTTCATCGGGTCAAATATCCCACTCCATGCGCCACCCTAAAGACAGACCGATAGAGAACGTGGTCCCTGGCGACACGCCGTATTGGGGAGTCGGAATAGGGCTCGTCGAACAAGTAGCGGCACCATTGTCGACGTTGGCTGTCACCACGACCGGAAATCCAACCGTTGGATGTCCGACGCCGAATGTCGTGGTTGCCTTCCCAGCCCCATCACGGCCCACCTAAATTAAGAACACTCTAGATCGCCGTATCGGACTCGAGCCGTCGAGGGTTGTGACTGTTGGAGTTGGTCGGCGATGGACGCTTCTACGTGCTCCCTTTGATCTTTCGATCTCGGTGGGCAATCGCGACGCACCAGAAACTGCTGGAACAGCCTGTCGTTTGCCAGCGACATGGGACCAGCTGACCGCTGGTTTTGCCAGTGACA
>JADMIJ010000117.1 GCA_015478655.1 Acidimicrobiales bacterium | reverse complement strand
GTGGATAGCCCCAGTACACACTGGGTCAGGCCGCTCCTATGCCAGGAGGTCTGGATTCCGACGATGCGCACAACCCGCAGGCGCAACTTGCAATGACCAAGGTTCTTCTGCGGCCCCCCTATACTGGCGAGCATGCGAACCCGCCACGGCCAGCCCGCGAACATCTGCATGTCCGGTGCGTCGCGAAGGGTTGTGGATCCGTTTGGCAGGTGCGACGGTGCGGTTGAGGGGGACCGCCAGATCCGGCACTCGGTGGAAACCTCGGATCGCCCCACCTCTAGCTTGCGAACCAGCCAATCCGCCAGCCAACAGCTGGACGACCAGTAGGGTGACGAACTCACGCCAACAAGCGGACAGAACATCAGTAAGCCTGCCTGAAGAGAGAGAGTTCGTTCCGACGGATATACCGACACAATCGTCACGGCGTGACAGATTGAGTAGGGGTGTTGTGATTCGGACGCAGCGCCGGAAGTGGGGGGGACGGGCTAACACTTGGGATCGGCACAATGATGTCGGCATGGCCAAGGTCGCAGCCAAGGCGATAGAAATGGCGGATGTTCAGCCAGGCATGGATTGCGTTGACTTGGGCTGCGGCAGCGGGCGCCTAGCTCTGCTGATGGCGAAGCGCGGCGCCGACGTCGTTGGGGTAGATGTTAGCGACGCCATGATCGAACGCATGCTGTTGCAGGCAAGGCGCGAGGGCATCGGGACGGTGCGGGGGCTGGTCGTACCAATCGAGCATTTCACCGTACCCGCTGAGAGCGTCGACCTGGTGATCACGAACTATGCACTTCACCATCTGCTCGATGCCGATAAGGACAAGGTCGTCAGGGCCGCATTCGAGTGGCTCCGACCCGGTGGTCAATTAGTGGTCGCCGACATGATGCTCGGGCGTGGGGCGACCGCACGGGATCGCCAGATCATCGCCGGTAAGCTCCGAATCATGGCCAAAAAGGGTATCCCGGGTTACTGGAGGATCCTCAAGAATGCCGGGCGCTTCTTGGTTCGCGTCCACGAGCGGCCAATCACCCTCGAGGCATGGAGTCGGCTGTTCGAGGCGGCGGCCTTTGAGAACGTGGAGAGCAGTGTAGTGGTGGCCGAGGCCGCTGTTATGAAGGGGATCAAGCCAACCGGCTGACCCCTCTGCCAGCCCGTTTAGGCCCCGGGGCAGTTCCCAATTGCTGGTCCGACCGACGGGGCGTTGGTCAGCGTGGCCAGGCCAGGAACGTCAGCATCAGCGGCCATCGCATTCAGTTTCGCCGCCGAGTGCTGTAGATAGCCATCGAGGAAGCCGATCGTCACCTGTTTCACCACCTCGAGTGCCTTACCCGCCTGAAGGTAGGGGCTTTCGTGGCTTTGGTCAGCTAGGGACAAGTAGTACTTCGGCTGGGATGCCTGATTGTAAAGCTCGACACTGCAGGCCGCGGGGTTGATGTTGTCGGCCGTGCCCTGAATGACGAGCATAGGAATTGGCGGCGTCGAGTAATACGTGCCACCAAAGGAGGCTGACTCGGCACCGGATAAAATTACAGCCGCTTTGACTCGGTCGTCTCTGCAGCACGAATTGCTTGACGCGGCCAGACTGATATCGCCCCCGTCGGAGTGCCCGATCACACCGACTTCACTGCTGTTGATAAGCCCCGACAGGATGCCGCCAGCGGTGGCACCGGTGTGGAGTATCGATGTCACCACGAATGAGAGATCGGCGGGATGGTTGACAATGTCGCCTTCGTTGAGCGTCCGTGGCGGTGACGACGCCGTAAAGGGATAGACGGGGTCGGCGACGACGTAGCCAGCACTCGCCCAAGCATCCAGGAGGCTGGCGTACGCCTCGGGGACGATGCCGTACCCCTCAGAGAACACCACTAGAGGATACGGCCCCGAGGCGCGGTTAGGGCTGGCGGCGGTTCGCTCAATTGGGCCAGCCAGTCCGGCTGCCGGAAAGCGTACCTCGGTGGGCAGGGACCTGGCCGGGCGTCCGGGCCCTGCGGGTTCCGAGAGGTCAAGAAAGATGGTTCCCACCGCGTAGGGAGGTCCCGGTGGCACAACGATGGGCCTGAGCGTCGTTGCCGTCGTTCGTGCCCTGAGCGATGGCAGCTTATTCGATCGGGATGGTCCACTACTGGCGACCCATGCCAGTAGAGTTCCCGATGTTGCAAACAAGACGAGAACTCCGACCACCGTCCGTCGGTGCCGAACCTCTATGCGGTACCTGCAGTGAGCCACCAGGGGAAGTGTACCGGTGATGGCGGCTCAGCCAATGTCGGCACCTGGGACCATGCCATTGGCGACGCTTGTCTCTTGGCATAGTGTTCGAGGCATCGAGGCTCCCCCTTCTCCAAGCTCCCCTCCGATGATCAACGTCGTACGAATCCGACCTCTCGAGGCCGCCGATGTCGGCCGGGCGGCGGCTCTCCACCATGATGAACTCGACATGGAGTTCCTCACTCGCTACGGGCTGGCCTTTCTGCGCACCTACTACCGGGCGTGGCTCGAAGCTCCGGATGCGATCGCGCTGGCCGCCGTCGATAGGAATGGCGATTTGGTTGGAGTGCTCCTTGGCGCAACAGATCCGAAGGTGCACGTCCGTGGGATGGTTCGCCGACACGGGACCCGCCTGGGAGCCCGCATCGTCTCGCACGCAGTTGCTCACCCCACCCTGGCGAAAGACCTTGTCGCCTCCAGGGGAATCCGCTACACCCGAGGGGTGGCACGGGTGGTCGCGGCTCGCTTCCAATTCTTGACCCGGTCTCCTTCGGACAAGGTCGCGGGTCCCCTCATCGCAGAGATCACCCACGTGCTGGTGCAGCATGCGCGCCAGGGGATGGGTATCGGGCGGATGTTGGTGCAGGCGGCTGTGGCGGAGGCTCGGGCCGGTGGCCGGGAGGAGATGGTGTTGGTGACACCTCCAGACCTTGCTGCTCGAAGCTTCTACCAGCGCCTGGGGTGGCTCGCTGATAAGGAAATCACGAGCAGAAGCGGGGAGCCCTTCGTACGTTTCAGGCTTCCCCTTTCCCGACCCCCGACATCTGATCAGGAGTCGCCCCCGCTTCCGGCTGAGAGCGTCGGAGGGCCCTATCTGCGGACGGACCGGACTCGGTGAACAGGCCCAGTGTCCTTGGGGGAGGGGGGTCCGGGCCGACCACCTCGGGACCGCTTTCGAACAATCCGGCGCTTCAGGGCGACAAGCGTGGCGATCCCGACTAGCAGCACCGCTGTGCCGCCAATCACCGTCGCGGTGATCGCGCCGTTTCCGCTGTCCCGGCGGGGCGGCGCTCGATAGCCCGGATGGTTCGTTCGAGGGTAGGTACTGGTAGTTTGCGTCGTGGTGGAGGGTGTTGACGCTCGAGCAAGAGACAGGACTTTCTCAGCGGCAACTGCCCCGGGACATCCGGGGGTCGGGTTGGCCGCTACCGACGGCGGGAGCTGGGGCGCTTCAGGGATCTGGAACAGAGATGTGGGGATGGCATTGGCCATCGCCACCTGGCCAGCCTTGCTCGGGTGCAGGTTGTCACCGGAATTGTAGGGGGCGTACAGCACGGTTGGGTTGCACTGCCCGTTGTACACGTCCGCCACCACAGCAGCGAGGTCGATGACCCCGTCGAATGTGCTCCCGCTATTTCGAATCCACGCATTGACTTGTCCCAGCTGGGACTGGTCGGCCGACGTCCACACCTCCTGCTTTGGACCCGGAGGCTCGGTAGCTCGGGGCAGAAGCGTCACCCCGATGATCTTCATCCCGCTCGCGTGAACCTGCGCTATGACGTACTGCATGGCACCGATGATGGATGCCGCGGTGCCGTAGGGGAGTCCTGGAGAGAGGCGGCCGCCGAACCATATGTCATTTGTCCCGCTGAAGAGAACGACGTCCCGAGTTCCTGGGAGCGAAAGCGCATCCGAGGACAGTCGGGTGACTCCGGGGGAACCGCCCGAGGTCAGGGCATAGGTCAGGTTCGGTGGGGTGGAGGGGAATACGGTCAACGTATTCCCACTGATCCCTTCGTCGACGACCGAAACCTGGTCAGAGGGCTGAAGCAAAGCGATTCGCTGCTGCAGGGGTATGGGCCAACCAAAGCCAGCATCCTCGAACCCCTCGGTGATGGAGTCGCCAAAGGCCACGACGGTCCCCTGTGCCAATGTTCCTGATACCTCAATGGCCGACAGCCAGCGCATGTGGGTGCCGGGTAGCGTGAAGCCCGTCCCCATTGCATCCTTGGTCAGGTCACCCGCGTTATTCCTCGTCGCATACGAATCAACGTGCCCCTCGCAGCAGTAGTGGACGCTGACCGTTGCTGCACCTACAACCCACAGACTTACTGCCAGTGATTGTCCCGCCTGGACCGCAAGTGGGATGGGATCACTGGTGGCATCCTGGTTGGCAGCTATTGTTACTGATCGGCTGCCGTTACCGAACGTCACTGACACTGACGAACCAGGAACGACAGAGGCGCCGCTCTGCTCGATCCCGACGGTGACCGATCCGAAGTTCGTCGGGGTCCCACTCCACTGGTTGGAAAGTCGGAGTCGAACCGCTGTGCCACTAACCGCCACGGGTGCTATATCCCTTGCTGTCGTATTCACTGCCGTGCCCCCGTAGAAGTCCATGGGAGAGGTCCAACTCGTCTGCCAGAGGGGTGAAGCGGGAGTTGTCGCTGTCGAGCCAAGGGTCTGGCGCCCGGTCGGTACCGGGGCAGGGGACACAGCGGCGGCCCCGGGCCCGATCGCGAAGGCAAAGGCAACAGCGGTGCAAGCCGCGATGAGCGAGCGAAGCGGCGCGGAGTGATGATTCAGACCCACGTGCACTTGGACCTCAAATCAGCAACATCGACAGCCCTGGCCACCCCACCAACCCGGCGAAGGAACCAGTCGTGCGCGGTTGATCCCAGTGCGGCGCTAGAGGTCGGTACGGAAAGGAGGAGGCGCGGGAAGATCACCGATCGCATGTTACGGCGATGGTCCGACAGATTGCGGTCAATGCTCTGAGCTCAGAGAACACGAAGAGGCGCGATTGTCCTGAGGAACCGCATCCTCACTCTTCCGGCGCCCCCAAACGAGCTCCTCCCGGCACCTTAAGGATGCGCTGCGACAACCTCAAGTCAAGCAACTCCCCGGCGTCAACGAGCTTAGGCCGGCCATAGGAACTGCAGGGATCGCACCAGGCAGAAGTCACGTTGCGCTCTATCTCGGATTGATATTGATCCCCGGGCTATTGCTGGCGGGACGGCC
Organism: Acidimicrobiales bacterium; assembly: GCA_015478655.1. Taxonomy (GTDB): domain Bacteria; phylum Actinomycetota; class Acidimicrobiia; order Acidimicrobiales; family RAAP-2; genus Bog-756. The sequence goes on along the minus strand of JADMIJ010000117.1, from coordinate 1,871 downwards.
AATGTGGCGGGCACCACCTTGGCGACAATCCGGATCCGGATCTCAGCTGGCCACTGCCCTCTGAAGATCGGTCTACTGGACCCGCCCGATGACGGTGCTTCCGTCCGTTCGCACCCCGACAATCCGCACGTTGGCACCAGCGTGCGGCGCTTCAATCATCTGACCCCCACCTATGTACATTGATTCGTGGTCCGCGCCTTGTGGACCGTAGAACAAGAGGTCCCCGGGCTGGATATCGGACAACGCAATGTGGACCGTGCCGGCGAACTGAGCACCAGAGAAGTGGGGGAGACCGATCCCGACCTGGGCGTACGCCCACATAATCAGGCCCGAGCAGTCGAATCCGGCAGATGGAGAGGCACCACCCCAAACGTATGGGACTCCCACCTCACCCTCCGCGGCCTGAACAGCTCCAGCGGCTCCGGCGGCGAGTGGCGGTGCCGGAGCCGCTGGAGCTGCGGCGACAGAGCCTGAATCGCTGCCGGCCCCAGAGCGCTGAGGGGCGGCGGACTGTGCTGAAGTCTGAGCTGCGATGCTTTGAGCCGCGGTCAGCTTGGCGTTGAATGCCGCCGTAGCCGCCTCCTTCGCTGCAGCAGCGGCTTCTGCTTGCTGTTGCACTACCAGGTTCTGGATAGTGGCATCGACGCTATTCTTTGTCGCCTGCTCCTGAGCCACCAATGCGCTCGCCTGATTCTTTGCTGCGGTGATGGTGTCCCGGGTGGCCGTGGCCTGCGCTTGCTGCTGCTGAAGAGCGTTCTGCTCGCTCTGAAGGTTGGCCTGGGCGGTGTGCAAGTGATCGACGGTGGTTGTGACGTTTCCCGTGGCAATGGAAGTGTACAGCTGACGAATACCAGCGACGTTGTTGGTAGTTGAGAACATGTCGGTGACCTGGTTGGTCGTCCCACCGCGGGTGTAGTCACTGATGGCTTGTTTGCGCAGCTGAGCGCGGTCTTTGTCAACTGCCACTTGATCCTGCGCTATTTGGCTTTGGGTCTGCGCGACCCGGTCCCTGATCTGCGAAAGGTGATAGTCCGCAGCGGAGTACTGGTCCGTGAGGCTTTGAAGCTGCTGATCGGTGGCCTGAATCTTGGCAGTGATGGCCGCGGCTTGGGCCTTGGCATCGGAGAGCTGATCGGCTCCGGAACGGGGCGACGCAACAGCAAGGGAGGCGATTCCCATGGTGGCAGCCAAGAAAAGCGCCGGGCCAGCCCGCCGACGGGACCCCCTGCGACCCCGGGTGGAGACGCGCGGCTCGGACGTCGAAAACCAATCGGCGTGAGTCATGAGAACACACACGATAGTTCACTGACTGCCGAGCATCAAGGCACCAATCGATCGATCCACTCTTGACACGATCCGAATCGGCTGCGGAGAGGGGTGAATGGTGCGCCGTCGTAGATGAGGTCGCAGTTGGGTCAATCTGGGTCCAGATTTACTGGTTTGAGCTGGTTATGGTGCGGCTATTCGATGAACCTACGGGTGTCAGCTGACTGAGCACAAGGGATGTACTAGGAATTGAACTTGATTCTGAAGTCCTACACCATTGCATGTGCTTCGGGCAGTACGTCGAATGCTTCAGTATTGCCGCAAATGGCTCCAAGGTCTCCGTCGCGCAATGTCGAGGCCCAGCACCACGATCATCGTTTGACCTTACGTAGCGCTGTTGACCGCGGATCCAGGGTTGTGGGTGCGCCTTCGCTCCCCTGGGGAGTCCTGCGGAGAATCCTTCATCGAGTCGATACGGCTCCAGGATGTATTCCCTCTGCTCTTGTCGAGAACAGTACTTGGGGAGCGAGGTCAACGACTGATCTACGCATTGTAACTATTCAGGTCCCCTGATCGGCGCGTCCACCACCTGCACGAACGACGCG
>JADMIJ010000116.1 GCA_015478655.1 Acidimicrobiales bacterium | reverse complement strand
GTGGATAGCCCCAGTACACACTGGGTCAGGCCGCTCCTATGCCAGGAGGTCTGGAGTCAGGCGCCCCCTCGAGAACGTACGCAAAGCCGCACTCACTGCACCGCTCCATGCCCGTAACCTACCGGGGCTGAACACGAGCACGGTTGGGTACGGGTGGCACGACCACGAACCGGCATAACCCGCGAGTCGAGCACGGGCCACCCCATTCGTAGCCACGGCAGAGGCAAGGCCGGAACGCCTCGCCTCGTCCTCAGGGCACGAACTGGGCCCAGTAGGGATGGTCCTCACGTCGCTTCTCCATCAGGATGAACACCGTCCCCCAGGGGTCGTGGAACCACGTGGTCCTCAGACCGGCCACGTCGGCGATCCCCGACGTGAGGAAGGAGACGCCCCGGGCTTCGAGCTCGGCTCGAGTCCCAGCAATATCGTCACAGACCACGCCCACATGTGTGAGGCCCGGCCGGGTGACATCCGGGCGGCCCTTTTCGACTTCCCGGCTGTCCACCTCCGGGTATTCGATCAACTCGAGCACCCGGTCGTCAGCGCCGACTCCCATGATGGCGGCCCGAAGTACGACGGGACTGGGCACCAATTCACCCATGTCGCGCTCGATCGCCCCGCCGGCCATCTCATAGGGCGGCGAGAGCACCCGAAGTCCGAGGATGTCCGAGTACCACCGGGTCGCTTCCGCGACGTCGGGCACGCAGATGGCCGTATGGGCAAAGCCGGTGAGCATCCCGCGAGCGTAGGCCGAGGCAGCCCTGCCTCCGGTGAGCGCTGCCTAGGGCCGTCCGGCCGGTCGTCGCCCCGAATCACACCCTCATGGCTGATGCAGGTTCTCCTGCACTTCGGGTGGCAGGCTCTGGACCAGCTCGGGAGGGATCTGATCCTGCACCGCCTCTGCCAGCCGCTTCGAGCGCGAACGAAGCGAAAGCATCTCCGAGTACTGCTGCTCGTCCCCCTTCATCCCCGAGACGAGCGGCGAATAGGAGATGGAGACGGCGCCTACGAACATGATGACGAGCGACAGGGCTTCGAGCGGTCCGAAGACACCCGTCGTCCGGAGATTGTCCCCATAGAGCCCGATGCCGATGGCAAGACTGGCCAAGGGGTCGACCAGGACCAGCGCAGTCTGCGAGGCGGCGATCGGACCCGCATGAAAGGCATTCTGGGCCAGGAACAGGGAGCCAACGCCGCAGAGGGCCAAGGCATACGTCTGCCAATGGAGGAAGATCTGTGTCCAGTCGGCGGCCACATAGTCGCCTACCGACTTGATGAGGGACGCGGTGAAGGCGAACCCGACGGCACCGGCCGCCCCGAACATTGCCGCTCGCCACCAGCGCGGACCGCGCAGGGCCAACAGCACCGTCAGCACCACCGCTCCCCCGCAGATGGACCCCACGACGATCCACCCCACACGAGTGGGCACGTCGTCACCCCCGCTGGGCTGGGCGAAGATCAGGAATCCGGCCAGACCTCCGGTGGCGGCCAAACACCCGATCCACTCCCGCGCTCCGATGTGGAACCGGAACCAGGTGGCCAACAGGAGGACAAGGAAGGGCAACTCGGTGGTCAGAATGGGTTGGACCTGACTGAGGTCCCCCAGGTGCAGCGCCACCGCCTGCATGAGGAACGAGGACACCATGAATGCGAACCCGAGCAACCACACGCCGCGCTTGATGGCGTGGGTCAGCAGACTCAGCCGTAGTGTCGACTCCTCCGGTGCGTCCTCGACCCCCATGCGCTGGAGGATGCTGGTCAGCGCATTGGCCAGCGCCGATGACAAGGCAAGGATGTAGACCATGGGATTTTGGGCGGGCTAGTGGGGTCGGACGTCGACTACCAGTAGCCTGCGACGTTCAGCATCGAGTGCGTCCTGCCGCCATCCGGACTCCTTCTCATTTGCTAGGGACTCGAGTGATTCTGCCCAGTAGCCGATCGCTCGGCACCCCCTGTGGATCATGCATTTCAACCTCCCGCACTTGGCCCTTGGAAGGTATGACATGGCGACGGGCCAGAACCCATCGGTCATCTCCAACCCACTGGCCACGATCGCTCGCAGCCAGGGCCTACGCGATCGACCGACCTTCCAGCGGCCGAGCCAACCACGAACCTTGGTGATCCACGATCAAGAATACTGGGGACTGATGCGGGTCGGGTCGAACCGAGCTGACCTCGCTCTCGGGCGCCGATTGGCCACGATTGATCTCGAAGTGGGTGTGACTGCCGAGACCGGAATCCCAGGGCCACGGTTGGCGGCGACGCCTGCACCAGAGGTTCTCGACCCGCCCGGGCTTCACGAGCGCGCTGGGCAGGGCACCCGCCCGGTTTGCCTGCCTCGGGGTCCAGGGCCGAGAGCTCCGGGCCCGTCGATGTCGTGCTGGATCTACAGCCGATGGAGACGGGCGACCGGTAGTAGCTTGTCGCCAAATGTGGCGGCGGAAGAAGGGACGTCGATGCCGACTGCCGAGATCAACGGTCTGTCTGTCGAGTACGACGTCATCGGAGCCGGCCCGCCCTGGTTGATCACGCCGGGAGGCCGGTTCAGCAAGGACGTCCCTGGTGTTCGCGAGCTGGCCCAGGAGCTGGCGGCGGGCGGCAAGCAGGTCCTCATCTGGGACCGGCCCAATACCGGCGCATCTCAGGTGTGCTTCTCGGGGACCTCGGAATCCGAGATGCAGGCCGACGTGCTGGCTGGGCTCCTCCGTCGACTCGACATGGCTCCTGCCGTCATCGCCGGCGGCTCCGGAGGCTCACGGGTCTCGCTGCTCGCCGCTGCCCGACACCCCGATGTGGCGGCCGGAGTGGCGGTGTGGTGGATCAGCGGGGGGCCTTTCGGCCTGATAAGCCTCGGTGTCCACTACTGCGGGGACTCGATCGTCGCCGCCTGGCGGGGCGGGATGGACGCCGTGGTCGAGCTACCGGCCTGGGCCGAGGTCCTGGAACGCAACCCAGCCAACCGCCAGGAGTTCTTGAAGCAGGACCGAGGCCAGTTCATCGCGACGCTCGAGAATTGGATGCTTGCCTACTGCCCCCGGCCCGACGAACTCGTCCCCGGGTTGCCTGATGCAAGCGCCCGGGGTCTGCGCCTGCCGGCGCTGGTCTTCCGCAGTGGTGCGAGTGATCCCCACCACACCAGGGCGACGTCAGAGCGGCTGGCGGCGTTGCTGGCTGACGCACGGCGGGTCGAACCTCCGTGGCCCGACACCGAGTGGAACGAGCGGGTCGAGGCGGCCCAATCAGGCGGGGAAGGGCTCTTCGCCCACTGGCCCCTCCTCGCCCCTCAACTCCTGGAATGGTGCCCACTCACAAAGCAGACGTAGTACCCGGTGCCTGCCGGCTTGCCCGGCGCCACCCGGGCCTCCCATCCGATCGCCACGGCACCTCATGCGTTCTCGAAGGTGTACGTGGTGACGCTCTGGGACGGAACCTGGAGGGCCCCACTGCGGCCTCCCCTGGCGGGATGCAGCTTTATCGGCGCAAGATTCTCGGTCGCGCTCGTCCGGTTGCCCCCGGTAAGGCGGGCACCGGTCCCTCCGGGGAAGGCGATTCGAAGTCGTACAGGGGGGACCGCCTGGCCATTGTTGTTGACCACGACCACCGTCCAGCGACCACGATCATTGAACGCCAACACGTCGACACCAGGGGGAACCCCGGTCACGGGGTGACGCACAGCACCCGGCCGCACGTACCGGCTGAAGTTGCCCAGTACCGAGTACCGCTTGGTCGGATAGATGGAGTAGTTGCCGTCGGTGCGGTAGTGCGGGTCGTAGTACAGCAGGCCGTCGTTCCAGCCCGAGCTGTTCAGGCCAGCCACGCACGTCGGGCTGGCGACAGGGTCGCAACCGAGTTGGCCTGACAGAGCAGTCCACCAGTCGAATTGTGAGTCCCCGATCACCGCGATGTCCTGGTAGATCGTGTTGGCCAACCACATTCCGCTGGTGATAGTGGGGTCATACTGCGGGCCGAATCCGACAAGCGGTCCCTTGCCGTCATAACAGCAGATCTCCGTCATCCACAACGGCTTGTCGAAGCGGGAGGCGAGCGCAGCGACGGGCGCGGCCTGCGCATCGGTCGGGAACTCGTAGGTATGGTGCGCGAGCGCAGCCACCCACGTGGATGTCCCCGGGGTCGACAACCACTGCGGTACCTCCGGCAGGAACTGGAAGGCGGCCAGACTCGACTCGTCGGCAATCACCCGGGCGTACGGCGCTCGTTGAGCCAGCGCCTCTCCGAGGTCTCGGACCACCGTGGCCCGCTGGCCGACGGGCACCGCCATCCCCTCTTGCCCGCACGAGCCAAAGCTGTTGTCGGGCTCGTTCATGGGGCTGATGTACGACAACGTGATGCCGTCGGCCGAGCGCAGGTGCCTCACCACGCGGGCCAGGTAGGAGGCAAAGGCTCGTTCGGCGCCGGCGATGAGTTGGCCACCGCAGCTCTTGTGGTTCGTCGTCCACGCGGTCGGGGCGCTGTTCACGAAGCCCGCCAGAATGGGCACGCCCCGGTCGCGAGCCAGGCGGAGGAAGAGCATGCCTCCGGCATCGGCGGACCAGTCGTAAACCCCAGGCCGCTTCAGGAACGTCTGGGGCGCCCGGGTCGGGTCTGTGACGCCCACTCCCCCTCCCCCGATGTTGTAGCGGTAGGAGCTGAGAGCGATTCCGGTGGGAGAGAAGAGCAGGTCTGCCACCTTGCCCTGAACCGCCTTGGGAAAGCTCTTGAGGTCGCTCGGCCACCACGCCCCTGATGCGCCGAAGCCGACCATCGTCTGGGCTGCTGCGGGATCGACCGTCAGGGTGGCGGCGGCGCCCTGCTGGCCAATCGCCCCACGAGATGCCGACGACGTCGATGGGGTGGCGACGATGCCCGAAGCCAGGACCAGGACGGCAAGGGCCATGGCCAGACCACGGCATCTCCGTTTCCGCGTCAACACGGTCACCCGCGCCCTCCTTGCCGGTTGGCACTGTCTGTCGCTGGGCGCTGTCCCCTCATGCAAGAGCCACAGGCTAGGCCTCCGGGGCGGAGTGCGCGGTCACGGGGGGCGAGCAGGTCGTACAGACGAATGTCCGTCGATTGGCGGACGCCTCTCGTGGCGCCTCGGGGTCGAACGTCCCGATGACGGGTCGCCCTCCGCTGCATCCCGGTCGAGTCCACCCCAACCGGTCGACCAGGAGCGATGCCGGCCGCGACTGCACAGCACCGGCCGGTTCAGTACGCTCTTGACAGGGACCGGAGTGGGAGAGAGGGATGCCAGATGGACGTCAATGAGATGGTCATGGTCAGCGTCGACGACCATGTTGTGGAGCCTCCGGACTTGTTCGCCGGTCGCCTTCCCGCCAAGTACGCAGATCTGGCCCCGAAATTCATCACCAACGAGGACGGTACGAACGCATGGCTCTACGAGGGCCAAGTCCTCGCCAACGTGGCGCTGAATGCCGTAGCCGGGCGGCCCCGTGAGGAGTACGGCCTCGAGCCCACTTCGTTCGATCAGCTGCGACCCGGCTGTTACGACATCGACGAACGGGTGAAGGATATGGATGCCAACGGCGTCCTCGGGTCGCTGTGTTTTCCGTCATTTCCCCAGTTCTGCGGCCAGCTCTTCGCCCGGACCAAGGACAAGGACGTTGCCCTGGCCATGGTGCAGGCCTACAACGACTGGCACATCGACGAATGGTGCGGCTCCCACAAAGGACGCTTCATCCCGTGTCCTCTCCCTGCCATCTGGGATCCTCAGGTCCTCGCCGGCGAAGTCCGCCGGACCGCCGCCAAGGGAGCCCATGCGGTCACGTTCTCGGAGAATCCGTCCAAGCTCGGCTGGCCGAGCATCCACTCCGACTATTGGGATCCCTTTTGGAAAGCATGCAGCGATGAGGCGGTCGTGGTGTGCATGCACATCGGCTCATCGTCCGAGATCGTCATCACCTCGCCTGACGCGCCCATCGACTGCCTGATCACCTTGACCCCCATGAACATCGTGCAGGCTGCTGCTGATCTCGTCTGGTCTCCAGTGCTCCGCAAATTCCCGGACCTCAAGGTGGCGCTGTCGGAGGGCGGAATCGGTTGGGTTCCCTACTTCCTCGAGCGCATCGACTACAACTACGACCGTCATCACGCCTGGACGGGCCAAAACTTCGGTGACGAGCTGCCGAGCGAGGTCTTCAATCGCCACATACTCACCTGCTTCATCGACGACAAGTTCGGCGTCGCCAGTCGTGAGTATCTCGACATGGACAACGTGATGTGGGAATGCGACTATCCCCACTCCGACTCGACGTGGCCGACGGCACCCGAGACCCTCACCGAGAGCCTCGGCGGGCTCTCCGATCACGACATCGATCGCATCAGCCACCTCAACGCCATGCACCACTTTCACTACGATCCCTTCACGGCACTAGGCGGAAAGGAGAACTGCACCGTCGGTGCCCTCAGGAAGAAGGTCGAGGGACGCGATATTTCGATCCAATCGAGGATTCGCGACAGCATTGAGAAGAGGGGTACCCGATCGGTCGACCTTCTCTCCATCTCCTCACGGTCCTGATCTGATCGACCGTTCCCGGTGACCGGGGCCGGACTGCCTTCTGTGCTCGGCGCTCTGGTCATCACCGAATGCAGTTCGATTTTGCGCTTCGGCCAGCTGCCGCACTGAACTGCGCAGTCGAAGCATCGGATAGCACCGTTTTCTTGGGTTTCGGCCCGTGGCGTCCATGGGAATATCGCAAGCGGCCTGGCGATTGGACTATTCACACTGATCCCGATTGTCTCCGTCGTCGTCTGCGTGGCCATCTCCCGCAGGCAGGGTAGGAGTCGGCCTTCCACACTCCTCCGGGCTGGCGTTGTCACCATCGCCGTTGGGCTTCCAGTTGCAGTTGTGCTGGCAATCGGTGCTGCCTACTGAGTGTCCCAGACCACCGGGTGCGTGAGACAGCATCGCCTCGTAGGGGCCATTCCGCTATAGGTTGAAGAGCATGGAAGGACCATCGGCCCCAGTCCGGCTCCGCTTCATGCAGGAAGACGCCCCCCTGTGGCTCCGGTCATGGTGGAGGGTCTGGATCTGGTCTAGGTGGCTGGTGTCTTATGGGGTGAAGGTTCCGCTGACCAGCGGCTGAGGAG
>JADMIJ010000274.1 GCA_015478655.1 Acidimicrobiales bacterium | reverse complement strand
CCCGGCCGGGGCCGGCGGGAAGTGCGCATCATCGATGGCCGGGCTGCCCGGGGTGGCCCTGGGGTGACGGGCGACCTCGGCCGGCCCGCCCTCGCCGACATGGACGATGACGATGGCTTCACCCTCGCCGCGGCCATGGACCCGCACCCAGACGAGTTGCCCGCGCAGCACGTGGGGCACCGAGTACTGCCCGCCATCGAAGGTCACCATCGGGGCGGTGGCCGCGACGGTGCGGGTGACACCGAACGACACCGTGTGCGGTGTCGCCGGCAACGGGTGCAACCGGACGCGTTCCTGGGCGAGCATGTCGTCCGGGGCGCGGCGGGTCACCCGATGCACCCGGGCGTTGACCTGATCGCAGAACTGCGCGCAGGCCGTCTCCAGCTCGGCGAACGAGGCGTAGACCGGGCGCAGGTTGGTGTCTTTGGGCACCAGGTCGGCCTTGGCGAGTTTCACCGTGGACTCCGACCCACCCTTGCTGGCCGGGTCCGCCGGCTCACACGTGTGCACCGTGACCCCGTAATGGCGGGCGAAGCTGACCGTCGCCGGGTTGCGAACCGCCATCCCCGCGACGTGGGTGATCGTCACAGTCTTCTCGTTGTCAGTCAGCAGGTAGGTCGGTGCGCCACCCAGGCGGCGCAGCGTGACATCGAGCGCGGCGAACACACTCGGCGCGGTCTTGTCCAGCAGCGCCAGGACCACCCGGAACCGTGACCAGGCCAGCCACGCGCAGAACAAGGTCGTCTTGACCCCGTCGATGACCGGGCCGTCCCCGAAGTCGTACTGCAGCCACATCCCCGGCTCGGTCACCCACGGCCGATGCACCCGCACCCGCCCGGCTGTGAACACCAGCCGCACCTCGTGCACCGCCCGCCGGGTGGTCCGCTCCGAACCCGTGTAGCCCAGCGCGAGGAGCTTCTCGTGGGCCTTGTCCGCGCGGATCTTCCCGCCCGAGCGCTCCATCCACTCCTCAACCTTCGGTAGGAACTCATCGATCAACATCGGGCGAGTAGCCGGACGGTCACACAACCCGCCCGCTTCGCGGGCCGCGACATAGCGGGCCACGGTGTGATGCGAACAGCCCGCGAGCTCGGCGGTGTCACGCAACGACCCGGTCAGATCGAACGCTTCCAGAATTTCCATGATCTCCCCTGCACACTTCACGGTGTCCCTTCTCGGATGAGCGGCGCTTCAGCACCGCCAGCGCACCCGAGAAGGGGCCTCAACCACGGGACGCGGCGAGGCAAACGACGTCGTGTCGGGCAGATCCCATGACCATCAGCGGGCAGCTCTCATGTCCGCCACCGGGCAGCTTCGTGGCCGTCTCCGGGCATTTTCTCGCGGCCGTTGTCAA
>JADMIJ010000273.1 GCA_015478655.1 Acidimicrobiales bacterium | reverse complement strand
TGAGCCGTCCCGGTTTTCATGCCGTCTTCTTGTTGGCGGCGTCTCCGGTTGGTGAGCCGGTGTCGTGATCGTAGTAGGCGATCTCGAACTCTTCGGGCGTGACGTTGTCGAGCAGGCTGTGCAGGCGGCGGTTGTTGTACCAGTGGACGTAGTCGGTGGTGATGATCTCGATGTCGGCCAGGGTACGTAGTGGGCCGGTGCGGAACGGTGATCCGGCAGCGATTGCCTCGTTCTTGTACAGGCCCATGAACGACTCGGCGGCCGCATTGTCATACGCGTCGCCGACCGAGCCGATCGAGGCGGAAAGCCCTTGCAGGGCAAGGGTTTCGGTGAACCTGATCGAGGTGTACTGACTGCCGGCGTCGCTGTGGTGGATCATGCCCTCGGGCACGGGCCGGCCGGTGTGATCGCGTCGCCACAGCGCCATCGACAGGCAGGCCTCGACGAAGGCGACGTCCTTGACCGTGGCGGCTGACCAGCCCACGATCGCGCGGGAGTACAGGTCGATCGCGAAGCCCACATACGTGAACCCGGCCCAGGTACTGACGTAGGTGAAGTCGGTGACCCAGGCGCGGTTCGGGGCGTGGGTGCGGAAGTCACGCTTGAGCAGGTCAGCGGCCCGCTGGCCGTCCTTGGCGCCGATCGTGGTGCGGGTCTTGCGGCCGCGGATCAATCCCCTCATGCCCTCATCGCGCATCAGCCGGTCGACGGTGTGCTTGGAGACATCGGGGAAGCCGTTGCGCTGCAGCCAGGCGGTCATCTTGCGGCGCCCGTAGAGCACCTCGGGCAGCGGCCGGCCATCCGGGCCGCCGGTCTTCACACGGCGCAGCGCGTCGGTGAGTTGGGCGTCGCTGTGCGTGCGTGCCGCCGGGGCCCGAAGCTTCCAGGCCCGATAGGTCCGCGGGGCGACCGCCAGGCCCTGCTCCCGCAGGACCTGGCAGATCGACTCGACCCCACGGCCTTCGGCGCGCTGCTCGTCGATGAACGTGACGATCAACGGTGGCGAGGGTCGAGTTCCCTCGCGAAGAAAATCGAGGCCGCCTTCAAGATCTCGTTGGCCTCGCGCAGATCGGCGTTCTCCTTCTTCAACCGCCTGATCTCGGCCAGCTCCTGACTGGTCGGACCCGGCCGCGTGCCGTCGTCGGCTTGAACCTGGACCACCCACTTGCGCAGCGTCTCCGGACCGACTCCGAGCTTGGGCCCGAGGGCCTGGGCTGCTGCCCACGCCGAGCCGTACTCCTCGAGTCGATCAAGGGCCATCCTGGTCGCACGTTCCCGCTGCTCCATCGGGTACCTCTTCGGCATGATCAGCATCCTTCGCAAAAAAGGAAGCGGCATCAAACCCGGGACGGTTCA
>JADMIJ010000115.1 GCA_015478655.1 Acidimicrobiales bacterium | reverse complement strand
CTATGCCGATCGCTCGTTTCGCTGCCCTGCCAGGTCGTCGGTCGGTGGATCCAGGATTAAATTAGGTGACGGCTGGGATGTGCTCTACAACCCGGGGGGCACTTGGGCCTGGAGCTGGGTCGTCCCTCCTTGCCGCTTGAGAGCGGTGAATGGATCGCCGACTCTACCCGAACCAGGACCGGACACATAGGCGGCGATGACGAGCATCCGGGCACGTACAGAACCACGCGCCAGAACGACGGTCGTCGCTATCCTGGCGCAGCGCAGATCGGCACGTCCGGGTCGATCGCCGGCCGCGGCCACGCTGGATAAATCGCAAATGTACGTAGTGTGGAATGAGGCCTGAGTTGTGGGCCTTCCTCCGCCGCCATCACCTCGCTCCGGAGGGTCCTTAGGATTCAGATACACCGCTGCTCGACAACCAGGCCAGATCAAGGAGCCTTCTGGCCGCCACTCGTCTGGCCCACGAACGCACTGGCTCGCCTATCCGGTAACGCGGACGAGCTGCTCGCCGTAGCAAGCGAAGCGGTAGGTGGGACTGCCGATATCGCTCGCGAATCCGGCCTGCAAGCGGATTCTCAACTGTCTCGCCCACTCGGGTCAGCCGTAGTGACGGAGTGCCGGCCAGACGTCGCTCCAGCTCGCATACTGCTGGGTGCAGAGGTAGATGGGGTCCCCCCGCTCCTCCGTCCATGCGTTGTTCGGCGTCTGCACCGAGCCGACGAGACGAACTCGACGGAAGACCGTCAGGAGCGCTGATCGGGAGATGTTGACGGCAACGGTGGCGGATTCGTTCGGCATGCCGGCCGGTCCCCACCACCAGAAGGTGTTGTGTCCGCTGCGCGCTGCAGGGAGGTGATAGCGGGGTCCGTAGAGATCGATGGCCCCGGCCGCGCCGTAGTCCCCGGTGAGCAGGACGAGACGGGATCGTTCGCCCGGCGGCAACGTGTTCACGATGCCCGACACCTGCCGCACGTAACTGGGCCACCCGACCGTCGCGCTCAGGTCCTTGTTGATCTGACTCTCCCACGAGCCGGTGGGCAGGGTGGATTCGGGCAGTAGGGGCAGGGTGAGCGGAAGCGCCACCACTCCCCCAACCACCATCAGGGTGATCCAGCCACGGACCCGACCCGGCTTCCCCTTGGACCGCAAACGGCGCTCGGCCGCCACACCTCCCCCGGCAAACAGGGGGAAGTAGATGCCGGCCAGGTAGTAGGACTTGGCCCCGCTCAGGGTGAACCAGGCGGCGAGCACCAGGTAGCCCACCGCCAGGGGACGCCACCGGAGGCTTCGCCACAGGTGGACGAGACCGGTGATCCAGAGCACGCACAGAGCTGGCCCGACGACGATCAGTTGGGCGGGCAGGAAGCCGATGGAGGCGCCGGTGGTCGAGTTCTCGGCATGCAGGCTGCGGAGCATCGACAGCTGCGCCCACCCGTGTTGGGCGTTCCACACGATGTCCGGCGAGACGATGACGAGGGCGATGGCGGCCCCTATCCACGCCTGCTTGGACCAGAGCAGTCTGCGGTCGGATCCTGTGGCGAACCCGATGACCAACGCCACCACCAGGAAGGCCACGTTCCACTTGTTCAGCAGGGCCACTCCGACGACGGCGCCCAGCGGTACGAACCACCGGGTGTCCGCCGTCCGGATCAAGCGCAGCACAAGCCAGGTGATCAGGGCCCAGAAGAAGCAGTCGAAGGCGGTGGTCGACAACAGGTGGAATGCGGCCAGCAATTGCGCGGACGTCGCTGCAGCCACGGCCGCGATTGTCTGGGCGCAGCGTCCCCCACCCATCTCTCGGGCCATCAGTCCTGTGAGCACCACCGACGCCGCCCCAGCGAGTGCGGGGAGCAGGCGGAACGCCCAGGCAAACGGGCCGATGAGTCCATTGACCAACCAGGCCACGGCCGGCACCAAGGGCGGTTGGTCGACGTAGCCCCAGGCCAGGTGGTGGGCGCAGGCCAGAAAGTAGAGTTCGTCCCGGTGCAGGCCGTAGCGCGGTGATGCCAACAGCTCGACGACCAAGAATGCGGCGCCGGCGGCCAGCACGGGTCCTCGAGCCGGGGGGGACAAGGTGCCCGATGTGGGGCCCTGCGGTGCGCCCCGGGAACCGCTCGGACGGACGGTCGCCAACGAGTCGGTCACGGGTCGGCCACCAGGGCCTTCGACACAAACGTGATCACCGCACCCCGACCTCCGATTCCGGAGAACCGGGCCTCATCGAAGCCCTCCAACCGGTGCCAGGCGTGCCAGGTCAGCGCTTCGACCGCCACCTGGGCGCTGAGCTCGGGATCGCCGAATCCATCGAGCCTTCCCTCACCGGCGCGGCGCTGCACATAGCGGGCGAACCGGGACAGGTGAGCTCTGCGCTGTCCTCCGAAGTAGAACTCCCGTATGACCGGGACATCCTCCGCGCACTTCTCCAGCACGGCCAGCACCGGCCACAGTCGGGAGATCATGGTGTACATCTCCTCCAGGATCTGCTCGAGCTCCGCGCCGACATCATCGGGCGCCTCGGCATGGAGCGCAGCCCGGAGCACCGGCATGGCCGCGTCGCGGGCCAGACCTGAGCGGACTGCCTCCAGCGTCTCGGCCAGCGGAGGAGCGGTGATGGGCAGCTCGGGCAGGGCCTCGTTCGGCGAGGCGAAGAAGCCGGCAAGGACGCTGTGCAACAACGCATCCTTGCTGTCCACGTACGTGTACACCGATCCGGCAGACAGGCCGGCTGCGGTGGCCACATCAGCCATCCGGGTTCGTTGATAACCCACGCTGCCGAGCAACTGTCGACCCGCTTCGGTGATGTCGTGGAGCCGATCAGCCGGCCGTCCCCGTCGCATGGTCACAGTATTGACTGACCTATTCATTCAGTCAATATCCGTCATGGAGGCGTCCCCATGCGAATTCCCGAAGGGCGCTGAGGGGGTACTGGGGCAGAAATGCCCTGGGACGACCCGACCGCGGGAGGCCGCCGGCGCCAGCCGAACAGCATGCCGGAACCGCGCTCGGCACCCGTGTTGTGAGTGCCGCCGACCGCACCCGCTCGAGCTGTGCCGAACGACTCGACAGAACGACGGCCGTCGCCACCCTGGCCGCAGCGCAGAACGGCACGTCGGGCGCGCTCTGATGAGCGAGCTACGGTCACGTCGGAGGCTTTTCGGTGACCGGCGTCGGAACGTCGATCGGGCGAGCCTGCTGAACCCAGCCGTCGATGTTCTGCGTGCTCGTTCGGAGCGTCCCCGATCAGGCACTTCGGGGGCGCCCTCGTCCCGGCACCGAACTCGTGATAGTGGGACATCACGTTCCGGGGTCATCGCGACTCCCGGCTGGTCGTCCGCGGGTTCGACACGCGGCCGGGTGATTATGCCGTGGCCGCGACCTCCAGCACCTCCGTACGCGTCACCCACACACGGGGACGTACCGCAGCGCCAGGGACGAACCCCATCGCGAGCTGCTCAGCGCCGTCGCGGGTCTCGAGAATTACGACTCCAATGCCGAGTCCGCGCTCGTGCGCGGTCATGAAGGTGCCCGAGACAAAGCCGGGTAGTTGGCGCATGGCCGGAGCCAACTCCTCCCGCAAGCCCCGGCGGCCTTCCTCCGGATCCTCTTCTCGATTGTCGACCTCGACCACCACGGCCCACACTGCTCAGACCTGAGCGTCGTAGCGGGCTTGCAGCTCAGCCACCGGGACCGCTTCGACGGCGGTGGCAATCCACCAGATGTTGGAGCAGCGATCCACCACCGCCGCCTCGCGGTTGCCGTAGAACTGGTTGGCCGGCTCGGACCGAACCGCTCCTCCGGCGGCCACTGCCCGAGCGAAGGTCTCATCTACGTCATCGATATAGACGTAGAAGGCCGAGGGCCGCGCTGGGAGCTGGTCGGTGGCATCGGTGAGCATCACGACCGAGTCGCCTATCTGGACCTCGGCGTGGCCGATGCTGCCGTCAGTGCGGGTGATGCGTTCCCGCTCGGTGGCCCCGAAGGCGGCGGCGAGGAACTCGACCAGGTCCTGCGCGCTATCGGCGATGACGAACGGGCACAGGCTGTGGTAGCCGGGCGTCAGTGAGGTCATAGGGATGCTCCTTTCGGTGGTTCGATGGCTCTGGTCGACGGGTCCTGACTCGGGCCGACCCGGCGGATCTCCTAGCGCCCGATGCGAGGGCCGTTCTGCGCGAAGACCCAGTGGCGGCCCTCGCAGTCAGCAGCGGTGTAGGACCGCAAGCCGTGCTCGGTGATCGGGCTGATGATTCTGGCCCCGGCGGCCTCGGCGTGCTTGAGGTGGGCGTCGAGGTCGTCCACGTAGACGAAGGGCGAGTCAGTCCCGACCTGGCCCCCGCCTCCCCACAGCACGACGAAGCTGGCGCCGAGACGGAACTCGATCCAGGTGTAGTCAGGGTCCCCCTCCTGATCGGGTATGTCGGCGGTGGGCTCGAGCCGGAACACCTCGGCCAGCCAGCGGGCGGTGGCAGCCGGGGTGGCCGACCGCAGGGCCAGGTGCAATCTGCCGTAATCGGGAGATGAGACGCCCCGGCTCCGCCGGTCGAGGTAGCGGGGCAACCATTGCGGCGCCATGCGCAGCATCGACAGCTGGGCAGTGCCATCCACTCCCGCAGGCACGGTGCCAGTCACCCGGATCCGGGTCCCTGACGCCTGTGACTCGAAGCTCACCTCTATGGTCACGTCATTGCGGGTCGTCCAGGCCAGGCGTGCGCCGGGCTCCCAGATCGTGATCGTGCCGGTGACCAGCTCCTCTCCTCCGTAGTCCTCGACCAGGCGGCCCCCGACACCGCCCTCGATACGGCGCTCGACGAGCCGCCAGGAGTCGTAGGCGTCGATGGGGCCCCGTCCCCACCACTGGTCGAACTCGTCGGTGAAGGCGTGAAAGGCCGTCATGGGATCCGTGTCGACCAGGATCTCCTCGGTCATGGTTGTCATCGCGGCTTCCTCTCCACGTGTCGCTTGAACGAGCGGAGTTGGGAGCGCCACTCCGCCTGGAGCTGATCGAGGAAGGCCTGGACGGCGACCAGGGAATCGGGTTGGAGCTTGAAGAGCCGGACACGGGCGTCCTCAGGCACCCGCTCGTCCTCGATGATCCCGGAGTCGAGAAGGATCTTTAGGTGCCGGCTCATGGCCGGCTGAGACATGCCGGTCGCCTCTGCAAGCTCGCCGGCCCGGTGCGGGCGTGTGCCGAGCAGCTGCACCACTCGACGTCTCTTCGGATCTGCGAGCACCTCGAACACATCCATCAGACCTGAATAGTTACTGATCGAGTGAACTATGTCAAGGGTGGCTCTTGGCTGTCCCCGCAGAGGGAAGGGGCTAACCCCGAACACCGCTCGCTTGGTCCCGGTCCCGGTGCCACCAATCGCCGGCTCGCGGGCGTACATAACGACGACGCCGGGAGCGGCTACCAGGGCGCGAGAATCGGCGTACTGCGGCGTCGGCACGGCGCAGAACGACGCTCCAGAACGACGGCGGACGAGGCCAGAGCGGGAGCGCAGATCGGCACGTCGGGTGTGCTCGCCGATGGCAAGCACACCGGCCGTCGGGCGGCTTGGGCCACGCCGCAAGCCGGCGGTACGTGGCAGTGCACGGACAGTCAGGAGTTTGAAGCGCCACCCTTATTGTTCACGGCCATGCAGTTGTTCGGCTTGGCACACGACACCGAAACGGTGGCGTATCCGGGTCCCGGGAACACTCTGACCGGATTCGACCAGTGACCCTGGTGCCAACTCGCAGCAAGACCGCTCAGGCCGACGGTCGTACATGCCGTGGCGGACGAGCAGGACACCGATCGGGCAAAGCCGGTTTGGAACCCAGGTATGACACTCGGCTTCAACCAGCTCTTCCCGTCGAAGGTCACGTAGCTGCCACTAGTCACTACGCCCAAGCAAAACGATGTGGACGGACATGACACCGAGATCAATCCTTTCGCTACCACACCCCGGCTTGCCGACCACTTGGTCCCATCGAAGATGAGTGTTTGTCCGTTGAGGTTTACGGCAACGCAGAATGACTCGGTGGCACATGACACGTCCATCAGCCGGTCGCTCACCGTTCCGGCCGAGGGAGTTTGGAATGTCGACCAGGAATGGCCGTTGAACGTCCCGACCGTGCTCGGACCGGGTATCCCGTTTGCCCCGACGGTCGCACAGAAGGTGACGGTTGGGCAGGAGATTTCGTACGTGGCCGCAGGCCCGACGGACACTGGGGGCGACCACGATTTACCGTCGTACGTCACAGCGTTTCCCCCAGTAGATACGGCCATGCAGAAGGTAGATGTCGGGCATGAGATGGAGCTGAGAGTCCCGCCCGCGCCGACAGGTTGCGGTGCGGACCACTTCCCGGCTCGCCAGAAGAGAGCGGACCCATTCTCGTCAACGGCAACACAAGTCGTGCTCGATGGACAGGAGACGCCATACAAGGACCGGTAGTCAGAGGGGACACCAGTGCCTTCAACCTGAATCGGCTTCGACCAGCTTGGTCCAGCGCTGACTGCACTTGTTGATGTGCTGCAACCAGCAATCAGCACTAGAGAAAGCACTACTGCCAAGCACGCCCGCCGCATGTTCGGAGGATACTCTGATACTCGCCTGTGGTCGTCGATTTCACTGGACCGCAGTTGGCACCGAACCGGTGCTATGAGGGTTATCCACCCACCCGAATGTGTTGTGGGCGCCGCAACGATCGCGAGCAGCAAGGCCCACTGCCCCGACTGGAAGTGGTGTGGGTACCGCCGGTTTACACCCGGTCGAACGCCGAACGTCGCGACAGAACGACGACTCTCGCCGCCCTGGTCCCGCACAGAAGGGCACGTACGCGTGCGGCCGGCGCACTAGTGACCATTGTTGCGAGGCTCACGATCGTTCAGTCGCCGTCCGACCCGGGGCGCTCGCAACCGGATCCGTCGTTTAGTCGCGATCACTTTCCAGCAGAAGTCGCTGTTCGGTGCTCACGAGTCTCCAACCGAATCGGGGAGTTCGGAGGCGCTCCTCCAAGCCGTGCCGACTGGTACTCGTCCCAATCGCAAACGGGGCCAGCATTTATCCGGTGCGTCGCGGCTGACGCCGATGTGGACGCACCTTTGTTCCGTTTTCTCGAACGGTAACTATTCAGGCCCCGGCGGGCAGCCAGGCGTGACCTTCGAACAGCTGGCGT
>JADMIJ010000114.1 GCA_015478655.1 Acidimicrobiales bacterium | reverse complement strand
CCGATCGCTCGTTTCGCTGCCCTGCCAGGTCGTCGGTCGGTGGATCCAGGCTTAAATTTAGGACACGTGGGCGCCGGGATGGGCGCGGGAAAGTTTGTCGCCGTCGCTCGACCCCCGCGCAAAGCCGGGGTGTAGATGGCTTGCGAAGGAGCTCGCAACGCCGGGATGGCGGTGTCGACTCGGACCGCCTCAGCAGCGAAGCCGTAGCACCTGAAGTCCGTGGCGATGGTGCCATTGTCGCGAGGCCACGGGTCGGTCACCCTCAAAGGTTGCTCGTGTACAGTGAGTACCGCAGGACCGAGGCTCATCTGGGCGGGCGTCGATGTTGCCCACCAACTTGGCCGCAAAGGTTCGACAGCCATCGTCGACGCGCTCATGTCAACGGATGAAACGTTGCCACCTACCGTAACGCTCCTTTACCGGTCCCCGCCGAACACTGAGCAGGATCAGAGCGATGCCGACAGCGACATCGTTCCAAACGGCGGCCGTCGTTGCCCCGCTCAGCAGCCACGGCGAGGCGATGAACCAGGCGCCGAAGGCGACATTGACGAATCGGGCGGCACGGCCAACCTCGGACATCGCCACTATTGACACCGTCACCACGAGTGCCCCGATGACGTGGTCGCTGTGCGCCCCAAGGCCCAGAGATCCGAACACGGTTGGGGAACTCATCAGCCACGCCCCAAGAGCCGCGCTGGCCAGTAGGTTCCAAGGGAGCGTCGTGCCCCAAGCCATGGCCGGGGCACTCAACACGTCTGGTCGGACGGCGCCGACCTTTGGGCCGGTATCGGCGACCGTACCGCCCATCCAAAAGGCTCGCCAGAGCGACTGGCCCTCCCGCCGGACTTGGGCCAGGAACAGGCCCATCGCGACCACCTCGTCCAGGGTGAGGGCAATCATGATCAACATGGCCAGGGCGGCGAGCAGGCACGGGGTGCACCAGGCTCCGACCGATACGGGCTGAAGAATGATGAGGGAGACGCTGGCGATGCCGAGCGGCACCACCAGGATGCCGAAGAACGACACCATCCAGGGCATGGTGCGCCAACGAGCTTTGTCACCCATAAACCCCATCAGTGCCTCGAGCATGTAGGCGACGGCGCCGAGGCCGGCGTCGGAGATCGGGAAACTATGCGACACCTTGGAGCCGAGGACAGCCCGAGTGCCAGGGTCAAAGAACGGCTCCCAGACGATGCGGGTGTAGCCAAGCTCATAGGCGGCCATCTGCCGGGAAAGGAAGAAACCGACCAGGGCAAGGGCAATGATCGGCGCCCGTTGTGGCCAGGTCGATGGGTTGTACGACCAGCCGGGCGGCGCGTCCGGGCCTGGCACCATGCTCATGCCGGGCATCCCCGGCATGAGCAGGACGAAGGCGATCACGAGGGCGCCGGCAAGTGTGTCGTTGGTGTAGGCGGCCGCCGTCGGCGCTTTGAACACCAGTGGGGCGAACAGGAGCCACATCCCGACCACCGCGCTGGCCCACGGTGCCCATGCCGACTTGCGTACGAGGGTGACCCCAGCGAATCCGATCACCAGGAGCCCACTGAGCACATCGCTCCAGGTGAGTTTGGTACTGCCGTAGTTCAGGGCAGAGGGACTGGTGATCAGCCACAGCCCCAAGATGATGACGGCAAAAAAATGAGCCCAAGGCGTAGCCTGCCCGTGCGCTGCCGTCGCCTCGGAGTCGGGCATTTCCATCCCGGGCATGCCACCCATCGTCTCGTCGTTCCTGTCGACCGACCCTCCCGCCCCTTCAGTCGCCAAATGGTCTACATCGTGCTCGCGGTGGACTGTCCCGTACCCGGCCCGGCTGGGGGAAGGGTCAGGTGACACGGTGCGCCTTTTCGACGGCGCCCTTAGCACCGTGCTTGGGCAGAGAGCGGGGCGGTTCCAGCTCGTTCTCACGGTACCAGCCGAGCGGATCGGCGGCGAGGGCCTCGACCATCTTCGGAAGCGTGTCACGCAGCGAGCGGCCCGGCTCCCACTCCAGCAGTTCGCGGGCGCGACTGATATCCAACGCGTAGTGGTCGTTGGCGCGGTCGATCATCCACGGCCTGATGAAGGGATCGCGGCCGGGGAGCTTTTCCTGTACCCAGGCGCCGACCTTGGCCAGGGGCGCCAGCATCGCCGGAATCGCCAATGTCTCCCAGTCCTCGCCGTGGATCAGATGGGCGAGCGTGTGCTGGAGTTCGTCGTAACTGAGCGCCTCGGGTTCGCCGAGGAGCAGCGGCAGCTCCGGCGGCAGCGTGGCCCGGCGGTCCACCACCGAAGAAATGGCGTCAACGAGATCGTCCATGTGCAGGAAGGACTGACCGTGCGCCGTGCTGCCGGAATAGAGGCGCCTGGTGTACTGGCGTTCGTAGATGCGCTGGATCTGGTGAGCCAGCGGGACCGAGAGACAGCGGTCCTCGTACACGCCGGCAATCCGCAACAACGCGACCGGGATCTCACCCCGTTCTCGCAGGATCAGTTGCTCCGTCTTCACCTTCGACGCCGGGTAGGCCCACGTCGCCTCGATCGGCCAATCCTCGTCGATGAACTGACCGGGCTCGCCCGGCCGATGAACGACCATGGTGCTGGAAAAGACAAACTGGTCAACCTGGAAGTCCAACTCGCGCAGCCCGCGAAGCAACCGTCCGGTGCCACGGACAGTGATCTCCTCATAGTTTCGGCTCGGCTCGCCGAGGAAGTCATAGTAGGCGGCGAGATGCACGACCGACGCAATGTGAGCTCCGTGGTGCTCACGAATCTGCGTCAGGCCCTCCTGCACGCTCTCGTCCGAGGTGATATCGACGGAAATCTGCACGCAGCCGGGTGGCGGTGGATTGTCCGCCTTGCGATCGAAGCCAACGACCTGATCAACACGCCCGACGAACCGCCGCATCACGGCATCTCCGATTCGGCCGTTGGAGCCGGTGACGATGATGATGCCGCTGGCAGGTGTCATCGTGTTCTCACATTCCCTAGAATGGCGGCGTGTTACGGGCGATCACCCGCAACCTCAAATGGCACCGGAGTCCCATTCCTAACGAGGATGGCGCGCATCGGCTACTAGCGATAGGGCCAAAGGTCCCAAGAGACCAGTCATCCAAGGAGTCAACGCGAGTCGGATGCGACAGTTTATGGGCACCACGAGTGGCCCACCCCGGCGACGAGTGGCCTTCGGCGACGAAGACCCTGGCTACATAGGGCTGGACGAAGGTCCGACTGGACGTGATGGCAACGTCCCTCTGAGGCAGGACGGGGCCATTCAGCCGGATCTCAGATCCGGCGTCGCTGTTCGTCGGGTCGGTGACCGGCCGGGCGGCTGAGTGGGCGGTGGGGACGCCTCAATCGGCGGGATGGCCTGCTCTTGAGGCGTTCCGTCGAGCTCCAAGGGCACACCGTGGTGGAAGATCGTGATGGGCGCTCCGTCCAGTAACTCGTAAGTCACAGAAGACGCCGTCACTACGACGCGCAGGTGCCGCCCGCGGTAGCAGACCCGGAACGCAAGGCGGGAGATCGCGTGGGGCAAGCGGGGCGCAAATCGGAGCGACGGCGAGGCACGCATGCCACCTAGGCCGGCGACCAGACCAATCCATACGCCGGCGAGCGAGGCCATGTGCAGGCCGTCACCAGTGTTGTGCTCGAGGTCGCCAAAGTCCATGAGCGCCGCTTCACCGAGGTAATCGTAGGCCAGCTCGAGGTGGCCGAGCTCGGCGGCGATGACCGCCTGGGTGCAGGCCGAGAGCGACGAATCGCGAACGGTGATGGCTTCGTAGTAAGCGAAGTTTCGGGCCTTTTGCTCGGCGGTGAACGCGTCGCCGCACAGGTGCATGGCGAGGACCAAGTCGGCCTGCTTGACCACCTGCTTGCGATAGAGGTCGAAGTACGGGACATGCAGGAGCAGCGGGTACTGCTCCGGCGCTGTACGGTCGAAATCCCATCGGGCGTGCTCGGTGAACCGATCGCTCTGGGAGTGGATTCCGAGGCGCTCATCGTAGGGGACGGTCATCGTGTCTGCCGCTTCTCGCCACGACGCGACTTCGTTCTGGGTCACGCCTAGATCAGCGGCCGCGTCGGGGTGGTGGGCAGCGAGTTCCGCGGCAAAGCGGAGATTCTGGGCGGCCATCAGGTTCGTATACACGTTGTTGTCGGCGATGGCGCTGTACTCGTCGGGCCCAGTCACCCCGTCGATGCGAAACGAGCCGTCGGGGCCGCGGTGGCCGAGACTGCGCCAGAGCCGGGCAGTCTCCACAAGGAGCTCGAGAGCGACCTCTCGTTCAAATACGCTATCTTCGGTGGCATCGAGGTAGTGGACCACGGCGTCGGCTACATCGGCGTTGATGTGGAAGGCGGCCGTGCCTGCGGGCCAGTAACCCGAGCACTCCTCGCCGCTGATCGTCCGCCAGGGGAAGGCCGCACCTTCCAAGCCCAGCTGGTGGGCGCGAGCACGAGCCGCGGGCAGCGTCGTCTGACGCCAACGGAGGGCGTCGGCCGCAGCACGGGGCACCGTATAGGTGAGCGCGGGCAGGACGAAGGTCTCGGTGTCCCAGAACGTGTGCCCGTCATAGCCTGGCCCTGTGAGGCCCTTGGCTGCGATCGGTCGTCCCTCGGCCCGGGCGCCGCCTTGGAGGACGTGGAAGAGTGCAAAGCGGACAGCCTGCTGAATCTCTGGATCGCCGTCGACCTCCACGTCGGCACCATCCCAGAAACGGTCGAGGTAGGCGCGCTGCTCGGCCAGGAGGCCGTCCCAGCCGGTCAGTTTGGCGCCGGTGACGGCCGCCATGACCTGGTCGTGGACCGCCGGTCGGGACCTCGTTGCCGACCACCCGTAACCCAAGAACTTGACCAGCCGCAGCGTCTGACCCTTTTCCAGCTGTGTTGTGACCGTGAACCTACTGACCTCCGGCGAGCTCGTGACGTCGACATCGATGTGGCCTGGTGCATCCACGACGTGATCCATGGCTGCCGCCACCAACAGGTCGCTGCGTTGGGTGCGGTGGACCATGACCGCAATGCCGTCGTGGGCGGCATGCTCCTCGATGGTGAGGGGTGACTTCAGCGCGGCGGCCACCCTAGGGTCCCCGCCGGCAGCGGGAATCGCTTCGTTGGCGACGAGCTCGGACTGCACCACCAAGCGGACCTGATGGTCGAGCGGGGTGACCTCGTAGCAGATCGCTGCGACCGCTCGCTGGGTCAGCGACACCAGTCGGGTCGACGACATCCGGATGGGGCAGCCGGCAGGCGAGGTCCAATCCGCGTCCCGGACGAGGGTCCCAGCCCGCAGATCGAGGGCCCGCTCGTGCGTGTCGAGCCGGCCGTAACGGATGTCGAACGGCTCGTCGTCAACGAGCAGCCGGATGAGCTTGCCGTTGGTCACGTTGATCACCGTCTGGCTCGACTCGGGGTAGCCGTAGCCAGCCTCGGCATACGGCAGAGGGCGCTGTTCGTACACCGAGTTCAGGTACGTTCCGGGTAGCCCGTGCGGCTCACCCTCGTCGAGGTTGCCGCGCATCCCGATGTGACCGTTCGAGAGGGCAAACATCGACTCGCTCCGGGCCAGGTTGTCCAAATCCAGCCGAGATTCGCGGACCCGCCACGGCTCCACTTCGTATGCCGACCCGCCGGTCATCGCTCCTCCAAGAGTTCGGCGAGGTCACCCACCACCCGGTCGGCACCTTGAGAGCGGAGCGCCTCGGCCTGACCGGCCCGGTCGACGCCGACCACGAGACCGAACGCACCAGCCCGTCCCGCTGCCACGCCGGCGAGGGCATCCTCAAACACGGCGGCCTCCTCCGGCTCAACTCCGAGCGCCGCCGCGCCCGCCAGGAACGTGTCCGGCGCCGGCTTACCCGCCAGCCCCCTTTCGCGGGCGACGAGGCCGTCAATACGAGTATCGAAGAGCTCCGCAATTCCAGCCGTGCCGAGCACTTGGGCGGCGTTGGCGCTGGCCGAGACCACGGCAGTGCGGAGTCCGGCGGCACGAATCGCCCGCACGTAGCGAACAGAACCGTCAAACACCTCGACGCCGTCCTCGGCCAGCCGGCGCAGTACCAGCTCGTTCTTCTGGTTGCTGAGGCCGTTCAGGGTTGCGAACCCTGGCGGGTCATCCGGAGCACCCTCCGCCAGCGAGATGCTGCGCGACGCGAGGAATGATCTGGTGCCGTCCAGGCGCGGCTTCCCGTCCACGTAGCGGTCGTAGTCGCCGCCGGAGTCGAAGGGGATGAACGGCTCGCCACTGCGCTCGGCCCGGTCCCGGAGGAAGGCGTCGAATGTGTCCTTCCATACGCTGGCGTGCACGCTTGCGGTGCGGGTCAGCACCCCGTCGAGATCGAACAGGCACGCCCGGATCGTCGGCGGCAGCCCCAACACGTCAGAACACCGCCAGCTGGCGACGGTACAAGGCGGGTACCGGTGGACTTTCCTGAGCCCGGATCTCCCATAGGAGGGTCACTACCATCCCCCACGCAACTATCACGAGACGCTTGGCGTGCGGCCCGACGCGGACAGTCTCGGGCGGGGCGTGGGGCAGGTCGTCGTCCGCGCCGACCACGACCAGATGTTCGACGAGGTCATGGCGACCGGCCGCCGGCGTGAGGTCCGGGTGGACGAGCTCGCAGACCCAACATTGCGGCGTTCAATGTCGCGGCTCGAGTCGCGTGCCTTCCTCTCGTGGGGATTCATGGGCTGGGTCGCGTGAGCGACTTCGATTGCCTTCTTCACACTGTCATCCTGACGGATAGCGCAGCGCCGTGCCACCGCCGACAACTACGGGACCTGCGTGGCGGACGACTACGGCAAGGGTGGTCACCACGTAAGGAGTGGGTTTGGCGTCGAATGATGGCGTTGTGTGGCTTACGGCCGGGCCCGGCAAGGATCCGTGGCTGCCCCTCACCTGGCACTGCTTATGGTTACCCAACCGGTTGAGGCCTTGGCGGTGCAGCTCATCCGGCGGGTTTCGGACGGGCGGTCGTCCAAGGCACCTGACCTGGTCTTCCTGGTCGGTGCCCGGAGATTTGGAAGATCTCGGGCGATGGGCCGCCGACGCAGATGGTCAGCATCCAGTAGCGGTCGGTCGGTCTTGATGTAAAGGGGCCGATCGTCTCCGACCGGCTCTCCGCGGTTGTGGGTCGAACATCGGCCCACGGTAAGGGCCCGCCGCGATTTTGATTACGCGTTTGGCGTCGGCGTGAGCGTGTAGT
>JADMIJ010000272.1 GCA_015478655.1 Acidimicrobiales bacterium | reverse complement strand
GCCGACACCCGCGCCGGGGGGCGCACGGCGGGAGACGGGCACAACTCGGCCAGGATGGTGGCCAGCCGATCGATGCCCACCCCGGTGGTCGAGGAGGCGCAGATGACTGGGAAGACCGCGGCCGAGGCCACGCCGCCGGCCAGGCTGGCCTCGAGCTCCTCAAAGGACAGCGTGTCGCCGTCGAGATAGCGCTCCATCAGGGCATCGTCGCCCACGACGATGCCCTCCACCAGCGCCTCGTGAATGGCATGTTCGGTGGCCACCAGGTCCGCCGGTAGCGGGCCGGTGGTCCCGGTGGTGCTCCCGTCGGCCGGGTAGGTCACCGCGGTATCGCTCAACAGGTCGACGACGCCCCGGAATTCCGACTGGCTGCCGATGGGCAGCTCCAGCGGTGCTACCCCGGCGCCGAAGGTGGCTCGGAGCTCCTCGAGCACGCCATCGAAGTCGGCCCGTTCCCGGTCGAGCTGGGTGACGAGGATGATGCGGGGCAAATCGGCCTGGACGGCCATCTCCCAGGCGATCTCGGTCTGGATCTGGATGCCCTCCACTGCGCTCACCACCACGACGGCCAGATCGACCACAGCCAGGGCGGCAGCCACTTCTGCGGTGTAGTCGGCGTACCCGGGGGTGTCCACCAAGTTCAGCTTGACCGTGCCCACCACGCTGCCCTCGACCACGCACGGAGCCAGGGACAGGCCCATGGTCATATGGTGGGCGATCTCCTCGGGCTCGTGATCGCACACCGTGGAGCCGTCTTCCACCCGGCCCGCCCGGCGGATGGCGCCGGTATGCATGAGGATGGCTTCGACCAGGGTTGTCTTACCGACGCCGGTATGACCGATGAGCGCCACATTCCGAATCTGCTCGGAGTCGAAACGGTCCATGGTTGGCCACCTCCTGGCCCCCTACCCCCATCGGTCGAGGCCGTTTACGAGCCTATCCCCGGCCGTGTGGAGAAGGTCGGCCGGTTGGGTGAAGCGAGCAGGGACCGGCTCAGCTGCCCTGATGGTCCTCGGAGCCACCGACGGGGCCCGGGGTGACGGCCCGTTCCTCGGCCACGCCGTCCACCGTGGCCGCCGCCTTCCCGACCCGCTCGAGGCGCGAGCGGTCATGCAGTTGGAGATGGTGGGTGTGGTCGGCGGTCCGGTGGTCGAGCGAGCCGGGCCACCAGAAGTGCCAGCGCCGCATGCCGGCCATGGCCGGTATCAGCCGAGGGGCCATCACGAAGGCGGCCACGATGATGCCGATGGCCACGCCCGATCCGAGCTCGGTCAGGGTGGTGATCCCGGTCAACAGGAGCGATGCGAACGTGCCGGCCAGGATGATGCCTGCCGCGGCCACGGTGGGCGCCCCGTGGGCGATGGCCAGGCTCACGGCCTCAGCC
>JADMIJ010000271.1 GCA_015478655.1 Acidimicrobiales bacterium | reverse complement strand
AGATCGGCCAGCGCGTGGTTCTCATCGGGTGAGTTGTTGCAAAGCCCGAAGAAGGAGAACCGCAGCGATGGCCGACGAGATGAGCATGGCACTTGAGGAGTTGTTGCGCAAGGCCCAACTGGCGCAGGAGGTCGACTTCTTGCGCGAGGGGGTGCGGGTGTTGAGCGAGGCGGTGATGGAACTGGAAGTGACCCAGCATGTGGGCGCCAAGCGGCACGAGCGCACGAGTGAGCGGACTGGGCAGCGCAACGGCTATCGGGAGCGGCAGTGGGACACGCGCGTGGGGACGATTGGGATCCAGGTACCGCGGGTGCGCGACGGCAGCTACTTTCCGTCGTTGTTGGAACCGCGGCGGCGGGCGGAGCGGGCGCTGGTGGCGGTGGTGCAGGAAGCGTACGTGCAAGGCGTCTCGACGCGACGGGTGGACGAGTTGGTACAGGCGCTGGGCATCCAGGGGGTGAGCAAGAGCCAGGTCTCGGTGCTGTGCGCCGACCTGGATGCGCAAGTCGAGCGGTTCCGCGCCCGGCCGCTGACGGAGCGGTATCCGTATCTGTGGCTGGATGCGAGGTTTATCAAAGCGCGCCAGCATGGGCGGGTGGTCTCCTTGGCGGTGGTGATTGCCATTGGCGTCAATGCCACCACGGGACTGCGTGAGGTCCTGGGGGGCGATATTGGACCAAGCGAAGATGGCGCCTTCTGGCTGGCCTTCCTGCGCAGCCTGGTGGCCCGTGGCCTGTCTGGTGTGCGGTTGGTGGTCAGCGATGCCCATGAGGGCCTCAAGACCGCCATTGGGGCGGTGCTGCATGGGACGAGCTGGCAACGCTGCCGCGTCCACTTCGTGCGCAACGCCCTCGCCCTGGTGCCCAAGGCCGCGGCGCAGCTGGTGGCGGCCACGATCCGCACCGTGTTCGCCCAGCCCGACGCGCCCAGCGCCCGTGAACAGTGGCGCCGGGTCGCCGACGGCTTTCGCGGCCGCTATCCCAAGCTAGCTGAACGCATGGATGAGGCGGAGGCCGACGTGCTGGCGTACCTCGCCTTCCCGCCGGACCACGGGCGGCAGATCTGGAGCAACAACCCGTTGGAGCGGCTCAACCGCGAGGTCAAGCGGCGCACTGATGTGGTGGGCATCTTTCCCAACGACGCCGCGGTGATCCGCCTGGTCGGAATGGTGCTGGCCGAACAGCACGAGGAGGGGCAAGTGGGCCGGCGCTATTTCAGCGCCGAATCCCTCGCCAAGCTGGCGCCAGACCAACGAGCAGAACAGGAGGGAATCACGCCGGCTCTGTCGGCCTTGGCGGCAAGCTAGCGCACGCCGCTGGCCCCGCGCGGAGCCAGCGGCCTACCGGCGATGAGAACCACCCATTTTACACACTCCCCTGGACACATAC
>JADMIJ010000270.1 GCA_015478655.1 Acidimicrobiales bacterium | reverse complement strand
GCCTTTCGGAAGAAGGGACTGAAACGTGACGTGGCGGCCTCCTGCATTGGATGGGACTGACTTCGACGGATCGGATGGCTGACGTTGCGTTCATGGGGTCGTCCCGGCAGCGCCGGTGGGTGCGGGTTGGGCACTCTCACCTCCTGGTGGAAGGGTCTGAGGGACGCTGCTCCGGTCGCCGCTCCCGTGGCCGGCCCCGCCGGGGACGATCCCCACCAAGAGAACGGGGTGTTTTGATCCCTTTTGGGACAAACTCAACGACTGGGTAGTCGTCACTCGTGATCCAAACAACGAGGGTTGTCTCGGCCCGGGTTCGGCGTTTGCGGGCCGCGGCGTAGCTGATCCCGAGTCCGGCCGCAGCCCGTTCCAATGGCAGGTCGCCGATCCGGGTGGCACTGATCAGCTCGGCGTCCTCGGCACAGAGCACCTCGAGATCAACAGCCTTGGCCAGTACCAGGTCGGGATGACCCCACGGGCGCGGTGGTGCGGTGGAGACCGGACGGTTGGCGGGCTTGGCCCGCTCGGCCATCTCGGCCCGCACCTGCTCTTTGGCCCCGCCGTGGGCCTGCCAGGTCAGATGGGCCGCCAGGCGCGGCCGGGCGGAGTCGGTTCGACCGACCGCGGCCACGAAGGAGGCCAGCATCTCCGACTCGACGTCGGCGGCCCTGTCCAGGCACGCGTGGGACAGGGGCCAGGCGGCGCGGCGCAGGCCGGGGAGAAGGACGCCGGCCAGGCCGATCATCCACGTCCCTTCGTGTTGGGCACGATCGACGAGCTCCCCGACGACCGCGTCGCGAAGGTCGAAGGACACCGACGGATGGAGCAGGAGCGACTTCAGCTCATCAAGGGGGAGGGACCGGTTGGGAAGGCCGGCAAAGGAACGGCCATCGAGGGTCAGCGGCGAGGGGCCGCCACACAGAAGCCCGAAGCTCCTCTCCAACGTGTCGAAGGGTGAATCGGTGAGGGTGCGGCGGGCCTGTCTGTGGCGAGGCTTCGTGAGGTGCTGGGCCATGGGTCGCTCCTTTGCGTGGTGGAGCTGTCATGAAGCGCCCTGGGGTCCCCCGCGTTTGCTCCAGAACTCCCCCCCACGCGAACTGCCCGCGCTGATCCATACGTGGAGCAAACGCGGGGTAGTTATGGAGCATTCGCGGGGTAGTAGGAAAGGTCCAGCTCAAACGACCGGACGGCCTCGCGGGGTACCACCTGCCCTGGTCTCGGTCACCCGCCTGGGACTGCCACCAATCGCTCAGGATTTCTTCTTCCCAGTCGTCCGAGAGTGCGTACTCGCGGGCTTCTCGGCAGTACCCCACGCGGCGGAGGCGCGACCAGATGCCGCCACTTGGTAGCGCCGGGGCGTGGTGGCCACGAGCGTTGCCTGGCCGGTCCGGAC
>JADMIJ010000269.1 GCA_015478655.1 Acidimicrobiales bacterium | reverse complement strand
ATGCGGAGCTCCCTGATCGGCTTCGGAGGGACGAAGCTGGGTCGGACCAGCCCATGCTCGACGAGCTGACAGATCCACTCGGAATCGGCCACATCGGTCTTGCGGCCAGGCACGTTGCGCATGTGGCGGGCGTTCAGCGACCAGCACTCGGTCACGTCCTCGAGCATGTAGAACACCGGTCGCCAATAGACCCCCGTCGACTCCATCCCGACCAGGGTCACCCCCATGGCGACGAGCCAGTCCCGCAGGGCCAGCAACTCGGCGGTGACTGTCCCGAAGGTCTTGGTCACCACCTCTCGCTGTCCATCAGCGCCGGGCGTGCGCACACAGGTCACCACGGTGTCCTTGTGCACGTCGATCCCGGCGCATCGTTGCACTACGACGTCCATCACTCCTCCTTGTCCGTTGGATTGGGACCGGCCGGAGGAGCCTCTGGTGGGGAACTCTAGGGTTCGTGCTCTCGACAACAGTTCAGGGTGCTCGAGACTCCAGCGTCATACTCACGTGCGGGCTCACAGCACCAAGGCAACCCGACGTCGCTGGCCGGCCCTTAATATTTTCCCGGGCTCGGGGTGCGGCACAAGCCCGCCCAAATACTCATGAGCAATAGCTGAGCAAAAGCTGGGCAATGGCCGGGGCAAGAAGCGAGCAATAGTCCGAGGTCCAGCGGCCCGCGCCGGTAGTCAGCGCTCGGCCAGCGCCGCGGCCCGCACGGCGGTGTCGTCCAGGTTGCCCTCGGCTCCCTCGCTCCGTGCCCCCACCATCGGATCGATCCACAGCCACCGGGTGAGACCGGCCGACCGGCCCGGGCCCGGAGGCCACGGCGATGGGGGCGGAGGGGCGAGGGTCATGGTCTCGAGCGCCGACCCCAGCCCCGGCGGGTAGCGCACCACCGAGGCGGCCCGTTGATCGGCGACGAACTCTCGTCCGGCGCCGACGAGGGACCGCACCAACCCCGCTCCGGAACCGGTGATGGCGGCCAGGGGGGCGACCACGGCCACGGCGGCACCGGCAGTGGCAGTGTCGCGTCGTATGACGTGAACGAGCTCGTGGGCCAGGACGCCCTCCAGCTCCACCAAACTGAGGCTCTGGTCGAGGCCGGACGTCACCACCAAAGCGGCAAGCCGCGGCTCGCGGCCCACGGCCAGCGCATTGGGAGTCGGGTCATCGACGACATAGATCGTGGGACGAGGAAGGCCCATGGTGGCGCAAAGGCCCTCGACCAGGTTGTGCACTCGGGGATGTTGGCCCTCGTCGCTCGGACGGGCACCCAGGATCCCCAGCACCACGTGCGGCGCTCGGGCCCAGAACCACAGGGTGAGCACGATGGTGATGGCCACGAACACGATGACCCCGATCAGCGGGGCCACCACTGCGGCCACCACCGCGCCGAGGACG
>JADMIJ010000113.1 GCA_015478655.1 Acidimicrobiales bacterium | reverse complement strand
ACGTTGCACAGAACCCCAGGTCAATCACTTGGACGGGGTTTTCGGCACCCACAGGGTCTGACCCCATCATGGTCTGACAAATCAGTCGCGAAATTGTTGGCGCCAAGGTCACAAGGATGGTGAGTTCCAGAGCTGATGACGTGGGGTTCCAGTGGACGGCTATCCCGAAGACAGCTGTCAGCCCTCAGCCCGGTAAGCCTCGATCCATTCAGTGGGAACGGTGTCAGGAATGGAGCGAACGATGTCGCCCCGCCAGGATTCGCAGACTTCTCCCGTCTTGTGTGCTCGTATATGTCGTCGTCTTCGGGAGGCTCTGTTGTCTTCTGGGAAGTGTGATCCGGTCAGCAGGGTCAAAGTGACTATCGGACAACGCCGTTGAGTAACACCGTGTGTTCGGCGCCAGCTGAATGCTACGGCCTCCGAATGAACAAACCTCTCTACCTCTGATCGCGATAGACCAGCACTGGGCAGTCGGCATTGGTGATGCAGTACTCGCTGACTGATCCGAGCAACATTCCGGAGAACTCGCCGAGTCCGCGACATCCGACGACGAGCAGATCCGCTCCTCGCGATTCTTCCACGAGAGTTCTTGCCGGGTGGCCCTCGACAACGATCGAACGCAACGCTATGGGAGTGTGGGAACTCTGCACCGCTTGTAGAACACCGTCCAGAATGTTTCGAGCGTCGGCTGCGGGGTCATAGTCGGGGATTGGGGTGGCAGCGATGCCGTAAGTGGTTGGCCACTCCCATGTCGTTACCGCCTCGAGGGTGGATCCGGTCATTTCTGCCTGGCGAGCCGCCCACTCCACTACGGCCGTCGACGAGGACGAGCCATCGACTCCTACGACGATCCTGTGGCGGGGTTCGGCCTGTGCGTTCGTCATGTTGGCCTCCTTTGAGACACAGAGACCGCGGCGACCGACATTGGACGAGCTACCACTGAGGGCCGCGGGTAGTGCGAAATCGATAGCGAACAACGACCATCGGACCGATTGCTGCGGGCCCACGGATCCGAGCCTAACGTTGCCCAATTCATCCCAGCCGTGCCCGCCGTCGGCGAGGAGCTGGGTGAGAGGCTCGAATCTGCCCAAGGTGGTCCGGGGTCACCCGACCGGTTGGTCGTTTCGGTCCAGGGGACCCCATACGCGTGCTCCGCTTCGGCCGCCGTCCAGGGCCGATTCGGTGTTGTGTTGACCGCCCTTGCGAATGGCGGACTTCCGGCCTCTTCGTCGCCCATAGGTCTCGTTTCGGTCGACACGTCACCCACCCAGTTCCTGTTTCGGCGGCTCATTGAGTGACCGGGGTTGAGCGGATCAGCGAGTCGCTGGACGATTGGCCGAGCTCCGGATCCACGATGGTGCCCGTCGTTCCCTCGAGCAAGGCGGCCGCAGCGTCGAGTCGACCGATCATCGCTCTTTTGCCAGTGGCCTCGACAAAGCGACACGCAGCATCGACCTTGGGTCCCATGGACCCTGCCGAGAAAGTCTTAGCGCGAAGTGCGACCGGGGTCGTGTGATGAATGGGGTGGGCTGCAGCGGTGCCGAAACCGAGCTCGACGGCGGACACGTCGGTTAGGAGCAGAAGGGCATCTGCACCAAGGTCTGTAGCTAGCAACGTCGCGGTCAGATCCTTGTCAACTACCGCCTCAACCCCACGTAACAGCCCGTCGGCAGTCCGACATACCGGGATCCCGCCGCCCCCCGCACACACGATCACGGTGCCATCGGCGAGCAGAGTACGGATAGTCGGCATCTCGATCACTGCCTGCGGCTCTGGAGAAGCCACGACTCGCCGCCAGGCCGTCCCGTCCCGGCGGACCTCCCAACCCCTCACGCGCCCAAGTCGCCTGGCTTCATTCTCATCGTAGACTGGGCCGACGAATTTGGTTGGATGCTTAAATGCGGGGTCGTCTGCTGCCACCAGCGTTTGGCAGATGAGGCTGGCCACTTGCTGTCCCGGCAGTGCATTCTCGAATGCCTGCAGGAGAAAGTAGCCGATCATTCCCTGAGTCTGAGCCCCTAGGACATCGAAGGGATAGGGATGCGGCAAGGCAGGATCGGTGGCGCTCTCGATCGCGAGCAATCCGACCTGGGGACCATTGCCATGGGTGATGACCAAGTCGTGGTCACGAGCCAATGGCACCAGGGATTCGACCGCGGCGACAACGTGCTTCTCTTGGATCTCAGCGTTCGGCACCTCTCCTCGTTCGAGGAGAGCGTTGCCCCCAAGCGCAACCACAAGCCGCATCTCAGTCGCCCAGGCTGGCCACCATGGCCGCCTTAATGGTGTGCAGTCGGTTCTCCGCTTGGTCGAAGACGACGGAGGCGGGCGATTCGAAGACCTCTTCGGTCACCTCAAGGGCGCTGAGACTCCATTTGTCGAAGATCTGTCGGCCCAGCTCGGTATCGGTGTTGTGTAACGCGGGGAGGCAATGCATGAACTTGGCGCCGGCATTTCCCGTTGCCTTCATGGTGGCGGCGTTGACCTGGTAGGGGAGAAGTTGGTCGATCCTCATGTCCCAGTCCAAGGACGGCTCGCCCATCGATACCCACACGTCCGTATAGAGGAAATCGGCACCCTCGACGCCACCGATCACGTCCTTGCCGATGTGGATCCGCGCCCCTGACACGAGAGCCAGCTCCTTGGCCATGGTCTGGACGTCTTCGGTGGGCCAAAGATCCTCCGGAGCCGCGATGCGAACATCCATGCCGAGCAGTGCCCCGGTGACCAGCAACGAGTTGGCCGTGTTGTTGCGTGCATCTCCCAGGTAGCAGAAGCCCACACGGTCGAGTGGCTTTCCGGCGTGGTCACGCATAGTCAAGATGTCGGCCAACATCTGGGTCGGATGCCACTGGTCAGTCAGCCCATTCCAGACGGGGACCCCGGAAAACCTGGACAGGATCTCGACGGACTCCTGGGAAGAGCCTCGGTACTCGATACCGTCGAACATGCGACCGAGGACTCGTGCGGTGTCCTTCATCGACTCCTTGTGCCCTATGTGGGATCCTTCCGGTCCCATATACGTGACATGAGCTCCCTGGTCGTGGGCGGCGACCTCGAAGGCGGCCCGGGTTCGGGTGGAGGCCTTTTCGAAGATGAGGGCGATGTTGCGACCTAGCAGCCGCTGGCGCTCGGTGCCGGAGCGCTTCTCGGTGCGGAGTCGTTCGGCTAGATCGACGATGGAGAGGAATTCCTGTTTTGTGAGATCTACTTCCTTCAGCAGGCTCCGCCCTCGCAACTGGATGACGTCGTTGTTCTCGCTCGTGGCCATGGCTCAGGCCGGATCCCGCTCGATGGGGCAGGTCATGCATCGCGGGCCGCCGCGTCCGCGACCGAGCTCACTGCCCGCAATGGAGACCACCTCGATGCCCTGTTTCTCGAGCATGGTGTTGGTGGCAACGTTGCGTTCGTAGCCCATGACTACCCCGGGAGCCACGGCCAGGTAGTTGGTCCCGTCGTCCCACTGCTCGCGCTCTGCTGCTCGGATATCTTCGTCGGTAGCGAGGATGGTGATCTCGTCCACCTCGAAGATCCCGGCCAGGGTGTCCCACAGGCTGGTGTTGGGCGAAACGGAAAGTTCGCCGGCACGTTCTCCCTGGGTGATGGTCCAACTGCGCAGCGCACGGTCGAAGTATGGGTAGAGGACGAAGGTGGCCACGTCGACCATGGACATCACCGTGTCCAGGTGCATGAAGGCGTGGCTGTGGGGGAGTTCAATGGCCACCACCGTGCTGGCCTGCCCAGAGTCGAACAGCGCGTGGCTCACTGTTTCGACGGCCATGGGTGAGGTGCGCTCGCCCATGCCGATCAGTACGGCGCTATGGCCGATCACGTGGACATCGCCGCCTTCGATGGTGGCCGGTTGGTAGCTCCGGTCCTCGTCGCCGTAGTAGGTGACGAAGTCGGCATCAGCGAAATGTGGATGGAACCTGTAGATGGCCCGAGTGTGGAGCGACTCGCGCTGACGGGCCGGCATGGCCATTGGATTGATGGTTACCCCACCGTAGATCCAACACGAATTGTCCCGCTGAAAGAGATGATTGGGGAGAGGGGTGAGGACGAAGTCGTCGGCCCTGAGCATGTCCCATTTCAGGCTATGGGCATGAAGGGGGTGGAGATCGGCCTTGATGATCCCACCCACCAAGAACTCGGCCAGGGTCTTCCCATCCAAATCCTCGAAGAGACGACGGACGGGCTCGACCAGCGAGGGGCCGAGGATCTCCGGTGTGCACACCCTATCGAGGACGAACTCCCTCCCTTCGGACAGCTCGAGCGTCTCGGCGAGGAGGAGTCCGTAGTGGTGAATGCGCACACCCTTGTCCTGAAGGGCGACAGCAAAAGCATCGTGTTCCTCTTGAGCCTTGGACGCCCACATCACGTCATCGAAGAGTAGGGCACCGATGTTGTCCGGCGTTAGTCGGGAAAGCTCGAGCCCCGGCCGATGAATGATTGCCTCACGGAGTTGGCCGATCTCGGAACCTACATGGAATGTCATACCTTCACCTCGGTTGATGATGTGTGCGAATGGACGGAAGTTGAGTCAGTGGAGTGGCCATTTGTGCTGGAGTGCAGGTCGTCCAGAACCGGAATGTCGGGAGCCAGGTCTTCCGGCTCTGGCGACTTCCCGAGGCGCTGGCGGCGGGCGTTCAAGAAGGCGTAAAGGATGAGACCGGCGAGGATTACTACCAGGGCCTGATAGACGACCTGGTAGCCCGACGCAAACGTCACCCACATCGAGAACAGGACGCTGGCACCAGCCACCGACAGGTCTCGGGCCAACAACCATCCGATTACCCTCCGGCGGCGGGACACCAGGAAGGTGAGCTGGGCGATGGCCGACATGAAGTAGGGAATGGCCACGGTGACCACCGTGAGGTCCACCAAGTAGGTGAACACCGTGAGTCCCGCCGAAGTGTTGTAACGCCACAGCATCAGCAGGGACGGCAACGCGGTGCCGACCACGATGCCGAACCAGGCCGTGCCCTTGCGATCCGTCCAGGCAAAGGGCCGGGGGAACATGTCGTCTTGGGCCATGGCCCGGGACGTCTCCGTCACGATCAACGTCCAGCCGTTTAATGCCCCGATGCCCGAGATGACGGCGATGGTGGCGATGAACTTTCCTGCCCAGGCCTGGTGGGGGAAGATCGACTGGAAAGCGTTGACGAAGGGTGACCCGGTGTTGACCAGTGTGCGGTGCGACACCAGACCCATCACCACCGCCGTAACCAGAACATAGAGGATGGCACTCAGCGCGGTACCCAGGAGTGAAGCGCGGCTGACATTGATCCGGGGGTTCTTCACCCGTTTGGCCGTCATGGCTGCAGCTTCGACGCCGATGAACGAGAACAGAGCCACCCCGGCAGCGATCCCAATGCCAGAGTAGAGGCTTCCGCCGGAGGCATTGAACGGTCCGAAATGGGCATTCTGGACGAAGAACCAGCCGACGATGCCGACGAACAGTAGGGGCAGAAACTTCAGCACGACGGTCACGTTCTGGAACCAGGCCATCTGGCGGATCCCTACCAGATTGATGATGGCCGGCACCCATAGACCGACCATGGCGATACCCCAGTTCTCCATCCCGCTGATGTGTGTCCAACCGAACAGGGCATCTACATAGAACACCCAGGACGACACGATGGCCGCGTTGCCGGCCCACGCTTGGATCCAATAAGACCAGCCCACCAGGTAGCCGGCGAAGTCGCCGAACTCGTGGCGGGAATAAGCGTAGAGACCACCGTCGCTGTTGGGGACCCGTTTGGTGAGTTGACCGAACAAAGTCGCCAGTAACATGGCGCCTACGGCGATGACGCCCAGGACGATGATGCCCATGGTGCCAGCCCCAGCGAGTACCGCCGGCATGGTGAACACCCCAGTACCCACAATGCTCCCAATGACCAAACCGGTGGCCGACGTCAGTCCAAGCGCGTGGGCCTTCTCCCGGTTGCGAGGAGACAGCCGTTGGCCCGGAGGCTCGGAACCCTCAGGCGGTGTCGACGGGGTGACTGCCGTTGAGGATGAATCGATCATCGGGCGTTCGTTTCTGCTCGGCGATTAGTTAGAGCGTTGGGTATGGAGTTCGGGATGCAGCATCTGGAATGAGACCTCTTCTCGGGACTCGATACGTCCAGCCTGCCCGTCAGGGATCCATCCAAACAGGGCCAAAAGACCCATTGACACCCAGACAAGGTGCCGATAGGCGGGAACACGTGAACTCCTGGACCTTTGTCGGGCTTGCCGCGGGTTGGATCCCTCGTGGCTCAGTTGTATCGGCATGTGAGGAGTTATGGGCGAGATGTAGATGAAACAGAGGACGGTCGCTGATTGGCCATAGTGGGTCAGCTACACCTACTCAACCTGTGTTTCGGATCGGCGGACGGCCACCATGGCCACATCATCTTGGGCTCCGTGTTCCACCATTGCTCGAGCGATCCGCCGGCACACGGCCTCGGCACTCTCGGTGTTGTCGCCATTGAGGACACCACGAAGTCGTTCCATACCCTCGTCGAGACTCTCTCCCCTGCGTTCAATCAGACCATCGGTGTATAGGAGCATGATGCCGCTCTGAGGGAGCGGTACCACGGTCGACGAACGAGCAATCTCGCTACGAAGTCCGAGCGGCGGTCCAGTCCGCAAGCTAACGAAATCGCCGGGGCCGCCCACGGGGACCAGAAGCGGAGGGGGATGACCGGCCGTAGCGATTCGAAACTCGTTGTAAGGGAATGAAGCGGTGGCACATACGGCGGTCACCATGGTCTCCATTTCGAAGTGCTGAATCTTACGACTGGTCAATTCCAGGACCTCGGCTGGGTCGCTGCAGAGCAAGGCGTAGGAACGCAACGCGCTCCGCACCCTACCCATCACCACTGCCGCATGGAGGCCATGGCCAGCGACGTCGCCCGTCACAACCCACACCTCACCAGATGGGACGGTAAAGAGGTCGTACCAGTCGCCACCGACGAGCTCCTCGGGGGTGAGGTAACGGGTGGCGAACTCCAGGCCCGGACACTTGGGCAGCCGGCCAGGAAGCAGGCTGCGCTCCAGGAGGGCGGTCGCTGCTCGCTCCACCGCCAACTGCCGAGCCTGGATCGCCCCGGCGAGCCGTTCGGCGACCACCTGCAAGAGTTCGGCGTCGGCATCGTTGAATGGGTAGAGATGAAGCCGGCCCACGTGGAGCACGCCGATCACCTCGTCTGCCAGGAGGAGCGGTACGCCAAGCATGGTGCGGATACCTTTTTCCCAAAGAATCGGGTTCGCCACCGTGGTCGAATCGACCCGATCCAGTCGCACCGGTTCTTTTAACCGAGCGATGCGTCCGGCAAAGCCCACACCCACCGGAACACGGACACCCTGGCGGACTTCCTCCTCGATGCCGCACGCCGCCCGGGCCACGAGATCATTAGAGTCTTTGTCAAGAAGGAGGACGGCCGAGTGTCCGCATCGAGAATGGTAACTATTCAGGGCCCCTGACCACCTGATCCACCGCCAGGGAGAACACCGCGC
>JADMIJ010000112.1 GCA_015478655.1 Acidimicrobiales bacterium | reverse complement strand
ACTACGGATCAGAAGGTTGCAGGTTCGAATCCTGCCGAGCGCGCCAATCTGCGACAGCGTCTCCCCTGGTCAGGGGGTGAATCGGTGAGGCGTCCGCAAGTAGGGATCCCCCAATAACTCTACATATGACCCTATTTTTGCGAGGGTGGGCGTCTGGGGCCAGGGATCGATGCGCGAACGTCGGCCCGGGGTCTTTGAGATCCGCGTCGCCGTCGGTGTGGATCCCGTGTCCGGCCGAACGGTGCAGCGCTCATTTTGGTTCCACGGCACTGTTGAGGATGCCGGGGATCGCCGAAGCGAGTTGGCGGCCCAGTTCGCTGAGTACCGGTCCCTTCGGCGTGCTGCACCCTTCCTGACCGTCGGAGAGCTGCTCGAGCGGTGGTTGGCGGCCCAGCACGATTGGCGGCCCTCCACGTGGAGCTCCGCTCGTTCGAATGCCAAGGCACTCACCGGAGACCCCATCGCCAACCGCCGAGTTTCGACGCTTCGACCAGAGGTGGTGCGGGTGGCGATGGCCAGATGGCGGGAGTCCGGTGCCACGGTCTCGGTAGTCTCCGGTCGTTTCCGGGTTCTCCGGTCGGCAGTGGGATGGGCGCAGTCCGAATCGATCATCGATAGAAATCCGCTGCGAGACATGCGTGGGCCGCCGCGCCCTGGTACCCGCATGCATGTTCCAGTGGCCGATGTCTTGGCGCTGATCGAGATGTCCGAGCGATGGGTCGAGAAGGCCGAGGCGGCGCTCGACGGTTCGGTTGGCTCGTTGCACGCATTTCACAAGACCGAGCAGGTACAACTGCTGGTCCGCCTTGCAGCCGACTCCGGTGCCAGGCGGGGAGAGTTGGCTGCCCTTCGCTTCGGAGACCTGGACGGCAGGGTGCTGACCATCGAGCGGGGGGTATCAGGCGAAGAGGTTGGCCCCACGAAGACCAGGCAGGTGCGCCGGCTGTCACTGGGACGAACGACGGTTGAGTTGTGGAGGGTTAGCGAGGCAGCCTGGCGACGACGGGCCGCCGCCGGCAATAGCAAGTTCGGTGACTGGCTGTTCTCCAGGGATCTGGACCATGGTCGGCGCCTCACTACCAGCGGACTCGGCCACTGGTTCGCTGAACTTCGGGATGAAGCTGGTCTGGAGGGCGTCAGCCTCCACCGGCTTCGACATACCGTCGCCACCTATCTGGTTGGCCGGGGAGACCTCCTCCAAGCACAGCAACGGCTCGGGCATCGGGACGCCTCCACGACGCTCCGGAACTACGCCCACGCCATGCCCTTGGAGGACGAAGCCGTTGCCGACGACATCGACGAGATGTTGAGGACAAGTGGGAATCTCTAGGCCGCACTAGTAGCTCCAACGGCCAACTGAAGCAATAGGGGGAGCCTGTCTCACGGCATAATGGGATCAGAGAAGTGTCCGTGGCCTCCGCCCAGTGAACCGCCCCTGTCGTACCTGGACCCACCCATTCCCGATCCCTTGGAGGGCGTTGGCTGACCTCTCCGACACGGCATGAAAGCGTGCTTGACCTCCCGTCCATCTAAGTAAAGTTTTGGCCAATAATTTTAGTTAAGCTGTCCATGAGGAAAGCGCTGTTACCAAGGAGGCCCCTCATGCGACCAGAAGCGTTCACCTCGCAAGCTCGTGGGGTGGTCCGAAAGACGCCCACCGACTTCTACGCCTTCTTCCCGGAGCCGCTGCCACGACGCCTCGACCTCCCCTCGGAGGTGGTCGTCCTTCTCGACGAGGCAACAGGGGCAGTACACCGACTCGGTGGAGTCGGCCGCCTCATCCCGAACCCGCACCTGCTGATCGGACCCCATCTCAGGCTCGAGGCGGTGCTGAGCTCGCGCATTGAAGGTACGAAGACCGACGTCGGGCAACTCCTCCGTTTCGAAGCCGGAGAGGCGCCGACCTCGGATGACGCGGACGATGCCCGAGAGGTCCAGAACTACATTCACGCCATGGAGCAAGGGCTTCTCCGCGTGCAGGATGGATTTCCCGTTTCGATCAGGCTCTTCCGCGAAATGCACGAGATCCTCCTCTCGGGCGTTCGCGGCCAACATCGGCGTCCCGGCGACCTACGGGAGAGCCCAGTCTGGATTGGGGGAACCACCCTCGACAACGCTGTGTTCGTACCGCCGCCACAGCACGAGATGGGGATTGCGCTGGACGATCTCGAGCGGTTTCTCCACGAGCACGATCATCCGCTCCTCGTCCAGCTGGCACTCGCCCACTACCAGTTCGAGGTGATCCACCCCTTTCTCGACGGGAACGGCCGGATCGGACGACTTTTCATCCCGCTGATGCTGGTGCTGCGCGGGGCGCTGTCACAGCCGCTCCTCTACCTTTCCGCATATTTCGATCAGTACCGTAGCCAGTACTACGACAACCTCCTCATCACGAGCCAAACAGGCGACCTCATGCCGTGGCTCACGTTCTTCCTCCGAGGGGTGCGCCGACAGGCCCGCGATGCCGAGGAGCGAACCGTGCGGCTGGTGGAGCTCCAGCACGACATGCGCAATGCACTCCTCGAAGAAGGAAGGCCGAATTCGGTGGTCCGGCTAGCGGAGTATCTATTCTCGGTACCGGTGGTCAGCGCCTCCCGAGTTTCGCGGATCCTCGATGTGACCCGACCGACAGCCCACTCCGCCATCGAGACGCTCGTGGAGCGCGGCGACCTGCACGAGGTCACGGGAAGGGAGCGCAACCGGATCTACGAGGCCCCGAGGATCTTCGAAGCTGTGTACGGTCCCGTGAACATCCCCGACGAGGACCCGGAACCCCAGGCGCAACTCTCCTTGGGCCTCGACAGTTGACCGGGGTTGGTCCAGCTTCTCTGGCAAGTGGCGAAGACGGCGACGGGCCTATATGTCGAACCTAGATTCTAGTCCGAGCATGTGTAAGCGACAAATGGGTGGCCATGAGCGACGCTGACCTTTCAGAATCGGAGGGCCTACTTGGCGAAGTCGAGGCATTGCGAGCTGAGAATGCTCGGCTCAGGTCGCTACTCGGACTCGACGAGCCGGCCAGGCACAACCGAACGGAGCCGTGGGAGCCTTCATTGTTCCCACAACCCGTGGAACGGGCGGTGCCCCTCGATGTAGACCAGAGTTCGTCAGCGGAGTCGAAGATCGCTCTATTTTGCTCCTTGTTCG
The DNA here is from genome assembly GCA_015478655.1 of Acidimicrobiales bacterium. Lineage (GTDB taxonomy): Bacteria > Actinomycetota > Acidimicrobiia > Acidimicrobiales > RAAP-2 > Bog-756. The sequence continues at coordinate 4,422 of JADMIJ010000112.1, read as the reverse complement.
TAGGACGGGAGGACGTCCATGCACTCCGTTGGGAGAGCGCAAAGACCGGCAAATCCGGCTGGAGCCCGGCAGTAGTCGGTGGTTGGGCCAATGCCAAGAAACCGGGACGTACGTACGAGCCCCTGACAGCGGATGTGTTGGATTCGCACCTCTCAGGTGGCGCCCACGTCGGGCTGTACCCGCTTCTCCAGGGTGATGAGTGTCGGCTGCTCGCATGCGATTTCGACGGATCAGGGTGGGTACTGGATGCTCTTGCATACGTCGACGCCGCAAATTCTTTTGGGGTACCTGTCGCGCTGGAGCGCTCCCGGTCGGGCGATGGGGCGCACACGTGGACGTTCTTTTCCGGGCCAGTTCCGGCCGCTTCGGCCCGCCGTATCGGCGTGCATATCCTCCGCGAGGCTATGGAATGCAGGGCCGAGCTGGATCTGTCGAGCTACGACCGGCTGTTCCCTACGCAGGACTTCATGCCGAAGGGCTCCTTTGGGAACCTGATCGCCCTTCCGCTGCAGGGTGAATGCCGGCGTCGAGGCACAACAGTCTTCCTTGACCCGGCCAGCCTCGAGCTGTACGCCGACCAGTGGTCGTACCTCGCTTCGGTCCCCCGGATCTCGCCGGGGGCCGTGGCGTCTCTGGTAGAGACCATGACGCCGGTGAGCGCCGGTCCAGCTGACACGCACTACCGGCGGCCCAGGGCGCAGACCCCGCAACAGAAGCCACCCGAGACGATCCATGCCGTGTCCAGGGCAATGCTCGAGATCGACCGCATCGGCGTACCACCAGCCCTGCTGGCCGCGCTCAAGCATCTCGCATCGCTGCATAACCCCGACTATTACGAGAAGGAGCGCCTTCGGTTCTCGACTTGGAACACGCCTCGCTTCCTGCGCTGAGACGGCGAGACGATGGATCGCCTCCTGCTTCCGAGGGGCTTACGCGACCATGCGGAACGCATCGTGCAAGAAGCAGGCAGCACCCTCGACGTTGTGGACGCGTGTGAAGCACCTCGGCGGATAGAGGTCTCCCTTCGGGCAGAGCTCAACGAACGACAGGTCAGAGCGCTCGAGGCCCTCCTCCCTCATGATGTCGGAGTACTCGTGGCTCCGCCTGGTTCGGGGAAGACGGTAATCGCCTGTGCGCTCATCGCCCAGCGAGCCATTCCGACGCTCGTGGTCGTCGATCGGCAACCTCTCATCGAACAGTGGCGTGATCGTCTTGTCGAGCACCTCGGAATCGTTGCGAAGGAAATAGGCCAACTGGGAGGAGGTCGCAATCGGGCCAAGGGCGTCATCGACATTGCCATGGCGCAGAGCCTCGCTCGCCGTGACGGCTTAGCTGACGCCACCAGTGGCTACGGACTCGTGATCGTCGACGAGTGCCATCACGTTCCCGCAGTTACCTTCGAACGATTCGTGCGACAAATCCCTGTCCGTCAATGGTTGGGGCTGACGGCGACCCCGTATCGCCGGGATCATTTGGAGAGTCTCATCTCGATGTACTGCGGTTCCGAGCGACATCGAATGACCACCGACGAGCTCGACGACGCCAGGATCCAGCGTGTCCTGACGGCGCATGCCACCGCGCATGACCCGGTGGGCGCCGAGGACGCAAGCATCCAGGAGGTCTTCCGGGCCATCGTCGAGGACGACGACCGATCCCGACAGATCTGCAATGACATCGCGACCGCAGCTTCGGCCGGTCGCAACTGTCTGGTGCTGACGCAATGGACCGAGCACGTTGAAAAGCTGTCGGGCGAACTCGAGGGTCTCGGGATCCGAACTGTGGTGATGCGCGGCGGCATGGGCAAGAAGGCACGAGCCTCGGCGATGACAGATACGCACGCACGGGCGTCAGAGGGTGGACTCGTTCTCGTGGCCACCGGGAGCTTCCTCGGTGAAGGGTTCGACGTTCCGGAGCTGGACACGCTCTTCCTGGCATTTCCGCTGGCATTCAAGGGTAGGATCGTCCAGTACGTCGGCCGCGTGCTTCGACCTACGGCATCCAAGTCGAGAGTCGAGGTGCATGACTACGTGGATGTCAATGTTCCCGTCCTGGCTCGGATGCACGCAAAGCGTCTCGTCGCGTACGGGTCGCTCGGATTCCCGATCGAGAAGCGACCTCGCCAACCCACCGCGCGAGAACCGCCGTGAGAACAAGGCGTCCGTAAACCGTGGAAAGTGCCGGTGATCGGCACGCAACAGACGTTCGTTACCGTTCAGAGTCGGGGGGGTCATTGCTATCCCGACGGCGATTCGGCGTCATTTGGGCTTGGACCAGCGAGTGGCCCAAGTCGAGCTAGTCGAGCGTGACGGGGAGATCGTTCTCCGTCCACATGTTGCCGTACGTGCAGATCAGGCTTGGTTAGGGACCGAGCGTTGGCAGCAATTGGAGCGCGAAGCCGAAGAGGCTGTCGTCAACGGGAACGTTGCAGTATCTGGTGACATTGGTGAACTGCTGGACGACCTCGAATCGTGAGATTCGAACGGACCGATCCGTTCAAGGCCGACTACCAGCGCTTGTCCGAGGATGAGCGCCAGAAGTTCCGTGAAGCAGCTCGGGCGTTCAACACAGGCTGTGACCGATTCGTCGAAACCAAGGATCCGTCGTCGTGGCCGGCCAGCCTGCGGGTGAAGCCAGCTGTGAACGCCCCAGGGATCTTCGAGATGACGTGGAGTCTCAACGGTCCGGACGGCCGGGCGACATGGCAATGGACGACGACGGTCGATGACACGGGGCGTCAGTGGCCCGCAGTTCGCTGGCGAAGACTCGGCAGCCACCGGATCTTCCGGGAACGTTGACCTGCTGGGAGCGCGACATCCCCGGAGGACGTGGGGCAAGATGCCCTCAGGTGCGTCACGCCCTCTCTGTACTGTGACCATCGTGGCGCAGGACCTGGAACAGCTCATCGATGAAATCACCGTTGACGCCTACGGCCTCGACGAGCAGCTCATGGGATTTCTGCAGGTGTTCCTGGACGAAGTCGCTCTACCGGCGTCCGGCGTGGTGCTGGGCTCCCTTGTCGAAGTAGTCGGCTTCGATTTCGAGGGGGACGAGCGGCGTGGTCTGGTCGCACAGTGCCGTCACGGAAAGGTCACGGGAGCGGTCTCGCTGGTCGACGTTTGTTTCGAGCCGGGCTCGATCGCCGGGTGGCTCCATGCCGCCTACCGTACGTGGCTCGGGCTTCCGCCGTTTCCAGCCCGCCAACCACGTCACTGGACCTGGCCTTCGACATGAGCGGACGCCGGCAATCGCCCACCCCCGCGCTGAAGAGCCTCACTCCTGACGAACGCGGCCAACTGCTCAACGAACTGCTCCGTGCTCACCCCGAGCTGGTCGACGACGCCGAGCACCGCGCTCGTACCCATCTTGCAGCTGCCGAAGCCGACACCGTGGCTGCGTTCTTCCAACAAACCCTTCGTGAAGCCGACGCGGACCAACTGGCGTTGCGTGCCGGACGAGTCCTCGGGCGCGGTTATGTGGAGGTAGGTGAAGCTGCCTGTGAAATTCTCGAGGAGCTACTGCAATCCGAACTCGATGACCTGGCGCGACGAGCTAGGCCTGGATGATGCAGCAATCCAGATCGGACTGGGTCTCTTGCGGGGTCTAGCAGAGTGCCGAAACGCGGTCATTGATGGCACGGTTCTCTCCTACGCTGGCGAGGACGTGACCGACGGGCTGGCCTGGTCGGTGTGCAACGCTGTCGCCAATGCAAAGCTGACTTTGTCAGGTGATGCGTTCGACAACCTTCCAAGCGACTGGGGCCGCTCGCTCAACCCATGAAGTCCGACCTGGGAATGGACACGCGGGTTCGGCCACGTCGACGTTGTGGAGGTGACTGACGGGACTCGAACCCCGATCGGAGGTCTCCTCACGCTGACACCCACTTCCTGCCAAAGTTGCGAGGCGCAGGGTAACCGGTGCACAGCATCCAGGACGGTCCTGTGCCCATCGGGCACTCCCACCGTGGATCATTTGGCGCCGTGTTTCCTGAAGCGGCCGCGTCTCTCGGGTTGGTGCAGACGGTGCAGGGCGTGGCTGAGTTAACGTAAATGAAGATGCTTCCTGTCGCTAGAAGTATGAAATACGGAATTGATGCCGGCGTGAGAACCTCCGTGAGAACCAAAGGCCTCACGCCACGACTGATTGAGCACTGACGGTGTAGTTCCAGTCGCCGTGCCAGTCGTGGGGGACGAGTGGCACGTCGGCCAGTTCGGCATCGCTGATCTTGACGCCGGTCGGATACCAGTTCGGGTCGTCGGCGGCTTGGATCTTCAATCCGGTCTTGGTGGTCGTGGCCGAGATGAGCTCGATGACGGTGCGCAGGCTGGTGAGGGGTCGTCCTCGCCAGTTCATGGTGATGAAGCTGAACATAGGCCTCACGCCACGACTGATTGAGCACTGACGGTGTAGTTCCAGTCGCCGTGC
>JADMIJ010000268.1 GCA_015478655.1 Acidimicrobiales bacterium | reverse complement strand
CGGCACTTCGGATCTGAGCGGGGTCTCGTAGTCGGATCCGCGGGCGCGTAGCGGGGGTCCACCAGTCTTTGGTTGTTCAACGACCGAAGATGGAGGACCCCCGTGGAGACTGACCCTATGCGCGCGTTGGTGTGGATGATCGGACTTCCCGACATCACCTTCCTGGGCGTCGAGGATGGCCCGGGGGGCGTGGGCAAAATCCACGTGGAGACCGTGGCCCGAACTGTGGGCTGTCCTTCGTGCGGCGTGCCCGCCCAGGTGAAAGATCGCACCCGGGTCGAGCTCGTCGACCTGCCGCTCCAGGGCCGTCCCAGTCGGCTGGTGTGGCGGAAGCGCCGGTGGATGTGTCCCGATGGTGACTGTTCGATGGGGAGCTGGACGGAGGAAGACGCCCGGATCGCCGCTCCCCGACAGCTCCTCACCTCCCGGGCGGCCCGGTGGGCGACGTTCCAAGTCGGCAAGCACGCCCGGAGCGTGAACGAGGTGGCCACAGAGTTCGGGTGTGACTGGCACACCGTCAACGACACCGTCGTCGCCTATGGCGAAGCACTCCTCGACGCCGACGACGACCGCATCGGCGAGGTCACCGCCCTCGGACTCGACGAGGTGCTCATGGTCCGGATCGGTCCCTATCACCGCCAGCACTTCTCGACCCAGTTGGTCGACGTCCGGGTCGGACAGCTACTCGACGTCGTCCCTGGTCGGGGAAGTGCCGAGCCCATGGTCTGGCTGGCCGAACAGGGACCGGCCTTCCGGGACCGCATCGAGTTCGGCACCCTCGACCTGTCGGGTCCCTATCGACACGTCTTCGAGGTCATGGTGCCGAACGCCACCCTGGTCGCCGATCCCTTCCACGTCTGCAAGCTCGCCAACACCAAACTGGACGAGTGCCGCCGGCGGGTCCAGAACGAGACCCTCGGCCATCGGGGACGGAAGTCCGATCCCCTCTATAGGTGCCGGCGTCTGTTGACCAAGGCGAAAGAGCGGCTCGACGAGAAGGGCTCCGAGAAGTTGAAGGGGCTGCTCCGGGCCGGAGATCCGAACGGCGACGTGGCCACCTGCTGGGAGGCCAAGGAGGCCGTCCGGGAGTCCTACGCACACGCCGATGCCGACGTCGCCCTCGAGTGGGTGACGCAGCTCGGTCACGACCTCCAGGACAAGGACTATCCGATCGAGGCCCGCTCGCTCGGCCGCACGCTGATCCGTTGGCGCCACCAGATCGCCGCCTGGCACCTCGCCCACGTCTCCAACGGACCGACGGAGGCGGTCAACAACTTGATCAAGCGGGTGAAGCGGGCCGCCTTCGGGTTCACGTCCTTCAGGAACTACCGCATCCGTTCACTGCTCTACGCCGGCAAGCCGAACTGGGAGTTGCTCGCCACGGTCACTCCCCGCTGAATTCCGAAGCGCC
>JADMIJ010000267.1 GCA_015478655.1 Acidimicrobiales bacterium | reverse complement strand
TGCTTCCACACGCAGAGTCTACATCGCGCGGATTAACCTATGGTGGACCCTAACCGCCACCGAGTAGCCGACCACTGCCTCGTTGCCACCGGTCTCGAACCGAGGACGGACGAGTACCCCGCTCCCCCGCAATCGACGGACGAACTCGGCTTCGTCTTTTGAGGCGACTGATGCTTCACGCACAATGCGGGCGAGGGTGATCCGGGGTGGTTCTGCCAACTGCTCCCGAGCGGTTCGTTCCAGTTCGGCTCTGGTCAACCCGGGCATCCCTCTTCCTGCACGGCCCTCGACGACAGTCAAGCCGTACGTGCGCTCGACCTCGGCACAGACCCGAGAGATCGTTCGCTTCGACTGCCAGGTCTCCACCCGGCTGCCATCGAGTCGGACGAGGGAGGCGGCGATGTGGATGTGCTGATTGCCTTGCGCACTCGCCCCGTGGGCGACCGCCACCCAGGCGGCTGGCTCCAGGCCCTCCCGCTCGAACCCGATCGCCTCTGTGGCCTTGCGGGCCACCTCTGCCCACTGGTGGTCGGTGAGGGGTCGATCGCCGGCTGGGAGCGAAAGGGAAAGGTGCCAGATGTGCCCGCCGGCCGGGTTTGCCCGAGAGAGGTCATTGGCGCCATCAAGGTCAGAGCCGAGCTCGACGATCGCTTGGCTGGACAAGGCGCCAGCAGCCAAGACATCTCCTCCGAGGGCAAGTCCGGACGTGATGACTCGCTGGTCGGTGTGCTCGTTCGCCTTCCCCGGTCCGAAGAGGTAGCGGATGAGCACACGACCTGATGCTCCGGTGGTGATCTTGCCGATCATCGCCCTGCCCCAAAGACGCCCTTTACCCGCTGCGCAGCCTCAGTCACCGCTGCCGTTGCCCGACCAATGTCGCCGAGCGCGCTCTCGAAGGAGTCAGGCAGCACACGGTTGGTATTCGCCCACTTGGCCAGCTGGTTCACGTTGTTGGCAAGCCCCGCCAACACCAGTTGGGTGCGCTCGACGTCCCGGCGCAGCTGGCGCTGCTCTGTGGCAGCAGATGCAGACCCGGACAGGGCCGCCTCGATCAGGAAGCGCGGCACGGATACCTCCGCCCGGTCCGCCCGGCTTCGTAGAGCCGCGTACTCGTCGTCGGTCAAACAGAGCGACACCTGACGGTTGCGGCCCCCGGGTACCCGCCGAAGCCGTCCCACGCGGGTGTCGGCTCCGACATCGTTCTCGCCCGGTTCGGAAGTGGCACCTTCCAGCGCGTCACCGGTCATCGGACGCACCTTTGGCCCAGCGCAGCGACCCCGAGATCTCCTCGGGGACAGTGCCGCGGCACGGTGCCGACGGCAGCGGGGCCACGATCACCATAGGTGATCGTCCATCATGTGTCGTTTGCCAGCGACATGGGACCAGCTGACCGCTGGTTTTGCCAGTGACATG
>JADMIJ010000111.1 GCA_015478655.1 Acidimicrobiales bacterium | reverse complement strand
CCCTCACCACCGAGAATCAGAACCCGCTCTCCCCAGTTGAACGCGTAGACCCAGTTTGGGGGCTCGTCCTTGTATTAAGGATCGACGATCGAGGTGGCCGAAATCGGACTGAACGGTCATGTTGCTGGGAAGCCGGGTGCTCTCGTCGCTAGTGGATTGGATCACGTCCGTGTCACGCAGAGACCTAAGCCCTGCTCGTCAACTAGGTGGTTGAGTGCGCAGTTGCACAGGATCATCGAGGGTATATCCGATAGTGGGAGCGACTTCGGGCTCCCAGCCACGACAACGAGCGGTCGTAGTGGCCCAGGAGGCTAGATATCAGAACGTCACTAAACGGCACCTCGGGGGCAGGCCCTACTTCCGACCTATCAGCACTGGGTTGAGCTTGATAGGTGCCCTTTCGACTCGGACATGGTGAGATTCCAACCCTTCGAGCAGGGCTTCGGTTTCGGTGGTGAAGATCAGGAGAGCCGACCGTGACTCTCCGAAATGCAGTCTGATCCCAACAGGGAACTCGTCCTGAGAGACTCCCTTGCGGCGTGCCCACTTTGGCGACACGAACAGCTGTGCATTTTTCACTTCGTGATAGCTCCAGGTTCCCCCCGTGCCCCGGCGCACCATCCGGTTCGACAGAACCTCGACCACAAACTGCGCTGCGTTGAGAGTCACGCTCACCCTGGTCAGATGGTAGTTCCGGTAATGGTGGAAATAGTTATTCACTATTGTTCCATCCCCACCGATTGCGAAACGCCCGACGAAATACTGTCGAAAGAGGATCCCTGGCACCTCAACGGGAGGGTTACTACCTAGTTCCTTCGCCATGGCTAAGAGCCTGACATAAGGGGGCGTCCCCGATCGCCGGGAGAGTAGCTACTTGTGCCTTTGCTGCCGGTTGTGTCGGATGACCAGTGGTACGGCGATACAAGAGCCGACGACAACGGCAATCACCCAGATGAGCCAGTCGGACCCCGATGCATGAGGCCCAGGGCCGACCCCCGCAAAGATCCAGAGCACGAGCAGTCCTTACCCGAGCGCATTGTCAACCGAAACGTAGGCCTGCCCCAGACCGCCGGTTGGTCGGCGGTTATTGACCATGGCCGACTGGCACATGCGGGATACCCCCAAACAGGTAGTCACCGATAGGGTCGGGAGGGTGGATGACCCCATTACACCCAACCCATTTAAGGGGTTTGGCGAGTTCTGGCGTAGCGAGGGGATCGCCTCCCGGCTGGGATTCATCATCGTTTGCGCTTCGGCCATTCCTGCGGGTGTCATCGGTTGGCTCTTCCACGACCGTGGAAATAGTGGGGACGATCACGCAATGGTGATCTCGGCCCTTCTGGTCGTCTTGCTGATCGTGTTTGGCACGTTCATGATCACTCACGACCGAAGGCGAAACCGGGGCTGATTGGTGCCCCCGACCGCCGGTTATACGGCTGATCGACCGACGGCAGGCGGCCCACCGGGGACCAACCCACGGCATCGCTCCGCACCGCCGAGTAGCCTCTACTCCGTTCCCGAGGACTCAGGGGAGGCGGTTGACAATGGTACGGAAGACGGCTGGTTTAGCCGGACTGACATTTGCGGTTCTTGCTTTGGTCGTGCTTCCAGGGTCACCCGCTATCGCCGCCACGGCCCTCCCGGTGATCACCCACTCGGACACAACCAGCGCCACCATTCATGTCCCAGTTGCCGGGTACCAGGTTCAAGTGACCGCTACGACTACACCGTGCTGGGTTCAGGCCAAGAGTGGTTCACAATTTCTGTTTCAAGGTGTCCTACAGCCTCACCGCACTCGGACTTTCAGCGCCAACCACGGCAAGATGAACGTCCAGCTCGGGTCGGTGCACAGCAGGGTAAGCGTGCTGGTTCATGGCAAGACGGTCCCGCACTGGGCATACACGCCAAAGAGCAGTCCGTACGCCCTGACTTTCACTTCGGTCAAGTAGTTCGACTGTCGCATACCGCCGGGTGGTGGTCAGTTATGGAGACCGGGGGCCATCAGAACGACGAACCCCAACGGCCTGCCTGGCCTTTGCATCTCGATAGCCCTGCCGGGTCCGCACAATCAGGTCCGCAAGAAACACCACCCCGCCGAGAATCCCCAGCCAGAGAAGTCCGAACCCAGCGCCAAGGGCCAGCCCCGCAATCCCAGCGAGTGTTGCCCAGCGGCGCTGGATTGTTGCCCAGACAAGTGCTCCCATCGAATGTCCAGCTTAGGCGGGACGCCCGTGGACGATCCCTGTCCTCTGCCAGTTTGCCAAGGGTGACCCGAAACGCCGGTTAGGCCATGTCAGGAGAGTCCGGGTCACGTCGGGGATACTGGTGCAGTGGATGGCGACGAACTACCGATCAACGACCGATGGAAAATAGCTCGTCTGAAGTATCTCCGTAACCGCTCGCTTTCTAATCCCACCTATCGAGATGCACAGTTCGTCCGCAAGTTCGTCGCAAATCCACGAAGCCCTTGGGACGCAGATGCCCGGCTGGAACCACTCCGCAATACCGTCGAGTCAACTCTGAACGACTACGACAGACTGGCCAAGCGTGGTGACTCCTTGGGTGCCGAGGCCGCATGGCAGGTAGTCCTCGACGGCATTGACAATCTGATTTCGGAAGGTGAAAGGATCCAGGGTCACAAGATCAAACCCCGTGCCTAAATGTCCCACAACGCCGGTTGGGTGGGGCGGTTCGGAACATGAAGGGGTATGTAAGTGCCTTGCTGGGTAGGGTCCAAACCATGGCTGGATCAGGTGACCAATGACCTCGTCCGCTTACGTGTACCTCGGCTCCGGTGTCCTCGCTCTGGCTGCCTTCTGGGCGATCATGAGGCTGATCTTGCTTGGCACCAAGGACCTGTCTCCAGGTGGCAACCTCTGGAAGCAGGGAGCCGCCTACCAGGAGACCGAACGGCAAAACAACGATCAGATGCAGCGATTTCGTGAGGGTTGGGCCAGGGCTTGGCCCTTTGCAGCGGCCCTCGCCGTGGTCGGAGTGGCCCTAATCATTGCTGGGGCAGCCGGAGCGTAGAAGCCTGTCCCGGAACGCCGGTTGGATGGGACATCTCGGGGCACGGATCCAACCGGTCGTCGTAGAGTCGGAGCACGATGGCTGAGCAGCTAAGCAGCGAAGAACCGCGCACGGAGTGTCCGGGGGGTCTGCATGCCATGTGCTGCCACCTCATCCCCTCGATCAGCGAAGCGTCGGACGGTAGCTTGCGGGTGGACTGGAATGTGGGTGGGCCGCTGTGCGCCTGCCCATGCCACGCCGAATGCCCGATGACCGGCTCGAGGGCTTCGTCAGATTGGCCAGGAGGCTGCACCTGTCCTGGCACCGTCGCCCACGTGCGTCGGGAGTCACGCATGTCGTTCAGCTTGGGCGAAGCCCTGCGGACCTCGATAGACCAGACGCGGCGCAAGAAGAGGGCACAAGAAGAGCTGCGGCGCCAAGCGTCTGGACGCTCGGTTGAAGAAGTTGATCAGATGATCGACGAAATCTGGACACGGCACGGACTGCCGGCGCCAGTCGGCCCTGCTCGACCATGGATCATCGATCACGCACGGAATCCACCGGGCTATGCCTCTCAGGTCCGCATGACAGCAGACGTCCTCGCCGGAAGCGCCAGATTTATCTCTGGGATCGTAGGAATGTTTCGAGAGGACTCGACTACAGGAACTGACTACACCGATGCTGAGCGGCCGTCCTTCTTCATTCAGGCTGACACCGACGCCGTTGAGGTAGTCCTCGATGACGGGACTCAAGAGATTGTGGGTTCACAGACTGATGGGATCTTCACCTCTCGGCTCCTGTCGACAGCCAAGGTGATGCTTAGGAGGAATGGGGATTCAGTGGAGGTCTGGACGCAAGGCGGAACGCACGACGGCAGTTCAGTGCGTCTTGGCACGGTGCCCCAGGAGGAGGGCCCCCGGTACCTGCCCCTCTTGCGAGCCGCCGGACGGGTTGGTGAGGAGCTGGTGTGTCCTGCCCTCCGAGCCGAAGGTCCCGAGGGGCGGTGGCACCTGTACGTCAAATATCCCCAGACTGCATCTGGTTGACGGGCCGGGCTGCAGACGCCACCACCGCACAAAGACGGAGCCCCTGGGCAATGCTTACTGTCCAACGGAAGGCCAAGGAGCAACTTCCGCCTGGGTTCCAGGCCGGTCACTTGGGCCCCGACTCTGATCGTTGTTGGCGTGATCTGTCACTGTCGACCAACGGAAGCACTACCGAAGGGTGGAGCCGCTGGTGCTCGTCAGTAACCAATTCGATGCCAGTACCGACAGCCACGAACTCAATGACCCGGCTTCCCCAGGCATGGGTGTGCTCTTCCACTCGAGCGCCGAGGATGCCGTCGGTATCTAGCGAGAATGCCTCTTGCTGCATGCGGGACATGGCCAGCTCACGTGACTGGTAGAGGGCTTCAGTGATGACGGTGAGCTCCGTATTGCGGGGAAGGTTTCTCAACGTTGACGCCATGTCCCTTCGTCCTACGTGGAACACGCACACGCCGACCACCATGCCGACGACGAGGTAGCCGGCCCTAACAAGAAGGGCGAAGTCGTGCCCGTTCAGGTTGGTGGTGAATGGATTGTGGGTGCTGTCCTTCCGGGGTTGCAGCAGGGAGTTGTCGCCGGTACGGACGGCTAGTCCGTTGGCGTTGAACCGGACCTCGTTGCCATCCTTCGGGATACGAGGGAATTCGAAGTCGATATCGACGATCCCGTCTGCTCCCAGCGACATCGCTGCGTTCCGCATCCGCTTCAGTGAGGACAGACGGGCCTGATGGAGTCCATGGGTGAACACCTCCACCTCGGCGTTCTGCTTGTAGTTGGCCCAGCGCCCTGTCAGTGGGATCTCGTAGGCGGATGAACCGGTGACCACTCCCACCGGCTCGTACCCGACGGTCTCGAGCGAGACCATCGTGTCCACCTCGACCGAGGTCGCCTTCCCCAGGGTTCGGCGACCACTTCCCGACACACTCTGAGGATTGGCCTGCTGGCTCCTCAGGGCCTCGATGGCATGGCCGGCCGTATCTGACGGCTCCATCGCTCTACTGGCCACCCATCCCGATGGCCACCCTCGGAGTGAACTGCTTGGCCTTTCCGAACCGGACGACCTGGGTGCCCACCATGGAGTACTCAAAGAAGTGATCGAAGGAGTGCTCCGTACCAAAGGGTCCGCTCCGCTCGGCACCAACGATCATGAGTTCGGCTCCCTCCTCCCCGGAGGTGAGCCGCCTCAGGGCCTGATCCCGGGATCGTTGCATGGCGTCAGTCCGCTGGGTGAACTCCTGGCGCATGTACCAATCCTTCTGGCTGCCGGCACACCCGAAGTACGAGCGGACAGCGCCGACGCCGATACGCGAGTCGACCGGCACCAGGCCCAGGTTGATCAGCTTCGCGAATGCCTGGCCCGAAAGGTGGGCGATGAAGGGACGTTCGAGGAAATCGACTCCCGGGACCCTCAGCGCGGTCCCGATGAGGCGTATCTCGGTGGTCGGAGCCGATGACTCAAGGAGTGGCGGTCGGCGGAGGTCGACGGTAGCGGCGATCACGCCGTGGGCACCGCAGTCGACGGCGGCTTGTCGCAGACGGTCCCGGGCCAGATCGTACGCTTCGGTAACTGCCAGCTCGAAGGGCTCGTCCTCGTAGTTGATACCGGGTGTGTGCCCGTCCCCAATGTGCTTGCAGGGGTAGGTCTCCTGCCACACGTCCGCCCAGGCCGATGGCAATCGAACCTCGGCATTCTGTGGGCGGGGGGCCATGGTGGAGACGTGGCGAATTCCGGTGATGCCGTAACGGGGCTGATAGTGGAGTTTGCTGCCGATGGCCTGCTCTCCGAACCGGTAGACGCTGGCGCCGATGACCAGTCCGGCCGGCTCAAATCCTGTCTGCTGAAGTGCTGCGAACTCGGCCACGGAGAGGGAACTAGACCATGGGCCATGTCCATCGGCTGCCTTTGTGCCAGGTTCAGACGATGCAGCGCGTTGCGTCATCGGACCAGCCGGGTGGACGGGCCCTCGTTCATCCGTCGAGCAGCATGATCATCTCCGGCTGCGGCATGGGCGGGGCCCCGTCGAGGGGCCTCACCGCCGTACCGATGGCCAGGAACTCGATCACGTGGCTGCCCCAGAAGTGCGAGTTCTCGATGAGCTGCACACCGACGATGCCTTCGCCACCAAGCTGCCGGGCCTCTTCCTGCATGCGGGTCATGGCCAGTTCCCTGGCTTCGTAGAGGGCCTGGGTGAAGTGGGGGAGTTCGGCGTTCCGCATGAAGGTCTTGGCGGTTGATGCCGGCCCTCGATACCCCACTCGGTAGACACAGGTACCGAGCACCAATCCCAATGGGGCATAGCCGGTCTGGATGAGGGTCCAGAAGTCCTGGCCGGACAGGTCGCTGGTGAACGGCGCTCCGTCTGGAGTACGCCACTTCTTCTTGTCTGATGCGGAGATGGCCGTACCGATGGCGATGAACTCAGCCGAATGCCGTCCCCAGTCGTAGAACTTGACGGTCAGCCTGACGGCAACCACACCGTCGGCTCCGAGGATCTTTGCCTCTTCCTCCATTCGGGCCATGGCCAACTCCCGGGCTGTGTACATGGCCTGAGTGAGTGAGCCGAGTTCCTTGCTCGACCGGAGGCCACGTCGCTGGTATCCGATGTGGAAAATGGAACTCCCGAAGACGAGTCCTCTCGGCCGAAATCCCGCCTCCTTGATGAGGAGGAACTCGTTCACCGAGAGGTCGCTGGTGAAGATCGTCGCCCCAGGGGCATCTTCTTCAGAGTCGGCCAACCTGACCAGGGCGTCAGCCGGCAGTCCGCTCGTTTCTGGCGACGTACTCAACGACATCTCCCGTTCATGGCCTGGATCCTACGGGACCGCAGAGGTCTGACTCGTGGCGACCATTGGCACCTGATTCTCATTGTCCATCGCCGGCGACCGAGCCCAGGCGGACGCGAACTATGAAGTCATGAAGCGCTGCGTGGGCAGTTGGTTCGGGAGGTAGGCGACTTTCCAATCCGGCCATCTCTAGCACCTCGTGGAGCGACGCAACGTCAGCCTCGACTTGTGCGAGGTCAAGTTCAGGAGCGTTGGATCGCTCACCGTTCAATCTCTTCTCGCTAATGAGATCGGCGACGTAGGAGAACCTCGGCTCCTCATCCAGGAGGAGGCCAAGGTTCGCCTCGACGATGCCGGTCCGCATCAGATGGATTCCGGTCTTGAGGACCCTGAAGACATACAGCAGTGGCTTCAACGCCGTGTGCTCGCTCTTCTCGAAGAGTTTCCATTCAGTCTGGGCGAAGCCCCGATAGTGATGTCGGGTATTCGACGTGATGCAGTCCAGGGCGATCGACCGCAACTCACGGTGGAGATCGCTAGTCGTCACCACCAAAGGCGAGTAGAGCTGCTCGAGGACGTATCCGTTCCGTTTGAGAAGCAGCTTGCAGAACTTCAATACGTCGACGGTGACGAGGTCGAGCTCCAGATCGTCTTGCATCCGGGCGTCCTGGACCGTAAGGAGTCCGATGTCAAGTCCTACGACTTCTTCCGGTGGAAGGACGTGCACGCCGCGCAGATCCCAATCTGAGTCGAGAGATTCAAATCCATAGAGGTGGGCGCCACTTATGCTGGAAGTAACTATTCAGGGCCCCTGACCACCTGATCCACCGCCAGGGAGAACACCGCG
>JADMIJ010000110.1 GCA_015478655.1 Acidimicrobiales bacterium | reverse complement strand
GCGGATGGTCAGGGTCAGGCCAGGTCAGGCACCCACGACTGCGTCACAAGACCCTCACTTCAGCGGGTCCGAGCAGGCCGCACGGATCTGACGACGCGGGCCAACCATGCCGGCCAGCTCACGTTCTCCGTGGTCATCGGGCCTCCCGCCCCTGGCCCACAGCTCGTGTTCCCGGCCGGGGGGCCGCCGTCCGACATGCCCACCGTGACCGTGTCGATCCGGGGGGCCACCGGCCACTGAGGCGGCCGGAAGGCCCGGTGATCCGGTTGAAGGGTCAGCAGGAACCTGTTTCACTTGCGGGCCTGGCGATCACCGAGGGAGCACATGGACCCGGAAAGAATCCGACAGCTTTTCGACATGAGCAACCGCGTCGTCATCGTGACCGGTGGCACGCGAGGCATCGGTCTTGCGCTGGCCGAGGGCTACCTGGCCGCGGGGGCCCGGGTCGTCGTCGCCAGCCGGAAGCCTCAGGCCTGCGAAGAGGCCGCCGCCCACCTGCGGAAGCTCGGCGGTGACGCCGTTGGCATCCCCACGCACATGGGCCGGCTCGAAGACCTCGATGCTCTGGTGGAACAAACGGTAGAGGCATACGGTGCCATCGACGTGGTCGTGAACAATGCCGCCAACGCCCTGAGCCAACCGCTGGCGGAGTTGACACCGGAGGCGTGGGCGAAATCCTTCGACGTCAACCTGCGCGGTCCCGTCCTCCTGGTACAAAAAGCGCTCCCCCACCTGTCGGTCAGCTCGAATGCGGCGGTGCTCAACGTGGTCTCGGTCGGGGCGTTCATCTTCTCACCGCACGTCTCGATGTACGCGGCGGGAAAGGCAGCGCTCATGTCCTTCACCCGGTCGATGGCGGCCGAATTCGCCGCCGGCGGCATCCGGGTGAACGCCCTGGCACCGGGGTCGGTCGACACGGACATGACCAGGAACAACCCTCCTGAGTTCCAAGCGGCTATGGCCGATGCGTCACTTCAGCGGCGCATCGGCTCCGCAGAGGAGATGGTCGGCCCGGCTCTCCTGCTGACATCGGATGCGGGCAGCTTCATCACCGGACAGGTCATCATCGCCGATGGTGGCATGGTCGCCCGCTAGTTCCCAGAGTCAAACGGCAACGATCGACCTTCCAGAGCGCGTTGGGCCGCCGTGCCCTCGATCACGGGCCGGTTGGCCTACCGGAGCCCCATACCGGGGCACGCTTCTCGGCGAAGGCGGTTGCTGCCTCCATGAGATCCCCGCTGGTCCCGGCCAGGATCTGCGTGCGGTTCTCCATGTGCAGTGCCACCTCGAGGCTGGGCGCGTCAAGGTTGGCCCACATCACCTGCTTGGTCATCTCGACGCCGAACGGGCTGTAGCTGCAGAGCAGCCTGGCGAGGTCGACGGCCCGGTCGACGACCATCTCATCGGCCAGGACCTCGCTGACGAGCCCCAGCGTCAGTGCTTCGTCGGCCTCCACCACGCGGGCGGTGAGCATCAGGTCGAACGCCCGGGCGGCGCCGATCAGGCGGGGCAGGGTGTAGCTGATCCCGATGTCGCATCCACCCACTCCGACCTTGACGAACTGGGAGCAGAACCGCGCTGTCCGCGACGCCACGCGCAGGTCGCAGGCCAAGGCCAGCGCAAAGCCGCCCCCGAAAGCAGGCCCGTTGACGGCGGCGATCACCGGTTGTCGCAGACGGCGGAGCCTGGCCGGGAGATCAGCGATCCGCTCTTGGGATCGCATGCCTGAGCGCGGACCCGTCGTCCCCTCGGCCACGGGAGAGGGGCCGACTGCGGTGAGATCGAGACCGGAGCAGAATCCTCTCCCCGCCCCGGTCAGCACGAGCACCCGACAGCTGTTGTCGGCGCCGATCTCGTCCAGGGCCTCACGGAGCTCCTCGACCAGCTCGAACGAGAGGGCATTCAGCTTTTCCGGGTGATTCAGGGTGAGCACCGCCACGTCCTGATGGGGGCGTTGCACGTCGATCTGACCCATGTGGTCACTCTAGCGACCAGCCCATTCGAGGTAGCGGGGCGACCTGCGGGACCGGTTGGCCCCGCACAGGTCGCGAGGTGCCGTCGGGCGCCGGTCGGGTCCTACCGGTTGCCGACGCCCCCGGAGCGGTGGTCTAGAGGTTGCTTGACGGCCGGGCTTCGGCTGTCAGACTGGCACGATGCTCGTCCACCTGGTCGACGGAACCTATGAGCTCTTCCGGCATTTCTTCGGTCAGCCACCTCGAGCCGCGGACGACGGGGCCGAGATCGGGGGCGCCCGTGGCGTCATCCTGTCGGTCGTGGGCATGCTGTCGGATGGTGCCACCCACGTCGGGGTGGCTACCGACCACATCATTGAGTCATTCCGCAATGAGCTGTGGCCGGGCTACAAGACCGGGGCCGGCGTGGATCCCGAACTGCGCTCCCAGTTCCAGATCCTCGAGACGGCGCTGGAGGCGCTCGGCGTTGCCGTGTGGCCGATGGTGGAGCTCGAGGCGGACGATGCCCTGGCCTCGGCCGCATCGGTTGCGGCCAAGGACCCGGCGGTGGAACAAGTCGTGATCTGCACACCTGACAAGGACCTGGCCCAGTGCGTGGTGGACAACCGGGTCGTCCAACTCGACCGCCGGAGCGGCACGCAGACGGACGAGGACGGCGTCTGGGAGAAGTTCGGGGTGTCGCCGCGTTCGATCCCTGACTGGCTGGCCCTCGTCGGTGACTCGGCTGACGGGTTCCCCGGACTGGCTGGGTGGGGCCGACGCTCAGCCTCGGCGGTCCTCGCCCACTACACGACGATCGAGGACATCCCCGACCGAGTGGCCGATTGGGACCCGGACGTGCGCAGCGGCGTACGCGGCGCGGCCAAGCTCGCCGAACGACTGGCCGGCGAGCGCGGAAATGCCGACCTCTTCAAGGTCCTGGCCACCCTGCGTGTGGAACCTACGCTGCTCGACAGCGTGGAGTCGTTGCAGTGGAAGGGGCCGACCAAGGAATTCGAGGCGATCTGCCGGCATTTCCGAGACCCGGCCCTGGCCGAGCGCACGGCGGCGATCCTCGACCGCTGATCGCCGTGTCAGCTGGTGGTGCCGAAGACGACTTCGAGCTCGATCGGCACCGGGGTGTCGAGCTGCGCGTAGGTGCACGACGCCGGGCTCCGGTCGGGACGCCACCGGATGAACGAGGTTGCATGCCGGAATCGGTCCTGCTGCAGGTGGTCGTAGGACACCTCGGCAATGAGTTCGGGCCGCAGTGGCTCCCAGGTGAGGTCCTTGCCCGCATTCCAGCGGCTCTGGCCCCCGGGGACGCGCCCGTCAGGCCCCCCCTCGACATGCCACGGGTGGTGCTCCAAGGCACTCTCCCGATAGGGATCGAGCGTGTCCACGAACTCCTTCCTCCGAGCGACGCTGAATCCCGAGGCCACACCGACGTGATGGAACACTCCTTCGGCATCGAACAGCCCGAGGAGGAGCGACCCCACCACACCGCCCGCCTTGTGCCACCGGAATCCTCCGACCACGCAGTCCGCGGTCCGCTCGTGCTTCACCTTGATCATCGCTCGCTTGTCGGGTTGGTACCGCAGATCACCGGCTTTTACCACCACCCCGTCCAGACCGGCTCCTTCGAATCGTGAGAACCAATCGCGTGCTACCTCAGGGCTGGTCGTCACCGGTGTCAGGTGGATGGGGGGCCTGGCCTTCTTGAGTGCCCGTTCGAGGGCGTGGCGCCGCTTGGCATAGGGCTCGGTCTGCAGGTCCGAATCGCCCAGGGCCAGAAGATCGAAGGCGACGAAGGAGGCCGGCGTGGACTGCGACAGGAGCTCGACCCTGGATGCGGCGGGATGGATCCGCTGGGACAGGGCGTCGAAATCCAGACCGGACGGCCCGGCGATGACGATCTCGCCGTCGAGCACGCAGCGATCCGGCACATTGGCCCGCAGCGACTCGATCAGCTCGGGGAAGTACCTGGTGAGCGGCTTCTCATTGCGGCTCCCGAGCACGACGTCCTCACCGTCACGGAACACGATGCAGCGGAAGCCGTCCCACTTGGGCTCGTAGAAGAGGCCGTCCTGCTCGGGGAGGTCCCGAGCGAGCTTGGCCAGCATCGGGGATACGGGAGGTGCCACGGGGAGGGCCACCGGGCCAATGGTACCCGGGTCGGTCGGAAGGACGGGTGGGCCCTACGCGGCGTGACTGGCCGTCCATGCCAGGAACGCGTCGAGCGGGAGGGCGTTCATGACCCGATCCACGGGGACGCCGACCAACGCAGCGTGCTCGCACCCGTGCCGCTGCCACTCGAGCTGGCCGGGCGCGTGGGCGTCGGTGTCCACCACCACCACACAGTCGAGCGAGAGGGCCAGGGACAGGAGGTCCTCGGGCGGGTCCAGCCGCTCGGGCCGTGAGTTGATCTCCACCGCCGTGCCGGTCTCGGCGCAGGCCTCGAAGACGGCCTCGGCGTCGAACGTCGACTGGGGCCGACCACGTCCCACGAGAAGGCGGCCGGTGCAGTGCCCCAGGATGTCCGTGTGCGGACTGTGGACGGCGCGCAGCATACGCTCCGTCATCGCCTGCGCATCCATCCGGAGCTTCGAGTGCACGCTGGCGACGACCACGTCCAGTTGCGAGAGCAACTCGTCTTCCTGATCCAGCGATCCGTCCTCCAGGATGTCGACTTCGATGCCTTTGAGGATGCGAAAGGGCGACAGCTCGGCGTTGAGCTCGGCCACGACCTCGAGCTGTTGGCGCAGCCGTTCAGGGTCGAGCCCGTGGGCGATGGTCAGCCGGGGACTGTGGTCGGTGAGAGCCCAGTAGCGGTGGCCCAGCTCCGCAGCCGCCTCGGCCATCTCCCGGATGGGGCTCCCTCCGTCCGACCAGTCCGAGTGACTGTGGCAGTCGCCCTGCAACTGATTGAACAACCTGGCGGCACCGTCGCTCATGGCCGGAGGTTGCTCCGCTTCGAGCTTCTCCAGATATTCGGGCGTCGCTCCGCGCAGACTCTGGGTGATCACCTGGGCACTGGTCTTGCCCACTTGGGGAATCTCCTGCAGCCGGGCCGATGCCATGGTGGCCAACTCGTCGACTGGACGATCGGCGATGGCGGCGGCAGCGTTCCGGAAGGCTCGGACCTTGTAGGTCTCTGCGCCGTCTCGCTCCAATAGATAGGCGATGCGACGCAGCGCCACGACCGGATCCATTCCGCTCAATCCCTCTTGGCGCGACTAGGGGCCACCCGTCTGGGCTCGTCAGGCTGCTTCGGGTACTCGGGAGGCCACGGTGCGTCGTGCAGCCCTCTGGCCCGGTCCTGTTCCGCCATATCCAACAGCGGTTGAAGGGATTGGAGCTGGTCGGCAATGTCCGACCAGGGGTCGCCTCGCCTCCGAACCAGTTCAGGAACAGACTCGATGGTCAACTCCTCCGGATCGACGGAATCGATCTCGTCCCACAGGAGGGGCGTCGAGACCTGACCGCCGATGCGAGGCCGTGCGAACCAGGCGCCAAAGACAGTCTTGTGCGGAGCGTTCTGGTTGAAGTCGACGAAGACCCGTTCGCCGCGTTCCTCCTTCCACCAGTTAGAGGTGATCAAGTCCGGGTGCCTGCGCTCGAGTTCGCGTGCCAGGGCGATGGCGCCGGCACGGACGGCGAAGCTGTCCCAGCGCGGCTCGAGTCGGACATAGACGTGAATGCCACGATTCCCGCTGGACTTGGGGTAGCCGACCATGCCCAGCTCGCCCAGCAGTGATCGCACATGGGCGGCGGCCACTCTGACGTCGTCGAAGGAGGTGCCGGGCTGGGGATCCAGGTCGATACGCAGCTCGTCCGCATGGTCCGGGTCATCGGCCCGGTAGGGCCACAAGTGCAGGCCCAGGCACCCGAGATTGACGGCCCACAGAACGTGGGCGATGTCATCGACCACGAGCGCATTCGACGTCGTCCCGTTCGGGGTGCTGACGACGGTGGTCCGCAGCCAGCTCGGGGCGCCCGTTGGAACCCGCTTCTGGAAGAAGGACTTCCCCCCGGCACCCCCGGGAAACCGCTCGAGGAGAGCCGGCCGCCCCGTCGCCGTATTCGCAAGGGCGTCGGCGATCTCGACGTAGTAGGAGACGAGATCGAATTTCGTTGCACCCAGCTCGGGGAAGTACACCTTGTCCGGGCTCGAGATCTCGACCGTTCGACCCGACACCTCGACGGCTCGGACGTCCTTGGCTGCCACGCCTTCACGATATCGGGCAGTAGCAGCGGCCGGTGACCAGAGTTCTAGCGGCGTCAAACCTGCGGGCGGCCGCAAATCGCCGAACCACCCGATGAGGCAGGATAGGGCCATGGCCCACCCCCGCACGTTCCGTTTCGCCGCGCAACTGAGCAAGCCGCCGGAAGGAACGGCCAAGTCCTGGGCGGATCAGGCCCGACACGCCGAAGGTCTCGGCTACACCACCCTGCTGATGCCCGATCACTTTGGCGATCAATTGGCTCCGGGGCCGGCGCTGGCGGCCGTGGCCGCCGCCACCACCACGCTTCGCATGGGGTCTCTCGTGTTCGGGAACGACTATCGACATCCGCTCGTTCTGGCCAAAGAGGCCGCCACCCTCGACGTGCTCAGTGAGGGCAGATTCGAGCTCAGCCTCGGTGCCGGCTGGATGCGCACCGATTACGAGGAGGCTGGGATCACCTACGACACCCCGAGGGTCCGGGTCGAACGGTTCGAGGAGGCGGTCCTGGTCCTCCAGGGGCTCCTGCGCACTGACGGACCATTCTCATTCGACGGGGCTTACTACCAGGTCCGTGAGCACTCGCTCCTCCCACGTCCGGTGCAGCAACCGGGGCCCCCTCTGATCATCGGAGGGGGCGGCAAACGTGTGCTGTCCTTCGCCGCCCGCCATGCCGACATCGTCAGCATCAATGTCAACCTGCGCGAAGGAACCGGGGGTCCCGAGGCGGCGCCCAACGCGTCGCCGGAGCGCACTCGCGAGAAGGTGGCCTGGGTGAGGGATGCGGCCGGCGACCGCTTCGATGACCTCGAGCTCAACGCCCTGATCGGATTCGTCATGATCACCGACGACGCGGCCGGCGTGGCCGAGGCCATGGCCCCCCACTTCGGAATCAGCGCTGACGATGCCCTCCACATCCCCTTGGCCCTGCTCGGGACGCTCAACGAGATGACCGAAGAGCTCCAGTGGCGCCGTGAGGAGTACGGCATCTCCTACTGGTCGATCGAGGCCGACACCTGGGAAGCACTGGGGCCGGTGGTTTCGAAGCTCTCCGGCACCTGAGAGCCGCCGGAGGCGACCTACCCCCGGTTGTAGCGGACGTCGAGGAGGTGGTGGCGCACTTCGTGCTCGGTGTGGACGGCCACCCATCGCAATGACCGCTCACGGCGCTCGGGATAGCCGTAGATCGCAGTCCGCTCCCAGTCGAGGGGGCCAAGCCGCGCCATCACATTGGCGAACAACCCCGCCGCGTCGGTCAGCTGACGGGCCCCATCGCCGGGCTCCTGTTGGTCGTATCCATCGTGCTCGACGCGCTCGTCCCTGCCCATGGGGTCGAACGACGGGCAGTCAACGCGCCGAGCGGCCAGCACTCGCTCGCGCTGGACCAGCAACACATCGCGAACGTGACAGCCGTATTCGAGCGGCGACCAGGTTCGCGGCTCCGGCCTCACCCTGGGTTCGCGGCCATCGGTCAGGATGGCGGCCAGTGCCGTGGCTCCTTCGACAATGGCGGGCCCGGAGTCCAGACCTCCTGGCATGGTGTCATCATCCGTGGGTAGTCATCCCGGCTCCTTGA
>JADMIJ010000266.1 GCA_015478655.1 Acidimicrobiales bacterium | reverse complement strand
CGACGAGACTCACGAAAACGGCCCGCGAAACGCTCTGCGTGCCTCACGTGGGAATGCCCGCGAAACGGTGAGCGTGGGGCATGGAGAGTGGGTTGTCGATGGGGTCTCGTGCCGAGGTGACCACCAGGTACGCCAGGTCGTATGTGAAGGCCGCCAAGACGGTCAAGGGCAAGATCCTCGACGAGGTCGTGTCGGTGACCGGTTGGTCGCGTGACAACGCCCGGCGCCGGCTTGTCGCGGCCGCGAAGCAGCCGCCAGGGGTCGGTCGCCAGGTAGCGAAGAAGCCGAGGAAGCCGCGCTCGGGCAAGTACTCCTACGACGCGCTCAAGGTGCTCCAGTGGGTGTGGGCGGCCTCGGGTGGTCAGTGCGGGAAGTACCTCGCGGCCTCGATGCGCATCCAGCTCGACGGCCTGGAACGCCACGGCGAGCTCGTCGCCGGGCGCGACCGGTACGGCTCGGCGGTGCGTGCGGAGTTGCTGGCGATGTCGCCCGCCTCGATCGACCGCTACCTGAGGCCGGCGAAGGCCACCGACCAGATCCGGGGGGTGTCCACGACCAAGCCGTCGCCGTTGTTGCGGTCATCGATCAAGATCCGCAAGGCTGGTGACGAGGTCGAGGCCGAGCCAGGGTTCTTCGAAGGTGACACCGTCGCGCACTGCGGGCCGACGCTGCGGGGCGAGTTCGCGCGCACGCTGAACCTGACCGATGTGCACACCGGGTGGGTGTTCACCCGCAGCGTGCGCAACAACGCCCACACTCACGTCCTCGCGGCGTTGAAGGCCGGCGTGGACGAGGTCCCGTTCGAGGTGGTCGGGCTGGACTTCGACAACGGCACGGAGTTCCTCAACAAGGCCGTGATCAAGTGGGCGGCCGACCGGGAGATCTTCTTCACCCGTTCGAGGCCCTACAAGAAGAACGACCAGGCCACGATCGAGTCGAAGAACAACCACCTTGTTCGCCGCTACGGTTTCTACTACCGCTACGACACTCCCGAGGAACGGGCCGTGCTCAACCGGCTCTGGCCGCTGGTCAACGACCGGCTCAACTACCTGACCCCGACCAAGAAACCCTCCGGGTTCGGCACCGACCGCAACGGCCGACGCACCCGCATCTACGACCAGCCCGCCACCCCGCTGGAGCGCCTGCTCGCCGCCAACGTGCTCTCCCCGACCCAACAGACCGAGCAGCTCGCCTACCGCGACTCGCTCAACCCCGCTCAGATCGCCCGCAAGATCGCCGACCTGCAGAACGTCCTGCTCACCCTCGCCAAGGACAAGACCGAACAGCTCTACCTCGCCTCGATCCCCACCGCCCTACCCGACCTGCGCAAAGGCATCCGGATCAAAGCCAGCTGACCCACCCCGTTTCGCGGGCATTCCTACATGAGGCACCGATCAGGTTTCGCGGGCATCTTGACTTGAGGCACTACG
>JADMIJ010000265.1 GCA_015478655.1 Acidimicrobiales bacterium | reverse complement strand
GTGGCATGCTTCGTGAAGCAGCTCGGGGCCCACGTCGAGGACTCATGCCACGAGTCGTATCACCCGCGCGACGTCTTCCCGGGCAACACGGAAGTGACCGAGGGGACCCTCGGCGGATTCGTCCCCACGGCCCGGATCCACCTGAAGGACCCCAAGGGCGGCGACCCCGACGAGTGGGCCGAGCTGCTCAAGGTCCGGGAGTTCCCCCGATGAAGCGGCTCATCCTCCGCCGGACCGGCTTCTGCCTCCGGCTCCGGTGCGATCAGTGCCGGCGACGGTCGGGCTTCATGGCCACCGGACCGCTTGCGGTCCCGGCCAGTTGCGGCGGGCTGTGGGGCGCCGTCATGGTCGGCCTGGCCTCGTTCCATCGCACCAAGAAGGAGCCCGGCTGGACGAAGGTGGTGGGCTTCAAGGGCGGCCAGCTCGTCGTCCTGGATTACTGCCCGATATGCCAGGCGACCGTTGATCTCTCTTTCCTCGCGACGGGAGAGTGACCCTTGGACCTGCCTTCGTTCCTCTATCGCCTCAGCGGCTCCCTCGACATCACGGCCGAGGATCTCGACCAGGTCGATCGCGAGATCGCCGAGGTCCAGGAACTGGCGGACCCGAGTCGGGCCGCGACCGTCCTCCTCCACGCGAGGCACCGCCTCGACGTGCACAGTCGATCCCTCAGAGCCCTCGCCGAGCGAGCCCGGCGCGCGAGCGAGGCCATCACCCCCGGGCGTGCGGAGACACCACATGATGACCGGGGGCGAAGCGATGGACCTGAACACCGTCCTGAAGTATCTGCTCGCATACGAGCCCCACGGCCTGGCCGTCCCGACCCGGGATGAGGCCCTGGCCGCGGCGGAACGCCTGACGCGCAAGGCCAACAAGACCCTGATGGCCGGGCTGCGTCCTGACCAGGTCCGCGACAACTGGCCCGGCCCGAGGCCGGCGAAGAAGGGAGCTGTCCGTTGATGGACCATCGACTCCGCTTCTCTCAGATATCCCTGGCGCTCCGGATCCTCGGCGGATCGGCCGACATGGGACTGATGAACGAGGACGATCGCCGGACGCTGGCGAGCTGGTCTCCGCTGGGCGCGTCCATCGACCCCGATAACCCCGACGGCCTGCGGCGCTGGGCCGCGGCCCTCCTCACCGAGGCCATCATGGACCTCGAGCTCAAGACCCTCTGAGGCCCGAAAGGAGCTCGTGATGTTCAGCATCGCCATCGCCTTGCTCACCGACAACCGACCCAAGGAGCGACCCGTGACCCATTCCGAACTCACCCATTGGCTCCCGTCGCCCGAGGGCGTGGAGCTGTCCTCCTGCCCCGGCGAGATGGTCGCATCCGACCTCCTCGCCCGGAGCGGCCTCACGCCGGCGGTCGTCGACCGCTCGACCGGAGTGGTCCGCGGCTATCGCGAGGTCTACCACTGCACCCGCTGCC
>JADMIJ010000109.1 GCA_015478655.1 Acidimicrobiales bacterium | reverse complement strand
GCGCGGTGTTCTCCCTGGCGGTGGATCAGGTGGTCAGGGGCCCTGAATAGTTACAAATTGCCTTGGCAAAACCCCCTAGGTCATGACTTCGGAATATGTCGATGAACACCGTGATGCAGAGCCAGATCCAGATGATGAACAGGAAGATCTCCAACATCGTCCACAGGAAGTCGAGTAGTGGATAGGTGTAAGCGAGCATCGGGCATTCTCCCTTCGGGACGACTATCGGCATCGACGATATCGTTCGCGGGACCTCGGTGCTCGGATCCTGCCGCCGAGCTCAGGGCGGGACGCATCAGTGAGCTTCAGCACACTTGGCCGATCGGACCGATTGGCTTCTCTGGATCGGGCAGTGGCGGCTCAGACGGCGCCCGAGGCGCGCCGGTTGCAGGCAGCTCCGGTGGACACTGGTGCCGGCATTGGAATGCTCCAGCTCAGATCCCCGTAGTCGCCTGCATTCGCCCGCTGGCTATGGCTTCCACGAGGGCGCGATGGTCGAGATCGTTCTGCTCCGCGTAGGCGGAGGCGAAGCGGACCAGGGCCTTGTCGAAGGCGTCACCCGATCCCACATAGGCGCCGATGGCGGTGGCATCACCGGACCGCGCGTGGGCCCTAGCCATGGTCCAACCGCAGATCTGGGCGTAGACCCGGAAGATCTCGGGCGTCATGGTCTCGACGGACGCAGAGACCTTCCAGTCCCACAGCTGGCGCATGTAGAAGTCCCGGTTGACCCCGTCTGCCCCCTCGACCGTGTCCCATCCCAACATGATGTCGCTGGCCGCCTGCATCAGTCGCTGTCCCTCGACCACCCGCTGCCCGTGATTGGCAAACTGGCTCTTGCTGACAAACGACTCGAGGACAGAGGCCTCTGCCTCTTTGACCTGAAGGAACAGCGGATCCGTCTCGTCCTGTCCGAGGAGGAGGGCGACCCAGCAACGGGTGCCCACGCTGCCCACACCGACCACTTTGCGGGCCAGGTCCACGAATCGGTAGCGATCGAAGAGATGGCGTCGGTCGTCTGCGAGGGTGTGTCGATAACGTCGCAGGGATTGAGCGATGGCCTCCTCGACACGGGTCGCCTCGAGTCCGGAGAACAACTCGGACACCGGCACCAGCAGCGGTGGATCGCTGACGAACCGGATCTCACCGTCGTCCACCCGGGTGAGCTTGCTGAACGCCTTGAGATTGTTCTTGGTCTCGGCTTTGGCGGCCGTGCGCTGCAGGTTGCGAATGGCCTGTCCCCCGGCCTCTGCTCCCCAGCGGCGTTCGATGCCGGGCAGATCGAGCCTCGAGTACCAGATGTCGAGCATGGGCATCGCTGCGAAGTCACGTATGGCCTCCCGGTAGGCCCGGGTCGCCCACGAGACGGCTTGCTCGCGTTGGGTTCGCTCGAGGCCCCGGTCGCGTCCGGCCACTTCGAAGCTGGCGGTCAGTCGTTTGAGGTCCCACTCGAAGGGCCCGGGGTGCGTCTCGTCGAAGTCATTGACGTCGAATACCAGGTCTCTGTCAGGGGCGCCAAATCCGCCGAAGTTGACCAAATGGGCGTCGCCACAGAGCTGCACGTTGAGCCCCGACCGGGGTTCGGGCGCCAGGTCGGAGGCCATGACGGCGGCCGCGCCCCGGAAGAAGGCAAAGGCCGAGGCGGCCATGCGGCCGTGACGGATCGGCACGAGCTCCGGCACCCGGGTTGTCTCCTGGGCCTCGAGGATGGCGAGTGGGTCAGGACGATCGGTGGCCGGCGCCCAATCACCATGGCGTGACCGCGGCAGCAAGGCTCGTGCCGCCTTTCCCGTGGCTGCCCGCTCCGACGTCGTGCTGTACGCCGAACCTGCCTTTTTCGGAGATTCTTTGCTGGTTTGAGTGGTCATGTGCATGCCCTCCGACCGATCCGTATCGAATGCGCGTCACTGGTCGCTCACTCGTTGGCGGCGCATCCTGGTCAGGTGACTGTCACCGGATCCACCCCGAGCTTGCCACCAACGCTGAGCGGTTGCACCCGCCACCACCACTTTGGACGGCACGGCACGCCCACCGAGGGTCGCTCACCGATCGACCCTCGCGTTGCCGAGCCGGTCGAATCTCCCGACCCGGTGAGTTGTTGCCCAGGAACTGTCCTGCTGGGACCGGTCAATCCAGGACGGAGAAGAGCCGCCAGGGGTCGGGAACCCCCTTGAGGTCGTGTTCACCACGGTCCTCGAACTGGAGGCCGGAGCCCCCGACCAGGTCGACCACCGTTCGTGAGACGAGGACCTCGCCGGGCCGGGCCGCACCTTGAACACGTTGTGCGAGGTGGACGGCGATGCCGGCCACATCGTTCCCGCGCTGCTCGATCTCTCCGGTATGGAGGCCGGCGCGAATGGTGAGACCGACCTGGCGGATGGCGTCCCGGATCGCAACCGCACACTGGACGGCACGAGCGGGCCCGTCGAACGTCGCCAGCACGCCGTCACCCGTTCGCTTCACCAGAAGTCCGCCAAATCGAGCGAGCTGCCGGTCGATGGCCCGATCGTGGAGCTCGAGGCGCTCCTTCCAGGCCTGGTCCCCGAGGGCGGTTGCCTGCTCGGTCGAGCTGACGATGTCGGTGAAGAGCACTGTGGCCAGGTGCCGATCGGTGGGCGCGAGCCGCCGTGCCCCCGTCAAGAACTCCTCGATCTCGCCGACGAAGTCGGCGTCGCTGCTCCAGGGGACGTGGTCGGCCGTGTCGAGCTCCACATACCGTGCATTCGGGATGTGCTCTGCGAGGTAGCGCCCGTGACCGACCCTGATGAAGTCGTTGGCGCCGGCGTGGACAACCAGGGTGGGCACCTGGAGGGTGCCGAGGATTGACCGGAGGTCGATTGCCACCGCTCGCCACACGGCCCGCGCTGCCGCCGGGCTGGCTCCCCGGTGACCCGCCCGGCGCCACCAGGTGGAGAAGCTGGTATCGGAGGCGAGGCCGGGCGCCATGAGGGGAAGGTCGTCCCCCGACGACGCCCCGGGTTCGATGACCGTCTCGCTGAAGCGTTCCCACACGGGTACCGGCACTCCCACGTGGTAGTCGTCACCCCGTAGGAGACGGGCGTAGCTGTTCACGAGGATCAGGGCCCGGACCCTCTCGGGATGAGTGGCAGCCAACAGGAGGGCGGCCAGACCCCCGAAGCTCACCCCCACGACCGCTGTCTCGGCTACCTGTTCGGCATCCAACACCGCCAGCGCATCGCTCGCCCACTGTTCGACTGTCGGAGCCTCGGACGAGCCCAAGGGGTCCGAGAGCCCGATGCCACGCAGGTCGAAGCGGATGAGGCTGGCGAACGAGGCCAGCCGGTCGACGTAGTTCTGCCAACGGGGCTGCTCGGGGGTGGCGTCGATGGAGAAGAGCGTCCCGTTGGACAACTCGATGAGATGGAGGGGCCCTCCACCCTCGAGTTGGTACGCGATGTGCAATCCGTCTGCGGTGGTGGCATAGCAAGTCTCAGGTACCTCCGACACAGGCTCAGGCTAACGGGTCGGATGCTGACAGCAGAGATCGACGCGGCGCGATCAGGGCGCAGGCATCGACCAGGCGAGGGCGTCGAACCGCGGGCAGTCGAAGTTGGAGCACGCGATGCCATCGATGCGGGCCGGCAGGGTGGTTCCCCCGACCTCCGGAACGATGCGCCTGGCCTTGGCCGGGTCGTGACACTCGGGGCAGGGCAAGCGTACTTCGGTGATCGTCACGAGTCTGTCCTTCCGCCTGTACTACGTGTCCGCTGAGAATGCCATACGGCGCCCGGAAACACGTGGATACGCACCCGGCCGGCCTCCGCGCACGAGGGAGTCACGCTTCGGCCGTCACGCGACGGCGCGCCGGATTGGGACGCGGCTCCGGCAACGTGGCAGCATCGGGCCGTGCGCGTGCATCGCAGTTTTGCCTTTGTCGACGTCTCGGGCTTCACGGCCCTGACCGAACTCGACGGGGACGAGCGGGCGGTCGATGTCCTCACTGCATTCCGGGCTCTGTTGCGAGACATTTGCGCCCGTAGGGGTGTTCGCATTGCCAAGTGGCTGGGTGACGGCGTCATGCTGGTATGCGTGACCACGCAGCCACTGCTCGCCGCCATCCTGGAGCTGCACTACGTCGTGTGCGAGGTAGCGGGCCCGGTCCAGTCGGTCTCGATACGCTCGGGCATCACCTCCGGCGACGTGATCTTGATGGAGGGCGACGACTACGTCGGCCATTGCGTCAACGTCGCCGCTCGGCTGTGCGATCTTGCCCAGGGCGGTGAGGCGCTGGCCGCCCCCTCCGTGGTGGGCGAGCTTCCCCGATGGGGCGCTGTCCTCACCCACAAGGAGGTCGCGCTGCGAGGGGTGGAGAAGCCGGTGCCGACGTCGCGCATCGGCATGGCGACCGTCCAGGTGGGTCGGTCCCGCGATCCGATCTGTGGGATCCCGATGTCCGAGGCGACGGCGGAGGAGACCGCGGAAGATGCCGACGGTGGGTTGGTCCTCTTCTGCTCACCGGGGTGTCTCGACACCTGGTGCCGTCGGCCCCCGGGTCCCACCGACCCGCGCCTCGGGTGATCGAGCTCTGACCCGCTCGACGTCTCCGCCGATTCGTCTTCGATCCACGTCCGTCAGACCGATCAGCCCCAGCGTCAGCAAGATCCACACTCCCAGTCGAACCTCCGCCGCTCCCTCGACGGTGTGACGCGTGACCTCCTGGCCGTCGCCGTGCCAGGCGACCAGCATGGCCACGATCCCCACGAGGGTTAGAACGGTCACGACACGCCACGGGCGCTCGGTCCAGACCTCGGTGAGGGTGGCCAGGTAGATGGCCAAGGCGGACATGAACAGGAATGCCAACAGCGGAGGCCACATCACCCACGTGAGCGGCGACTCCATCCGATGTACCGCGGCTGCATAGATGGTGAGATTTCCGTGTCCGAAGTTGTAGGACCGTTCTGGTCGTTGCAAGGGTTCACTGACCACATACCAGGGATGGGTGGCCAGCCAGAGCAGGTAGGTAGACGCCCCGTGGTCGAGGATCCACCGCTCGAGCGATTTGAACGCCGGGTCATCCGGGGCAAATGCCACCACCCGGGCCACATTTCGCTGGGTGGGGGTGGCCGCCGCCAGCTTCTCGATCTGCTGTCGTTGAGGCATCCCGTGGGCGGCGAACCAGGCCACCCGGTCGGGAAACGGCAGCACACGCACATAGAGGATGTCGGCCACATCCTGGGTCGTCCGGTGGGAGGCCAGGGTTCCTCATTCGGGCACGATCCCGACGACGAGCAGGCACACGGCGAGCACCCCGGCTCGAATGCTGACCGCCCGGCTCCTTCTGACTTGGGTGAGGGCGTGGATGCCGGCGAGCACCCCCAACACGACCACGGTCCACACCTGCGCATCGCGGGTGGCGGCAAAGCAGAGACAGGCCGCGGTTGTGACGGCAACCCGGGGCCAGGTGATGCGGCGCGAGGTCCAGATGAAGCCGGCGAACAGGAGGGCGAGGGCGCTCATGGACATCGATTCGGACAACAGGGACCGGTTCCACATGGCGATGGGCAGCGCCGTGGCAAAGGCCAGGATCACCCAGATGGCGAGCACCCGCTGCCAACCCGGTGGCACCAGTCGTCCGACCGTCCATCCGAGGATGCCCCAGGCAACGGCGGCGACCATCGCTTGAGCGACGAGAAACCCTCCCGAGGACCCGAACACCTTGATGGCCAGGGGCGTCAGGGGAGGACGCGGGCCCTGCCAGAACGCACTGGTCCACAGTGGCTTCGAAGCCACCTCGACGTAGGCCCTCGAGTCATTCCAGATGATGACCGGTCCGGCCCGGGCCTGTGCGATGAGGTACCAGGCGAACGCCGCCCATCCCGCCCAGGCTGTCGCCGGCGCGACCAGGGACCGCGGTGAGGCCGCGGTCCGGGGCTGGAGTGTCATCGCCGTGAAGGGTACGGGAACCGGGCCGCCCTGACCGACATCGGTTGGTCCGGAGATTGACCGGACCGTTGGCGGCGTGGCTCGACTCGCCCGGCGATGGTCTCGGGTTACGTCACGGCCATGGCCTCGAACCAGGAGAGCGCCTGACCCAGCGGGGAAGCCGAGCGAGCGGACCGCCGTCGGCTACGGGATTCGGAAGCTGAACCTACTCGTCCAGGTAATAGCCGTTGCTCGAACCATGCTTGTCGGGTAGCGATTCGACCAGTCTGCTGGCAGCTGCGTATTCCCCGGCCGCCCACGCTTCGGCCATGGTTCGGTCGCCGAGCTCGTGGTGTTTGGTGAAGTTCCACCATCGGGTGACGTCGCTGTCGCTGTAGCCCTTGTTGGCCAGGATGATGTTGAGTCGGGTGGCTTCCCAGGTCGCCTCTTCGGCGGTCATCTCCCCCGGACGTGCGGCCGCGGGCACGGTCTCTTCGGGGTGCCGCTCCATCTCGTAGGCGATCTCGCGATCGAGATCGCGGGACACGTGTCCACGGATGGTCTTCAAGGAGCCACCGGTGAGAGCGTGCCGATCCGTGACACGCCGCTCGCGCTCACTTTCGAGGCTCCGGGACCACAGGCGTTGGGCGGTGGCGTCGACGTCGCCGGCGGTGACCCGCAACCGCAGTCGGCGCTCGATGCGCTCGGCGGTCCTCTGCGGGGTTTGGGTCGGGGCATCGGTCGAGCGCCGGCCCAGCTGCTCCGCTTCACCGACGTCGGCCAGGCGTCGGTCGCCCCGCCGCCGGTCCGGTGTCTGCTCTTGAGGTGTGGCCCGGCCGGCGGCCTCGGTGGCCTCGGCGGGTTCCACCGGTCTGGCGCCGGGGGAGGCGTAGCTCTCGGGGGGGAAGATGTCGCCGGCCGTGCCGGCCAGGGCTGCGCCCAGGTAAGCGGCGGTCCACTCGCCCTCACCGACGACCACCGTCGGCGCTCCGGTGGCGGTGAGACGCGCCACCGGGACGTCGAGGCACGCCGCCACCACGATGGCCTCGGTGAAGCCGAGGCGCCGGTTGGTGGTCTCCACCTGGGCCACCGTTTCACGGGTCCAGGCGATCCCTCGGAGCAACATCTCGTCGGCCAGGCCCTGCTGCGTGAGGTTGGCCTTGGACCTCAATGCGGCCACATTTCTCCGCATGATGTCCTCGATGCCCGTGGTCGGGTCGCCGTTCATCCCACCATGCTATCCCATTGTAAGGAAAGTGAACACTTCCTATCGAACCGGTAGGAAGTGTTAGGGCCTCTGAACTGCCCTCTCTGCCCTCCCACGGCATTTTGGATCGACGAACTATGAACAATTGTCCAGCTGCGGCCCGTGGGAGGCATCCGGAGCCGCCGGTCCTCCGGGGTCGGGTCCCCGGGGCCCTCCCATCGGGTCCCCACGGCATCCGGTCGGAGTGTCCTCGAGGCATGCCGGCCTCCCGGATCCCGTCCTCGTTCTGTGGTGAAAGGGGCCGACAGCGTCTCCGTCCATGATGGCTGGTCACGCCGGCGCGTAGGTGGATCCGAGCCGATGAGGCACGCGCCTCAGGCTCGGGGAGGTCCCGATTCTTGCAATTCTCGCTACAGCTACGGGCCCCTGGTTCCGATCAATTTGCGTAGAGGGATCCAACACAAAGGGGCAGGAACGAATTGACGATCGACCCGTATCACGTCCGTAGGTTCAGTGACTGGTCAGAAGCCGACTTCGACCTGGACGACCTCGTGCTACCGCCGGAACCGGTCTGGCATCGTTGTGGCGCCGTCCATTGCATCGATCGGGGACCCTGGCTCGGGACGTTGGTGTGCTGCATCCGCCGCAGTGGTCACGACGACACCCACTCGATGTCACTCGGGGACGAAGGTGCTCCCGACTACTGGCGGGAGACCTGGTTGTAGCGGTGTACTTGGATAGCGGGGCGTGAGGGGTCGTTCAAGGGTGTATGAGCCGTGACGAC
>JADMIJ010000264.1 GCA_015478655.1 Acidimicrobiales bacterium | reverse complement strand
CAATACCAGTAACTTAAGCTCGTCTGACGATGTTGATTAGGTCGGGTGGTGGTTGGACGAGGTGCCGGTCGATGGGCTTCTTGGTCGGGAACGGGGTGCGGCGGGTTTGGCGAACGACGCGGGGGTTGTGTCGGCGGCGGCGTTTGTTGAGTCGTTGCAGCAGCTCAGCGGCTGCTTCGCGCAGGGCGCGGCGTAGTCGGGAGGGGGGAAAGTCCCGCCTGGTCGGTGACCTTACGGCGGGCGGTGCGTACTGCGCGGGTGAACGAGATCCGGTCGGGGTCGATACCCGCGTCGCGGGCGCTGATATGGATGAGGTCGCGGATGGCGTGGTGGACCAGCAGGATCCCCCAGATCTCCTGCTCGACTCCGTTGGGATCTCGGGAGCGCAGCACTGGCCGGGACTGGAGCTGGTGGGTCTTGATCTCGTCGAAGACCGACTCGATCTCCCAGCGCTGCGCATAGGCGGCGGCAAGATCGTGCGCTGGCGCCAGGTCGGGGTCGAGGATGGTGGTGACCAAGCGGTAGACCTCACCGGCCTTGTGCGGATGCTCCGACTCGCCGGCCTTGAGGGTGTACTCGATGACCCGTACCGGGATCCGCTGCCCACGGCCGCGAGTGCCCGGCGCGGCCAGGTAGGACAGGTAGGAACCATCGACCTGTTCGGTGACCACGGGCAGCCGGATGTCGGACTTGACCCGCCACAACAGATCCGCCCCGGTCGCCGCCGCGGCCGCCCACAGCTGGTGGCCCAGGAAGTTGCGGTCGGCCAACACCAGCATCCCCGCACCGATCTTGGCAAACAGTCGCCGGAACAGGTCCTGTTCCCCGGTGGTGATCCCGGCCAGCGCGGCGGCGAACACCGCGTGCGTGCCGCACTCAGCCACCGCGACGACCCGGACCTGCGGGAACGCACCCTTGCCCACGTCGTTGGACGGCTTGCCGAACCGGGCGGTGTTCGCCTTTTCGTCCGGGGCATCGAAGGTGGTCCCGTCGACGGCCACCAGCCGCCACGACCGGTAGAACGCCCCCGGCGTGTCCGGGAGCCCCACCGGCACGCAGACCCGGTCGAACAACGCCGCCAGCACCGCCGGACCCAGCCGCGTACGGGCTTTGGAGATCGCCGGCGACGACGGCACCCGCCACGTCCCACGCCACCGCGTGCTCCACGCCAGCCCCGCCACGAGCTGACGCATCACCTCCTCATAGCCCTCGGAAGCGAACAACGCCAACGCCATCACGTAGTACACGACCAGCCGCGCCGGCAACAACCGCGACCGCTGCTCAGTACGCCCCTGAGCTGCAACGACCTCATCCACCACCTGCGGTGGGAACGATCGGGTCAACACCCCGACCCCCACCCGATCCGTCAACCGATCACCCGACCGCGACTTCACCTGACCAGCTCTGGGCACCCCCAAATCCTACCGGATCAACACCTAAGTTACCGGTATTG
>JADMIJ010000263.1 GCA_015478655.1 Acidimicrobiales bacterium | reverse complement strand
ACCCAGGGAAGCGGAGGGGGCATGCTCATGGGGGCCAGCAGCGAGTTCCTGGGCGGGGACGCCGGGGACGTCGCCTACCCCTTCCACCTCTTCAACGGCCGGGACCCCGGGAACCCCGAGGTGTTCACGGCCAAGGCCGGGGAACGGATCCGGATGCGCATCATCAATGCCGCCGGCGACACCGCCTACCGGATTGGGATCCCAGGCCAGAAGCTCACCCTGACCCACACGGACGGGTTCCCCGTCCAGCACGCCGACGTCGACGCCGTCGTCCTGGGCATGGGCGAACGGATCGACGCGCTCCTGACCGTCCGCGACGGCTACACCCCCGTGCTGGCCCTGGCCGAGGGGAAGGCCCAAATGGCCTACGGGCTCATCGCCACGGGCACCGGGACAGCCCCGGGGAAGGACAGCCTTCCGAAGGCGTTGGCGGGCAAGGTGGTCGACGGCGGCCAGCTCACCGCCGACCCGTCCGTGACCCTTCCCGCCAAGACAGCCGACCGCACCCACGAGGTGCGCCTGACCGGCGGCATGATGAGCTACGACTGGGGCATCAACGGCCACCGCTTCGACATGGCCAAGCCCTTCGAGAAGGCCTTTGACATCAAGGCCGGGGAACGGGTGGAGGTGACGTTCGTCAACGAGACCATGATGTGGCACCCGATGCACATCCACGGCCACACGTTTCAGGTCGGGGCTGCCGGGGCGCGCAAGGACACCGTCATTGTCCGGCCCATGCAGAGTGTCACGGTCTTCTTCGATGCCGACAATCCGGGCCAGTGGCTCTTCCACTGCCACAACGCCTACCATGCCGAACGCGGCATGATGGGCGTCTTCTCCTACACCAAATAAGGCCAGGCCACCATGAATCCAGCCACACTGGCTCCCCTGCTCATCCCCTCACCCACCATTAGTGCCTTCCAGGTCGGGCCGTTGACGATCCGCTTCTATGCCCTGTGCATCCTGGCCGGCATTGTCCTTGCCGTATGGCTCACCAGCCGGCGGCTGACCGCCCGCGGCGGCCGGGACGGGGCGGTCCTGGACATCGCGATGTGGGCGGTTCCGTTCGGCATTGCCGGCGGACGGATCTACCACGTCATCACGGACCCGGAACTGTACTTCCTGCCGGGCAAGAATCCGTGGAACGCGCTGAAAATCTGGGACGGCGGCCTGGGCATTTGGGGTGCCGTCGCCCTGGGCCTGCTCGGAGCCTGGATCGGCTGCCGCCGCCACAACGTCCGGTTCACGGCCCTGGTCGACGCCGCAGCCCCCGGGCTGTTGATTGCCCAGGGGCTGGGCAGGTGGGGGAACTGGTTCAACAACGAACTCTACGGCGACCCCACCACGGCACCGTGGAAGCTGGCGATCCACCAGATGGACTTCGCCACCGGCCGCGCCCACCTGGACAGCGCCGGCGCCCCGGTCGTGCTGGGCTACTTCCAGCCGACGTTCCTCTATGAATC
>JADMIJ010000262.1 GCA_015478655.1 Acidimicrobiales bacterium | reverse complement strand
GTAGGCACCGGTTGGAAGTGCTGGGGAGTCGGCACGGCCATCGCTCGGCGGCTGAGTGGCTGGCCACCAAGACCGGCGAGTCCCGCAGTTCCGCCGCCGGTTCCTTACACCTGGCTGAGCAGATGACCGACCATCCCGAGCTGGGTCATGCTCTGCGCAAAGGCCAGTTGTCCCACGCTCGGGCTCGCCAGGTGGCCGATGTCTTGGACGTGGACCCCACCAGCGGGGACGAGCTGGTCGATGCGGCCAAGGATCCGACCGAGACCAACCGCCAGCTGGCTGACCGGTGCCTGCGGGCCAAGGCCAAGGCCCGATCGGCTGAGGAGAGCCATGCGGCCTATGAGCGCATCAGAGCCGCCCGCTACCTCCACCACTACACCGACCGAGACGGGGCCTTCCGCTTGGAGGGCCTGTTCACCCCCGATGCCGGGGCCAAGCTGCTGGCCGCTCTGAAGCCGACCAAGACGGTCATCTTCGACGAGGCCAGACGACAGGGCCTCCGAGAGCGTCCCGACGCCTACGAGGCCGACGCTCTGGTCGCTCTCCTCACCGGGGAGCGCCAGCGGCCCCCTCGGGCGTCGAGCAGTGCCCAGAGCAGTGCCCAGAGCAGTGCCCAACGAGGCGACACCGGCCAGGCCGGCGCCGACAAGTCGGCCCGAGCTTCGGGGGCCAGAGCTTCGGACACCGACAGCGCCGATACCGACCAGGCCGATACTGACCAGGCCGAGTCCGGCCAGGCCACCACCGAGTGCTCCTCGACCGCCTTTCCTCCGCCGGCCAGCGTCCACCTCCGGGTAGACCTCGCCGCCCTTCGGCGTGGACAGCTCCAAGACGGCGAGTGCTGTGAGATCCCCGGCGTGGGCCCTGTGCCCTTAGAGACGGCCCGTGAGGTACTGGGTGATGCCATCGTCCACCTGGTGATCACCCAGGGCGCAGACATCGCTTCCATCACCAACCTGGGCCGAACCATCCGGGCCCCACTGCGACGGGCCGTGATCGAGCGGGACCCCACCTGTGTGGTCCCTGGCTGTGATGTCCGAGACGGCCTCGAGATCGACCATCGCATCATCCCGGTGGTCGAGAACGGTGAGACCGCCCTCTGGAATCTGGCCCGGCTGTGTCATCACCACCACTACCTGCGCCATCACAAGGGCTTCCGGCTCGAAGGTGGCCCGGGCGACTGGCAGTGGCTCCCACCCGAGAAACCACCGCCACGGGACCGAGACGAATCAGGCAGTGGCGACGACGATCGGCTGTTCTAACTGGACATGAGCCGGCAAGGCCGCTTGCGGCCGCCGCCGGGCCGATTCTCCCGCGGCACCAGATCGTGTGAAGCTCAGAACCCGACGGGGTATGCCGAGGTCGGCTGAGTTCTTTCCCGTCGTGAACCCGCGAGAGCTCTCCATCCTCCGGCTCGGCGAGGCACAGATCCGCACTAAGGCTGGCGACGCGTGTGCGTCCACC
>JADMIJ010000261.1 GCA_015478655.1 Acidimicrobiales bacterium | reverse complement strand
CTAGAAAGAAACTCCCCACTGGTCATGCGGCGATCGGAGTGATCTGAACGTCGTAGCCGAAGCTTTGCAGCTTGGCGATCAGGCGCTTGGTCGCGGTCCCCTTGGCGCGACGGTCGAAGTGATCGGCGCCGAGGTCCTGGTAGAAGGTGCCGTCCTTGAGCATGTGGTAGGCGGCGGTGAGCATCGAGGCCGCCACGGCGCCGATGGCCTTCTTGGCGCCGCGCCGGGCGCGCAGGCGCTGGAATTGGGCCTGGGGGTAGCTGCCCTTCTTGCGCGCGGCGGCCCAGGCACATTGGATCAGGGTCGTCTTCAACCAGGGCGCTCCCTTGCGCATCCGATTGGATCGGCGCTTGCCGGCACTCTCGTCATTCTTCGGACACAGCCCGGCCCAGGAGATCAGGTGTCCCTGGGTCGGGAAGCGGCTCATGTCGGTGCCGATCTCGGCGAGGATCACGCAGGCGCCGAGGTCGCCGATACCCGGAATGGTTTTCAACTGCGCGATCGCGGCGCGAAAGGGTTCGACATGGGCGTCGACCTCCGCGTCGATCCCGGCGATCGCCTCGTCGAGGGCGTCAATCTGCTTGAGGTGCAGATGCAGCAGGAAGCGATGGTGCTTGGTCACGCGCCCCCGCAACGCCTCGCGCAGGGTCTCGGGCGAGGATTTGATCCGCCGATGAGCCAGTTCGGCCAACCTGGCGGGGTCGGTCTCGCCGACGATCAGGGCCTCGATCATGGCCCGCCCGCTCACCCCGGTGACATCGGAGATCGCCGAGTCGAGCTTGATGTTGGCGTCCTCCAGCGTCCGCTGCAGCCGCTGCACGTGGCTGGCCCGCTCGCGCACCAGTTGCTTGCGGGTGCGCAGCAGGCCACGTTGCTCTTGCGTCGCGGCGTCGGGCACGAAGCTGGCACGCACCAGCCCATGCGCCAGCAGATCGGCGAGCCAGGTGGCGTCGTTGGTATCGGTCTTGCGGCCCGGCACGTTCTTGACGTGCGCCGCGTTGGCCAGCGTCAGTGCGAAGTCACCGTCGCTCAGGATGTGCCAGACCGGCTTCCAATAGACGCCGGTCGCCTCCATCACGACATGCGTGCAGCCTTCCGACGCCAGCCACTCCGACAAGGCGAGCAGATCGGTCGTCGTGGTCTTGAACGTGCGGACTTCGCGCCTGACCGTGCCGTCCGTCATGTGGCGCACACAGGCGACCACCGTCTCCTTGTGGACGTCGAGGCCAGCGCAGTGTGGGTAGAGAACTTCCATATCATCCTCCGGGCGCGCCGCCGGCGTGGGACGTCCGTCAGAAGAACTCTAGAAAACGTGCTCCGGAGCCGTTGCCGACTCGTGGCACAATCAGGGGTGCTCAGACGTCCCGGACCCAACTGAAAAACGGGCTCTCACGCACCAAGGAAACACCGATCTCGCTGCCGACGACGCTGTCGCATGATATACCCGACGAGCCACCGTTTCAT
>JADMIJ010000260.1 GCA_015478655.1 Acidimicrobiales bacterium | reverse complement strand
CCCAATACCGTTCAGTTAAGCTTACAGCGGTGTAGTTTGGGGGCATGCCGAGAGCTGGGTGGAAGAAGCCTGAGTCGGATCGTCGGTTGTCCGACCTGGTGTCGGTGGGGGTTCTGACGAGGGTGTTCCCGCCTGAGTTGGTCGATGAGGTGATCGCCGGGATCGGGCGGACTGAGCAGCGTCATCGGTCGTTGCCGGCACGGGTGATGGCGTACTTCTCGATCGGGATGGCGCTGTACTCAGAGGGGTCCTATGAGGACGTGCTCGCGCAGCTGACCGATGGCCTGTCGTGGGCCTCGGGCTGGCAGGAGAGCTACTCGCCGCCGAGCAAGTCCGCGATCTTCCAGGCCCGAGCGCGGCTGGGGTCCGAGCCGTTGGCTGCGTTGTTCGCACGGGTTGCCAAGCCGATCGGGACGGACACCACGCCGGGGGTGTGGCTGGCCGGTCGGCGGCTGGTCGCGATCGACGGGATGTGTCTGGACGTGGCGGACACGAGCGCGAACGATGAGCACTTCGGGCGTCCTGGGGTGAACAAGGGCGAGCAGGCTGCGTTCCCCCAGGCCAGGGTCGTGGCGTTGGCCGAGTGCGGCACGCACGCGGTCTTCGCCGCCGAGATCGGCACGTACTCCCAGTCCGAGGTCACGCTCACCGATCGGATACTGGATCGGCTGCAGCCGGGCATGCTGCTGCTGGCCGACCGCGGGTTCTTCTCCTACGCCCTGTGGCGCAGGGCGATCGCGACCGGAGCCGACCTGTTGTGGCGGATCCGTACCGACAAGAGCGCCCCCCAGCCCACACATGTGCACGACCTGCCCGACGGTTCCTGGCTGGCCCACCTGCGTGGCACCATGCCCGCCGCACAACGGCGCCAGGAGCCGATGCTGGTGCGGGTCATCGACTACACCATCGATGACGGACGCGAGAACATCGACACCTACCGGCTCTTCACCACACTGCTGGATCCGGCCGCCGTCAGCGCGGTCGACCTCGCCGCCGCTTACACGCAGCGGTGGGAGGTTGAGCTGACCTTCGATGAGTTGAAGACCCACCAGCGCGGACCGCGCACCGTGCTGCGCAGCAAGTCCCCTGACCTGGTGCTCCAGGAGATCTGGGGGCATCTGTGCTGCCACTACGCGATCCGCTGCCTGATGGCCCAAGCCGCTGCGCATTCCGGCCACGACCCGGACCGCGTCAGTTTCGTTGCCGCGCTGCGGATCACCCGCCAGACCCTCGCCCACCCGGGCGCTTTTTCCCCCTGACCACAACGGCCGCGACGGCCTCGGCTGGCTGGACTTTCTCCGCCGACTGCTCCACCGGCTCAACCCCGTCCGACGCCGACGCAGCGCACCCCGCGTCATCAAACGCAAGTACGTCAAGTGGCACGTCAAACGCGCCCACCACGCGATCTGGCCCCAGCCCACGAACCCAGCAACCTACGCCCCCGCCCACCCTAACTGAACGGTATTG
>JADMIJ010000259.1 GCA_015478655.1 Acidimicrobiales bacterium | reverse complement strand
CTCCAACACCGGTTCGGTGACCGCGTTGAGCAGGTGCCCGACCACATTGTCGACCAGACGTGCCCGGGCAGCGTCATCGAGGACCTCGCGGACCATGGTGCCGGCCTGGCCCCAGTCGTCGTCCTCCGCATGGTCGACATAGGCGGCGCGGGTGATCTCGCCGTCGACCTGCCAGCTAGGAACCGTCCCGAACTGTTTGGTGTCCGCGGCCGGGCCCCCTTTGGAGTTCGGGGCGTAGACGGGGTCGGAGGTTTTGTTGAACGCCATCGCCCCGTCCTTGCTGTAGGTGCGCACAGGGCAGATGGGGGCGTTGACCGGGAGCTGTTGGTAGTTGGCGCCGATACGGTAGCGGTGGGCATCGGAGTAGGCGAACAGCCGGGCCAGCAGCATCCGGTCCGGGCTCGGGCCGATCCCGGGCACGAAGTTGTTGGGTTGGAACGCGAGCTGCTCGATCTCGGCGTGGTTGTCGGTCGGGTTACGGTCCAGGGTCACCGTGCCGACCTCGATCAGCGGGTAGTCGGCGTGGGGCCACACCTTGGTCAGGTCGAACGGGTTGAACCGGTAGCCAGCCGCGTCGCCGTAGGGCATCACCTGCACATACATCGTCCAGGACGGATAGTCCCCGTCTGCGATGTGCTCGAACAGGTCGCGGGTGTGGTAGTCGGTGTCGACCGAGCACAGCTG
Source organism: Acidimicrobiales bacterium (assembly GCA_015478655.1). GTDB lineage: Bacteria > Actinomycetota > Acidimicrobiia > Acidimicrobiales > RAAP-2 > Bog-756. The sequence goes on along the minus strand of JADMIJ010000259.1, from coordinate 789 downwards.
GTCGGCCTCGTCCTGGGTGAACGTCTCCACACCCTGGTCGGTCTTGAAGTGGTACTTGACCCAGGACCGCTCACCGGCGGAGTTGACCCACATGTAAGTGTGGGAGGTGTAGCCGTTCATGTGCCGCCAGCTACGGGGGATACCGCGGTCGCCCATCAACCAGGTCACCTGGTGCGCGGACTCCGGGGACAACGTCCAGAAGTCCCACTGCATGTCGTGGTCACGCAGGTTGTTGTCGGCACGCCGCTTCTGGGACCGGATGAAATGCTGGAATTTCATCGGGTCCTTCATGAAGAACACCGGGGTGTTGTTGCCGACCATGTCGTAGTTGCCCTCAGTCGTATAAAACTTCAGGGCGAACCCGCGAGGGTCGCGCCAGGTGTCAGGGCTCCCTCGTTCCCCCGCCACCGTGGAAAACCGAGCCCCCATTTCGGTCGTGGTACCGGGCTGGAACACCGCCGCCTTGGTATAGGCGCTGACATCACCGGTGACCTCGAAGTGGCCGAAGGCCCCGCTGCCCTTCGCGTGCGGCTGCCGCTCGGGGATGCGCTCCCGGTTGAACTGCGCCATCTGCTCGATCAGGTAACTGTCCTGCAGCAGAATCGGCCCGCCAGGCCCGGCGGTCAGGGAGTGCTCATCGCTCTCGACTGGAACACCGGCATCGGTGGTGGTTGGGTTCGGCTTCACACTGGTCACTTCTGGGTCTCCTCAAGGCAAACAGCGATTCCAACGAGATGACTACGGTTTCGGGATCAGGCACGGGGCGGCACCGGCCCGGCAGATCAGATG
>JADMIJ010000258.1 GCA_015478655.1 Acidimicrobiales bacterium | reverse complement strand
CGGCGCGCTCGCTCGCACACCCCGTCGGCGCTCCACAGACTGACGCGCTGCGGGCCTTCATCGTCCCGCTCGCCGTGATCCCCTGACACGTCGTTGACGAGGATGGCCATCGGATCGAGCCCTCGGTCCCAAGGTTCCGGCAGATGGCCATGAGGCGGGCACTGGTCTGCATGTCGGTGACAGGTGGCCCTCCCCCGCGCATCTGGCAGTGCGTAGCCTGAGCGGTGGCCTCGCCGACATGCGAGGGTTTGGTCCCGGGGCGGGTGGCTCGAACTGGCAGGGCCTCGTACTTCGATGGCTTTCGATTCAAGTGCCCCCGCCGTCGGAGATCAGCGGACCAGGCGTGGCCTCATAGGAGCGTGGCTTTCACCTCGACGCACTGCTGCCCACCTGGTCCGTGTCCATCGTATCGGCACGACTGGAGGACACGGGATGAGCGCGATCGGGATCGACACCCACAAGGGCACCCTGGCAGCCTGCGTCGTCGACGAACTGGGCACGCCCCGTGCAGAGCGCACGTTCGACAACGATCCGCCCGGACATCGGGCACTGCTCGCCTGGGCACAGGCGGCGGACCCGGACGCGGTCATCGGCGTCGAGGGATCAGCGAGTTTCGGGGCACCGGCAGCCAGGTTCCTGATCGGGGCCGGGTGCTCGGTCTGGGAGGTGCCACCGCAGCTCTCGCGGCGCGAACGGATCCGCACCCGGCGGGCCGGCAAGAGCGATCCGGGCGATGCCCTGGCGATCGCCCGGGTGACCCTCCGAGAGCCCGACCTGCCGCCGGTCCGGCTGGCTGACTGGAGCCTCGAGATCCAGCTCCTCGTCGGGGCACGCGAGGACGTGGTCCTCGAGATGACCCGTGTCCGCAACCGGCTCCACGCTGATCTCCGGATCCTGGTGCCCGGCTATGGTGCGAAGGCGAGCAACCTCACGACCAGTCAGCATCAGCGCACGGTCGCCCGACTCCTGAGACCACACGTCGGGGTCCAGGCCGAGCTCGCTCGAGGTCGCCTCAAGCGGCTCCGCGTCCTCGCGGGCGAGGAGCATGCGCTCGCCGTTCGGATCGGTGCGCGGGTCGAGGGCCATCCGCTGCTGACCCTCCCGGGTGCCGGCTCCATCGTCACCGCGACACTCGTCGGCGAGGTTGGCGATGTTCGACGGTTTCGGTCCTCCGATGCCTTTGCGGCTCTTGCCGGGGTCGCACCCATCCCGGCCAGCTCCGGTCAGACCCAGCGGATGCGACTCAACCGGGGCGGCAACCGCCAACTGAACCGAGCGCTCTACACGATCGCCCTGTCACAGGCCTTCCACCATCCACCCGCCAAGGCGTACATCGCGCGGAAGCGGGCCGCGGGCAAGACCTGGCGGGAGGCGCTCCGTGCCCTCAAGCGCCAGCTCATCCGAACCGTCTTCAGGCTGCTCCAAGCCGGCGCCGGATCACTCGAAATGGCCGCTTGACAACATAGGAGCTTGGATCC
>JADMIJ010000108.1 GCA_015478655.1 Acidimicrobiales bacterium | reverse complement strand
CCCTTATTGGCGTGAATTGGCCCAGCAGTCCCGGAGGCTCCATTCCGCGACCAGCCCGTACACGGGTACGAGGCCGCTCGATCTTCGGCGGTCGATCCCCAGGCACCTCCGACAGAAAGCCTGTGCACACCTAGCGGGAGCAGTCAGTGCACGGCAATGGTATACATCGCCACCGCGGTCCCACTCACTGGGCCCAGGGCGACCGACCCGGCTGCGAACGCCTTGCGAAACAGTTCGTAGGTGACCGGACCGGTGGCCGTCTCGGTCGGCCCGGTGTCCGACCACGTTCCGTCGAGCCAGGCCGGTCGGCCGACCCGCTTGTCCGTGCCTACGAAGACATCAGCCTGCTGGTTGATGGTGAAGGTCACGAGAGGATTGCCGGCGAACGCCTTCGAGCCGTTGGGGTCGCGGATCCAGGCGTCGCCGATCACCTGGGAAGGCGCGACCGTCAAGGTGTAAGTTGCGGTCGCCGTAGATGGCGGCGCCCCAGACAGTTGCCGCTACCGCGGTCCGACGGGTGCTATCGACGGCAGCACGACGATCGCCGTCAATCTCTCGAGGACGTACCTTCAATCCATCTTCCGCAACGTGGTTCCTGCGGGCTCTGTCGCCACGCCCGACGGTGTGTGGACCGAAGAGCGTGGTGACCCCATTTGGATCTGCACCGGACAACGGGTCAGCTTGGCTCGGGCGTGGCCCGATGCCAAACACTACGGCTGAAGCAGCGGGGTGTCGGGTCCAGTCAGCCAGCGACCCATGCAATCGCATCATCGCGTTCGGCCGGCGCAAACACGCTCCAGAGCAGGAAGGACGACGTCCCGGTAGTCCTCGGCGCGTAACGTTCCGGCGATCTCGAACCTGATGACGCCGGCGGGCAGGTCCGTCAAATGCTTGATCATTGGGCCCCGTCGTTGCTCGGCGAGAATGACCAAAAGTACGACGCAGGCAAGGTTGCCAGAGGGGCGTGGAACCCTCAGCCGTCGGTCTTAGCCGCAGCAGGAAGGTGCGCTGGAGCCGGCGTGCCCGTGAGTGTGGTCTTCGGATGGACCGGGAGGACCATCGGTTGACGTGGTGCCTGATTGAAGTTGAAGTCATCGGTCAGATTGCCGAGGATCTGTTCGGTCTCGCGGATGCTCGGTCTCGGGTCGGGCCGTCCGTCCGTCGCCGGGTCGAGTCGCTGCCCGTTGAGGAAGTCGTCTTCGATGAACTTGTCATAGGCGTCGAAGCTCAGGGTCTGGTGGTCGATGTAGCCCTTCTTGGCGTACGGGCTCACGACGATGGCCGGCACCCGGAGCCCATAGCCATTCTGATCGACGGTCGGCGGCACCACGTGGTCGTAAAAGCCGCCCCAGTCGTCCCAGGCCAGAAAGATCGCCGTCGAGTTCCACTCCGGGCCGGTCATGGCGGCATTGATGAGGCTGGTCACATAGGACTGCCCGTAGCTCACAGGGGCAGGCGGGTGTTCGCTCACTGCACCCGACGGCACGACCCACGAGACGGCCGGCAGCGTTCCGCTCTTGGCTGCGGCGTAGTACTTCTGCACGGACTGGATGTTCCCCAACTGACCGTCGGCCTTCACGGTGTCGAACCACGGCAGAGGGTTCCAGATCCCAGGGGTGTTGGACGACTGGCGGACGGGCGGACAGGACACGGCCGCATCGTTCTGGCAGTCCGGCTCGGTCCCACTCACCACGTAGTACCCCCAGCTGATATGGGACTTGTAGAGCAGGTAGGTGAGGTCGGTCCATGCGAAGATCGGCTGGCCGCTCACCGCGGTGCTCTTGTTGGCCCTGTTCGGATTGCGGGCGTTTGTAGGTCCCGCCTGGCCGCCGTAGATCGCCGGCGCATTCGCCGGCCGTTCGGCCGGCTTGGTCTGGAGGGCGTTGACGCAGGTCGACGGATTGCTGTGCTGGGTGCAGTACGCCGACCACTCCGACACCAGAAAGAGGTGGGACGGGAGACTCCACGAGGCGTTCGGTTCGAACATGTGGTCCTGGAGGACGAAGTCGTTGGCGTAGGCCCAGTAGTTCGGGATGTCGCCGGCCGTGTGGTAGCCCATCACATCGGGAGAGCTCGAGTTGGTGCAGGCCGGGTTGGTGGGGTCGGAGCAGCCCTTCCGACCCGACTCGGCCTGTCCGATGAACCCGTCCATCTTCCCGCCGTTGACGTCGGCGGTGGCGTTGGGTTGGGAGTGGGGCCCTCCGCCATTGACGTCGGCATGATCGACATAGGGAGCCACACACGACCCAGTGGCCGGATTGTTCACGCACAGGGTGGATTGCCCGTTGCTTGTCGGGAGGCCATCTGCTCCCGGGTAGGTGCCGAAGTAGGAGTCGAACGACCTGTTCTCCTGCTGGATCACGATGACGTGTTTGATCTTGTGGATTCCGGCCGGAACGATGTAGCTGCCGGTGGGACCGCCGGAGACCCGTTCAGTCTTCGCCGGCGCCGCGGGAAGTGTCGACCCCGATCCACCGCCGCATGAGGCGGCAGCCAGCGCGGTAGCGACGATGACGCCGGTAGTGACGGGCAGCTTCGCCCTGGGAAGACTCCGTTTGTCGGATCGCAGCACTGTCACGGGTTCACCCTTCCGCCAACGCCGGTTCCTGGACTCCTGGGTGCCGTCGGGACTCATGAGGAACCGTCGGTTCGGCGGCCCATTTCTATCAGGCGGCCGGATTCGGAGGGCTTGGTGCCGGGAGCTGGGCCGCCGCCGCTGTGATCTGTGCGCCTGAGGCATCCACTGTCAGAGGACCACCCGCCACCGGTGCCAACCATACGTGGAGCATGGGTTGGGTGACCCGATTGGACGAACCGGCAGGGCACAGACCGTTGTGTTCCGCCCCGACAACAACGCCTTTCGTGTTCGAGAAGCACAGGTTGGTATGCACATGCCATTCGGTGAGACAACCTCCCGGCATCGGGGGGGCCTGCCCCACCTGGTTGTTGGCCATGGCGTACATGGCGGCCACCAGCACCGCACCGTGTGACGTATTGGCGTATACCAGCGACTCGATGGCGCCGGGGTCGAGCGTCTGGGGGCTGGCCAGGTAGGAGGGATTCGCATAGTGGACCATCATCTGACTGACTCCTCGTTGCCGATCGAGGCATCATTGGAGCGCGATGTCAGTGAACAGTCATGAGACCATGAGGAAACCGTGAGGGCTGCTGCTGGTTTGCGTGCGAACCCGCATCCACCGCCCCCAGTTCGGCGAATAGGGCAAGCCCAGGGACCTTTCGGACCTCTGGGCCTGGGCTTCTTGAAGGGATCGCCCACGATTCACCACATCGATCGAACACTGACTTTCGACCTGGAGATCGAGCAGCGCATGGGTGAGCTCGGGCATTGACGTGGCCTGAAGCGGGTCAGCCTCGGTGAGGATCAGGTGCGCTCGGTTCTCGCGATCGGGAGCCGCTATCCGCTTGCCGAAATCAACTCATTCGGTCGGAGCAGCCGATGCGAGAGGGGAGTCAGCAGGCGGCGGTGCCCAGTCGGGATCCAGTTCGAAGAATGCCTCGGCTAACGCGTCGACCGTGACGCCGAGCAGCGTCCATTCTTGCTCCTGGCCACCCGCGCCCGTGGGCCGCTTGATCCCGCCGAAGTGCCCAGCGTTGACTCGTTCCCGAAGGAGGATTCCTTCGATCAAGGCCTCTGCCGAGATGGTGAACTGTCGGATGGTCAAGCCGGGGCGGACACGGAAACCGAGGAGATCCAGGATCAGCTGGTAGATACCATCCAAGTGCTCTGTAACCATTACATAGGACTGTTGGAGTGCCGATTCGATCCGGCGCCGATTGTCTGTTGCAGCCCCGAGCCCTGTCAGCGCCCACACCGCGATCCATCGGAAGAATTCTTGCGAGCGGCGGAGGGCCTCGATCTGGGTGGCGCTCCCGACACGGCACAATTCGCGTAGCGCCGACCTTCGGGACTCCTCGGAGGAACTATCCACGTCGCTGAGGATGGGAGCCACCGCCCTCAGGGTGTCTTCAATCTCTGTCGAGCTGTAGTCAGCCGCGATGGCCACCAGCACGTCCGTGGCGAACTCGACCTGGCTGTCCCAGACCCGACCGATGATCGAGGCATTGGTCACGTGGATGCCGGAATCGGCTTCGACCCATTCGCGTGCCCGTTTGAGGGTGAGCATCTCCCCACCCGTGCCCAACCCTTCTTCGCGGACGATGGCACGCCCAGCTTCGATGAAGAGTGCTCGCAATTCATCGCGGCCAAGCCTCGGACGACGGGTCGTCGTCACGAGCCCACCGGCGTCCCAACCTCACGACGATGTGCCGCCCTCGGCCGCCCTCTCCGCCCATGAACCACAATCCGACTCTACATTCCCGGCTTCTTCGATCTTCCGGTATGGCGTCCCGAATGCCGGTTGCACGCGACGTGCAGTCGTGTTCGCAACTTGGGGTGGGGGAGTTCTCCCAGCGGGTGACAACGAGAATTCACGGGTCGGTGGTGCAACCGACTGGGCAGGGTTGAAAGGTTGCGCCTCGGTAGAACCCAGCGACTGTGCTGCGCTGGGCCGATTACGGCGACCATGGAAATGCTGATCGGCGAGATGGGGCGATCGGCATGCCGCCGGCCTGGTCCCCCAGGTCATTCTGCCCTCCCGGCGGATTGGCCGACGAAGTGGCATCTCGCCCGCCGGTTCCTCAGGGCTCCATCCTGTTGTGAGGACAACCACTCCACAGGCAAAATGCCAGGTCAGCCCAACGGAGTAGGGTTCCGGCACCCGCACGCGAGGGACGCTTCCACCATCCGTTGCAACACTGAGTTGCAATGGCTAGGGTGGCGCTACCGGCGGGAACCCCTCTACTACAGCGGCAGGAGTTGGCGGGCTCCTGTCGCCGTAGTAGCTGCGGTCTTCCGGCCAGGAGCACGGATGAGGCTCATGGCACGCACCAGTGCCACACTCTCGGCCATGGCACGGATTGTGATGGTGCACGGAGCCGGGAACTCGCTGTGGGGGCCCGCGTCGATCCGGGCGCGTTGGTACCCCGCGCTGTCGGACGGGTTGGCGTGGCACGGCATGGAGGTGTCGGAGTCAGACGTGGAAGTCGCCTTTTACGGTGACCTCTTCCGCAAGGACCCCGAGCGAAGCTACGACCCGCAGCTGGACATCCGCGAGATACTGGCCAACGCCTCGGACGTCCTGAAGGCACACGACCATGACATCGACCTGGACGAATTGGTCAAGATGCTCTCGGAACAGCATCTCGACCGGCTTCTGGCCCAGGCCGGCGCATACCTCCAGGACGACGACATCCGGCGACGAGCGCAGGAAAGACTTGAGGCGCTCATAGGTCCCGACACCGAGGTCGTGATCGCCCATTCCCTCGGTACCGTGGTCGCATACGAGACGCTGTGCCGCCACCCCGAATGGAATGTGACTGGCCTCATCACCATGGGATCACCCTTGGGGGGCGAGATGATCCTCGACCTGCTCGATCCCGCGCCTCACGAGGGCCGGGGCCGGTTCCCGGACGGCGTGAAGCGATGGGTCAATATTCGAAATGCCGACGACCCCGCGTGCATCCGTTCGCTATCCGAGGTGTTCGACGGTCCAGTGACCGAGCGTCTCGTCGACAACGGGCATCGGGTTCACGACCCCGAGCCCTACCTGAACAACGCCACCACCGGTGGAGCCATCGCGGAAATGGTCGCTTCTTGAGCGAACGGTAGCCTCGGGGCAGGACACGGAGCTGCATCGGACTACCCATGTTGCGTCTGACGCAGTCAACGCGGAAGAGTCCCAGGGACGGTACAACCAGATCACGGGCTCGGCGCCCATAGCCATGCACCTGGTTGTCGTGCGAGGATGCGGTGGAGACGACGGCCCGGAGCTGTCCGAGGAAGCTCGCCGAACGGGGGTATTCATGCTGATCTGGATCGTCATGGCAGTTGGACTTGTCGTTATCGTTTCCGGCGGATTCGTCGGTCGTAGTCGGAGGGCAGCCCAGCGCGAACGGTCCGACCACCATGGAGACCATCACGCCAAGGGTGCACGCAATTCGAGAGGTCGCGGCCGGAGCCGCTAACGGCTTGCTGAGAGCGAATACTCGCAAGAACCAGGCTCTCATCGGAACGTGTCGCCGGTGTGGCTCGCGCGCCGCCACCCAAAATCGAGGATTTGGTCCGGACAACGGCCCTAGCTGAGGGCCGACCGTCGGTCGCTGGACTCGTCCCGAACACCAGTGGGAGGATGCCGCGACCCGGAGGAGGCTCGAAGTGGCGCTGAAGACGATTGCGCGGCGTGCGGCCGTGGTGGGTAGTGGCATTGCCGGGTTGTTCTCGGCACGAGTGCTCTCGGACTATTTCGGCGAGGTCGTCCTGATCGATCGAGATGACATTCCTGCGGCACCGGGTACGCGCAGCGGCGTTCCACAAGGAAACCACTTCCATGCGTTGCTCCCGGGCGGGCTCAATATTGGCTGTGATCTCTTCCCCGGATTTGCCGACGATCTCGTAGCCGCTGGTGCAGTGCAATGTGTGGGTGGACGGGACTTCTTTGTCTTCCGACCCGAGGGCAAGTCCTATGACCTTGCGAGATTCCAGCCCGAGCCGAAGCCGGCCGGCCTCATCTATTTCATGTCTCGCGGCCTCCTCGAACACTGCATCCGGCGGCGAGTTTCATCGCTTCCGAACGTTCTCACGCAATACAAGTCCCTGGTACGCGAACCGCTTACCGAGGGCGGACGCGTCACCGGCGTCCTCCTCGATGGCAGAGAGCGTGTGGCCGCCGACCTCGTGATTGACGCTACCGGGAGAAACGCACGCTCTATCAAATGGATCACCACGCTGGGTTTCGAGGCGCCAGCCGAGTCAGTAGTCAATTGTGATTTTGCCTACGCAAGCGCCGTCCTGCGACCCGTCGACCCCAACGCCATCGGCGGCGCAGGGTTCTTCGTGTTTCCAAAACCAGAGGACAACAACGTCCGTGGCGCCTATTTGGTTCGCGTCGAGGGCGACATCTGGTTGGCAGGTCTGGGCGGGCGCTACGAGGACCATCCGCCCACGGATATCGGCGGTTGGCGGGACTTCGGGCGCTCACTGGCGTGGCCGATCTGGGACGAACTGGTGAGCACGGCTGAGCTGGTGACCGACCCAGTTCCCTTCAAGTTCCCACGATCCGTTCGCCGCCACTTCGAGCGTCTCGAGCGGTTCCCGGAGGGGCTTGTGCCCTTGGGTGACGCGATCTGCCACTTCAATCCTCTCTACGGTCAGGGCATGTCCGCGGCGGCCTGTCAGGCCCGAGCCCTCGGCGACGTCCTCCAACGGCGCGCTCGCGAATCACGAGATCTGACCGGGCTGGCACTGGAGTTCTTTCCCGAAGCCTACGAGGTGACCCGCACGCCCTGGGCCCTCGCCGCCGCCGCCGACTTCCTCGATGCCCGGACCACCGGGGACTTCCCAACCGACGAGTTGGAGAGCCTTGGCATGCTTCAGGTCCTGGGGGCCCTCGCCGACACAGACCCGCAGGCGGCACAGCTGATCACCGACATCGTCACCTTGGCTCGACCGCTGGCCGCCCTGCATGAGTCTCCTTGGCGGGAACGTCTCGCTCCAAGTGCCGCCACGTCCACTCCGTCGTAGTGGCTCTGCTTGCACACCCATTTCCGCCTCAGGCCCAGACATCGTCTAGGCGGGAGAACAAAGAAGTCCCGACACGCTGGAGGGCCGTTGCCGTCGGCAATCCACCAGCAGGCACTGGTTGTCCGTCCCGCGAATCTCGTCGAGGCTCGTCAGCTTTGGTGCGACGGTTCGCTAGCGCAACAGGCCCGGCATTCTTCGAGTTTGGCAACGATCCTGTTCCAGTCGGCGAATTCATTCTTGTCCCCGGTCGTGCCATCTAAGATGCGCCGGGTGGGTCCTCTCCACTCGCATCAGCAGTCATCTTGGGGGAGACGCATCGGTCTCGCAATGGTTTTCCTGGTGGCACTCGCCCTGGCGGGGTTTGTTGGCTCAGTGGTGGGTCCTCGCTTCAAAGCCAGCTCGGCCTCATCCACAACCACTGCCACTTCGACGCGTCCGCCATCCGCCACGACGTCGACGGTGGCACATTCCAGCGTGAAGGTTCTAGTGGCAAATGGTACGCAGGAGCCCAACGCCGCTAGGGGTCCACCATAGGTTAATCCGCGCGATGTAGACTCTGCGTGTGGAAGCATCGGC